>JABDNS010000050.1 GCA_013043705.1 Pseudomonadales bacterium
TGCTAATATAATGATTTTTAATGACCTTTAAATACTATCGTTGAAAAAATGTGCACTATTTCGCGTTATCATTCCGACCCGCTGCAGTCGTTTTGTAGCCGATATTGTCGAGAAACCAAGCAATGACTTCACCGCTCAACCCGCCACCTGGCAATCCGGGCCCAATAGATAGCGCGCTGCCGGCGAAGCGCCCGCACGCATTGCGCCGGCTTTACGACTGGGTGCTGCACTGGTCAGGACATCCGCATGCCGGCTGGGCACTTTTCCTGATTGCGTTTGCCGAAGCATCGTTTTTCCCGATTCCACCCGATATTTTGTTGCTCGCCATGGCCATGAGTGCACCCTCGCGCGCGCTGCGCTTTGCGGCGATCTGCACCGCCGGTTCAGTGTTGGGCGGCATGGCGGGCTATGCATTGGGCTGGGGCCTGTGGGGCAGCATGGACGAGTTTTTCTACCGCTATGTGCCGGGCTTTAGTGTTGAAGCCTTCGATGCCATTGCCCAAAAGTTTGCCGACAATACCTTCATCACCACGTTTACCGCCGGTTTCACGCCCATTCCATTTAAGGTATTCACCATTGCAGCAGGTGCCGCCCTGGTACCGTTCGGTTTATTTGTGCTCGGCGCGTTTATTAGCCGCGCGCTGCGCTTTGGCATACTGGCTGCGCTGGTGTGGTGGCTTGGCCCCGCAGTAAAACTGTGGATCGATCGCTACTTCAATTTGCTAACCATCGTTGTCACCGTGGCTTTAATTGCGCTAGTTGTTCTACTGCAGCAATAACCCTATTTTTTGCAGCGTGGCACCAGGTGTCAGGGGGAGTTTGGCCTGTGCATGACCGTCGGCGGCTGGGCATTGTCGACCTGGGTAACACTGGCATCTTGCAGCGTGGCACCAGGTGTCAGGGGCAGTTTGGCCTGTGCATGACCGTCGGCGGCATGGACGCCGCCGTCGAGCGTACAAGGATGTATTTACAGCGTGTCATGCACAGGGCAAGCTACCCCTGACACCGGTCACCGTCACCGTCACGGTCACCATCTCGACCTCAATCCATTGCAACTAAAATCACCAACAACCGCTGCACGGAAAACCAGGCATGAACGAAGCAAGCTCAAGCTACCTCAGCAATATCGCCGCACGCTACGCCAGCGATCTCGCACAACTCGCGGACGACGACGAAACCGCGCTGCGCGCACTCATAGAATCTACCAGCGCGCTACCCTGCGACAAAAATGTTGAACCCGCATTGCGCCGTTGCAAAGCTTTGTTTGCCTATCGCTGGTCGCACAGCCGCATTCAACACACACTCGATGCCGCAACCCTGGGCAGGCTGCAAACCGCGTTTGCCGAAGCCACCATCTCCAAGGCGCTCGCCGCCGCGTGGGCCGAACCGCAGATGTCGCGTTATGTTGCCAAAGCCGAACCACTACAGAACGGCGCCATTCCCGGGCTTTTTATTCTTGGGCTAGGCAAGCTTGGTGGTTATGACCTGAATTTTTCCAGCGACATCGACCTGGTGGCTTTTTATGATACCGAACACCTGCCTGTGGCCAGTGTGCACGGGCGTAGCGATGTCGTCAGCCGCGTACTCAAACGCATGGCGCAAATCTTGTCGAAACCCGTTGAGCAGGAGTTTGTATGGCGGGTCGACTGGCGCTTGCGCCCGAATGCCTCGGCAATGAGCCTGTGCATGCCGAGTGAGGCCGCGCAGGAATTTTATTTTTTTCACTCCTATCCCTGGCACCGGCTGGCCATGATCAAGGCCCGGGTTGTCGCGGGCGACATCGACACAGGCAATGCTTTTCTGCAAGACCTGGAGCCGTACTTGTGGCGACAAAACCTCGATTACCAAATGGTCGATGAGATCTTCAAACTCAAGCAAAAGATCAACCGCGAACACCCCCAATTAAAACATGCGCGCAGTAGTGGTGCGCTGAATGACCCCGAAAATAAAAACGGTTACAACCTTAAGCTCGGGCGCGGCGGCATTCGCGAAATAGAATTTGTCGTTAATGGCATGCAGTTGCTGTGGGGCGGCAAGAAGCCCCAGTTGCGCACGCAAAACACGGTGCAAACACTGGCCAACCTTGAGGACGCCGGCCTACTCCCCGCCGAAGCGCGCCAACAACTCACCGCAGCCTATCGTTTCTATCGCCTGCTGGAAGACGCGCTGCAAATGCTGGAGAACCAGCAAACCCAGACCTTGCCACGAGAAACCGCGCAGCTCAACAGGCTGTTGCAGTTACTAGGTCGCAGCGACGCCGATGCGCTGTGGGCAGAACTGACCGAACATCGTAAAACAGTTAGCGCTATCTTCGATGGCACCTTTAACACGCGCCAGCAAGACGACGCAGCCGATGTTGCCGTGCGCGCCGAAACCATGCGATGGGTGGAGGAACTGCCCGCCTCTGAAAAAGCTATTTACGAAGCGTGGCAAAAGGGTTTTGCCAACTATGGTGTAAACCCCGCGCATGCCAGCGCACTACAGCCCTTGTTCTTGCAACTCGCCGAGCTGCTCGACGAAACCAGCATGGATCGCACTGCTGCTATTAACAAGCTGCACGACTTTTTTGTTGCGATTCCGCGCGGCGGTCAATATCTGCGGCTGCTTGCCGAGCATCACTTGCTACTGCAGGATATCGTTACACCGCTGCTGTATTCGCCGCATATGTCCAGCCTGCTTGAACAATCGCCACACATTGTCGACCTGCTATTGGAACCACACTCGCGGCAAGAAAACGACCCCGCTTTCGATAGTGACTTTGTATTGCAAACCAACGATTTCGAAATGCGACTGGAGCGCTTGCGTCGTTTTGTTAACGAGCAGCTATACCTGCATTTCCTGCAATTGCTACGCGGCGAAATTGGCGCGCCCGAGTTACAGCGCACGCTTACCGCGCTGGCGGAGCATACCATTCATCTAGGCCTAAAAATAGGCTGCGAAGAAACCCGCCTTACGCAGGCGCCAATCGCTGTTATCGGCATGGGCAAGCTCGGCATGCGCGCGATGGCGCCGATGTCGGACCTGGATCTTATATTTGTATCGGACGATAACATCGACCTGGAGCAAGCCAACCAGTTTTCGAATCGACTACAGCATTTAATGGAACTGCGAACCCGCGAGGGACGCGCTTATGAAATGGACATGCGTCTGCGCCCATCGGGTCGCTCCGGCCCGGCCACAGTTTCCATGCGCAGCTTTGCCGAATACCAGCTAAATAATGCAAAAACATGGGAACATATCGCGCTAACCGCCGGGCGAGCAGTGGCCGGGAGCGCCGAGCTACAGGCTGGCATTACCGGCGTGCGTGCAGAGGTGCTGTCGAAACCGCGTGATAGTGAACAGCTGAAACTGGATGCGGCAAAAATGCTCAGGCGCCTGCAAGAGCAGCGCATTGGCAAAAAGAAAGACCTGCGACTCGATGTAAAGTTGCGCTCTGGCGGCTTGATGGAACTCGACTATCTATGCGCTTGTGCATGTCTGTTGGCCGCGCCGTCAAAAGCGATGTGCGAAAAGCCCTACGAAGAAATGGTACTGGCGTGCTGCGCTGCCGATTCCCCGGCAGCGAAAATTTTTGCCGGCGAAACCGGCGTTGAAAATTTTCAACGCAGTGTTGGCGAGGCTATGGTTTTCTGGCGGCGCCTGCAGATATGGAGCCGCCTTACCCGGCTGGAAGATGACGATATGGAGAGCCTGCCCACCGCAATCCGCGATGCGCTTTTAATCGACATGCAATGCGAATCGCTGGACGATTTAAAACAGCGCATAGATTCAACCAGCGCGTTTGTGAGTGCGGCAATTAACGCGCTGCAGGCAGACTTCGAAAAATCTGCACCCGACAACTGGGAGTCTTGGCAGGAAGCGCCGGTGCGCTGGCGCTAATGAACGTGGCCGTGGTCGATTTCTTCGGCGCTGGCTTCGCGCACATCGGCTACCGTTACATCAAAGTGTAAGGCTTCACCCGCCAGTGGATGATTGCCATCCACAACGATAGCATCTTCCTTCACATCGGTAACTACCACGCTAATCGGGCCCTGCTCACTCTGCGCTTCAAAGCGCGCGCCTACTTCAATTTTATCAACGCCCTGGAACAGGTCGCGATCAACAGACTGCACCAGGCCATCATTGTATTCGCCATAACCCTCTTCAGGGCTAACCACCACTTGAAGTGAATCGCCGGCACTTTTATCGGTGAGCGCATTCTCGAGGCCGGCAACGATGTTACCCGCGCCATGCAAATAGTTTAGCGGGTCACCCCCCTCAGAGGAATCCAGCTGCTCGCCATCGGCATTGTTCAGGGTGTAGTGAATGCTGACGACGGTGTTGTTGGCAATCTTCATAAAACAGGCCTTTTGAACGGTGTATTTGGTCGGTTTGAATAAGTCGCACTCGCGTAAGCAAGGCTTGAATCCCATTAGATCACGTCCGGCCCGCTTGTGTCATTCCGGCGGCGTGCTGGTTTACAATAGTAAGCTGTAGGCAAGCGCCCGCAGGAAATCCAGCTAAACGTTCCGGAAGCCATTTACCATGACCAAGCAAGCCCCCTGTTGGGATACCTTAATTAACGACGCGCTGGTGTTCGACGGCACTGGCAACCGCCCTGAGCAACTCGATATCGCCATTGCAGACGGGAAAATAGCGGCCAAGGGCAGAGCATTGCCGCAGGCACTGGCGAAACAGGTTATCGATGGGCGCGATCAATACCTGATGCCGGGGCTGCTCGATATCCATACCCACCTCGACCTTGAAGTGGAGCTTGAACCCGGGCTGCCTGAAGCGGTACGCCACGGCACCACCACTGTACTGGTAGGAAATTGCAGCCTTGGCCTCAGTTATGGCGCGCAGCAAAAAGATGGCGCTGATCCTATTGTCGACTGCTTCGCTCGCGTTGAGAACGTACCGAAAAAAGTGCTATCCAAATGCGTCGACGCGATAAAGTGGAATAACAGCAAAGAATATTTGGATCACTTTGAAGAGTTGCCACTCGGCCCAAACGTGGCCGCGTTTATCCCGCACTCGATGTTGCGCGTTGAGGTCATGGGGCTGCAAGACAGTATTTCTCGCGAACCCAGCGAAGCCGAACTGCAGGAAATGGAAGCGCTGGTAGAAAAAGGCATCGACGAAGGCTACATGGGCATCAGTACGGATGGCTTGCCATTCCACTATCTTGCCAATAGTCCAAACACCGACGTGCGCATACCCACACAACACGGCAACTTTGCCGAGTACAAGCGCCTTTTGAAAGTTGTTCGTGATCGCGGCCGGGTTTGGCAGACCACGGCGATCATTGAAAACAAGCTCAAAATGTTTCGCTATTTTGCGCTCACCAGCGGCCTGTTGCACGGTAAACCGCTGAAAACTTCTGCGCTAACTGCGGTGGAATTTTCGACCTTTAGGCGCGCCGTTTACGTATTTTTGCGCTTCGCCAGGTTAATGAACAGCAAGCTATTCAAAGGCCGCATGCATTTTCAATCGCTTGGCACGCGCTTTCGAATTTGGTCCGACGGCGTCATATCACCGCTTTATGAAGAGCTGCCGGCAACCTGCAAGCTGATTGCCGTGGAAATTGAAGACCGCGAAACACGGCATCGCATGCTCAATGACCCGGAATTCATCGAAGAATTTCGCCATGACTGGTACCTGGGTCGCCACGGCTGGACGCTGGCCACTCTCCAGGCACGTATGGGTGTGCCCAATATTAATGTAGTGCGCGAGCCTGAACGGCTGGTTTTTGATGGCGCGCCGGTAGCAGAGTGGGACGGCGAAACCTTTTTGCAAGTAATGCAACGCGTGCAGCGCTACCAACACGGTTACGCCAGCGCCGCACGAAGCGATGCTGAACGCGAAGCTTTCGAGTTGTTTCCCGACCCGCTGGTCGATGACGCCGATTTCATGTTACACATGCTGCGTGAATACGATACTGGCTTCCGCTTTTATGCCGATGTGGCGAATGACCGCGAAGAAGCTATTTTGCCTTTGCTGCTTAACAAGGACACCATGCCCGGCTTCAATGACTCTGGCGCCCACCTGACTAACATGGCATTTTTCGATGCGAACCTGATGTCGCTCAAGCGCGCGCTCGCCGATTCGATGGAAACATTCAGCACCATGGTCAAGCGGCTGACGCGCGAGCCGGCGCAATTTTTCGGGCTCGATACCGGCACACTCGACATCGGCGCACAGGCAGACATTACGATACTGGATCCATCCGCGCTGCGCGCGCACGATGACCTAAGCAACCGGTGTGTGCAACACCGTGACATTTTTGAACACAAGCAAATGCTGTCCCGCTCCGATGGGGTGGTAAGCCATGTATTTATTAAAGGCACCGAAGTTTGGCGCGGCGACCAGGCTACCAAAGCGCTGGGAACGCAAACCCTGGGCCGAGCGCTGCGCGCGCAGGCAAGCTAAAAAACGAGTCGCCCAATGAGTTCGCCTGTTTACGCGCTAAATTTATTCTCGGTTAAAAATAAAGCCGAGTATCTAGCCTACGCTAAACGCTCTGCCAAAGAGGTGCCCGCGCACGGCGGCAAAGTGCTGGCACTGGGTAAATTCGCCGATGCAGTTTGCGGCGAAATTGCGCCCCGGGAGGTGATGATTGTGGTTGAATGGGAATCACGCGAAGCCTTCAACCACTATTGCACTGACCCCGCTTTGGCGGATCTGCATCCGCACCGCGAGAATGGCACTGAGGCCTATGTATGGCATCTGTTCAATAAACTCGCCGACCTGCGGCCAATCCTGAAAAACAAAGCATGATTGGGGACAGTTTACTTTTATTGCTGCGCAATAAAAGTAAACTGTCCCCAATTAACACAAATCAACAATGGAACCTGTATTCAGCATGGCTACTTTCCAGCATTTCTATCGCCGCCTAGCGCTTTGCAAAAGCTGGTTGCTACAGCATGCAGGCAAAAAAATTGGCTTGGGGCTGAGCGGTTTACTGCTCGCTCTTAGCTGCTTCGCCGAGAAAAAATACGAGCCGACCGCAGATTTCCTTGTCAACCCAACACTGCCCTATAGCAATGTTGATGTAAAACTGGCGCCCGGCGATGCCGCACCCGACTTTACGCTGCCAAATAGTCAAGGAGAAAAAATTAGCTTGTCGGATTACAAAGGCAAGCAGCACTTGCTGCTGCTGTTTTATCGTGGCAGTTGGTGCCCCTATTGTGTATCGCAACTAGAAGATATCCAGAACATCCTGCCTCGCCTGGCCCAGCACAACGTTCAGTTGCTAGCCATCAGCAAAGACCGCGACAAAAAATCTGCAGCGCTAGCTAAGCGCTTTAACCAGCCCTACGTATTTCTTTCAGATAGAAAACTGGAGGTTGCAGAGAAGTATGGCATTAAACGCAATATGTTTTTGCCACATCCGGCGCTCTTCCTTATCGACATGCAAGGCACCGTTAAATGGTTCTATGTAAATAGCGATTACAAACAACGACCCTCTCCCAGCCAGATTATGCGTGTTATAGAATCGCTGGCAGAAAACCCGGCTTAGCGCTGGCCTTTGTCTTTAAAATCCTGCTCTATCGCCCAATCCATTTTTTCAAGTAGCTCGCGGCGCGATTTGAGCTTGGTTGCCGCAAAACAATCCAGGTTCAACGCCTTCAGCCGCAAGGCCTCGGCCCTGGCTGTTTCAAACAGTTCATCCGGCGCGACTACGCGATCCAGAAAACCGGCCTCTTTTGCGCCCTGCGGATCAAACATTTCGGCATTCACCACTGCGCGATTGAATGCCGTATTGGTCAAACGCTGACGTGGAATTTCGATACCCACATGGTGCATGATCATGCCAATCTGGGTTTCGTTCAGGCCGATCTTAAATGGCCCCTCCACTCCAACGCGATAATCACAGCTGAGCATTACGAAAGCACCTTTCGCGATACAGTTACCGGTGCAAACGCCGACAATAGGTAGCGGAAACGCCAGCATTCGGCGTGTAAAAGCAGAGCCTGCGCGAACCAGATTGATAATGGCTTGCTCACCCTGCTGCATTTCTTTCAAGTCATAGCCTGCCGAAAAAATTCCGGGCTGGCCCGCCAGCATAACAACCGCCTTGTCGACCTCGGCGCGATCCAGCGCCTCGTTGAGCGCTGCAAATGCTGCCGAACCCAAAACGTTTACTTTGCCATTTTTCAAGGTCACCAGTGCGACGCCATCATCCAGCTGGTACGTGACAATTTCATTCATTACTTGTTGCTCTCCAATAGGTAAAACTCGTCAATCGTGATTTCGAAAAATAATGGAACCGTCGTTGAATGGCTTGTTAAATTACTTGCTCGCTCAGGGCCGCACTATCGCGAAATCGCCAGCGGGTTTGTCCAGCCCTGCAAAAAACGCCATTAAACGCACGCGCGAGCCTTCAATTTTAACAGCATCTGAAGCCAGCATCCCTTTCAATCCCAGGTTACCTGTCATCATTTTCAGGAAAGCAGCATGCGTTATATTCAGCACTGCGTCAGTTTTGTCGCTGGCCTGCAATGGACGATGGTGCAAAACACTATTTTCCAGGTACAGCAGGTGGGCCGCATCCAGGTCGGTAAGCCGGATGCCAATTGCGGTACGTTTACCCGCAACTTTGTCGGGCAATATGCGCACCGCCAATGCATCATAAAACAGCTCGAGAGGCACTTCGGCAAGCATCTGCTCAGCTGCAGCAATACTGTTGGCTTTGCGCGGCTTGCCATGACGCAGCTCGAACGCAGAACTTAAGTAAAAGTCTCGCCATGGCCCCGATTCGGCCTGGTACCCCAGCTGGTCATAGCTCGCGGCCAGCAACTCGCTAGCCGCGTCATTGCCTTCACCGCTAAATTCCAGGTGGGTAAGCAGCTCGGCACTCCAGCGATAATTACCATCATCGAAAGCCTGCCTGGCTGTTTCGAATAGCGCCTTTGCGCCACCCGCCAGCGCCACATAGCCTTGCCCTGCTTGTTGCGGTGGCAATGGGTCGAGATTGGACGCCACCGCATCAAACCAACCCATGTAGGCCTGGTACACCGCCTTGCTGTTGTGCTTTACGGTACCGTAGTAACCACGTGAAGAAAATACTTCCTGTAATGCCTCGGGCAGCGCGATGGACTCGGCAATTTCCCGAGCCGTAAAGCCGCGGTTGATCATGCGCACGCTTTGGTCGTGGATATATTTGTAGGTGTCGCGCTGGCTTCGCAGAAACTGGTCGATACGCTCGCGCCCCCATATCGGCCAGTGGTGGCTGGCAAAATAAACGCGCGCCTCGGCAAACGTTTGCCTCGCCTCCTCAATATAACGACTCCACTTCAGCGCATCACGGACCTTAGCCCCGCGCGGGGTATATACATTGTGCAAGGTTTGGGAAACCAGCTCGGCGCCGCAGTAAGCCTTCAGCGCTGGCAGGTAAAAGGTTAATTCCGCGGGCGCTTCTGACTCGGGTGCGTGCTGGAAAATAAACTCCATGCCATCGATCATTAGCCGCTGTGGCGTGTGATCAATAATATGCGTAGGCCTAAGAATACCCACGTCGCCCGATATTGCAGGCTCCTTGCCAAGCCCGGTATCCACATGACCGCGCGCACTGCGCGGCAAGCGCTGGCCGTACATTAACCCTGCGCGTCGCTGCATCGCTACACCCAGCAAAACGTTCTCGCTAACGGCCTCTTTAATGAAGCCCTTGGGCGCAATTACCTGGATGTCACCATTGCGCGCCTGTTGTTCTTGAATAACACCGAACACGCCGCCGAAATGATCTATGTGGCTGTGCGTAAAAATGATTGCAAGCACCGGCTTGGTATTACCCGTTTGCTCGCGAAAAAACTGCCAGGCCGCCGCAGCGGTCTCTCGCGTGGTGAGCGGGTCTACCACTATCAGGCCACTCTGACCCTCAATAATACTTAAGTTCGCAAGATCAAATCCTCGCAGTTGATAAATACCGGGCACAACTTCAAACAAGCCGTGAATATTATTCAGTTGCGCACGCCGCCAGAGGCTGGGATTTACACTCGCGGGTGCCTGGCCTTTTATGAAGCGATAGCCAGGCTGGTCCCAGATTATTTCGCCCTGCGCATTGCGAACCTGCAAATTTTCGGGGCTAGCCAGCAAACCACGGCTTGCATCCATAAACTCGGTTTGAGATGCAGCAGACAAGGCGCGCTGGCTCTGCTGATGCTTGCCCACGGTTATTGCACTAGGCGCCGTGAAGCCGGCCTCGTCGACAACGCCAGCGTCCGCCGGGGTAGGTGAACGTTCGCAGGCGAATAAAAAGCTGCAAAGCAGCACTGCCAATAAGGTTTTAAAACTAACACGCCACATAAATTCTCCGGATATATATGCGCCAGCATACTATTAATTTTATTTGGCGAGCTTTAGTCGGATGCAGCATTAACAATTTGTATCTTTCTCGTGAAAAGGCAGGCTGCTGATCGTTTTTCACACTGGAAAACTGCAAGCCAGTTGGCATTTTGGCGCACTGCATTGGTCTGCTGCACAAAGCCGTCGATACTTAATCCATATGCGCCCAAAGCGCTTTCTTCCATAACTGGCAACAAAACGAACCCATGAACGACACCACCAACAACCCGCAACAACCTGCAGCAAACCAGGATAGCGATTCGTTGATTCGCACTATTTATACTATTACCAGCGCTCATGAGCAGGGCTTCGAATATCAAATGCAAGCCTTGCTAAAAACCGGCCTGCAACGCTTTGGCCTGGATATTGGAATACTTTCAAAAATAGAAAACGACACGTACACCGTCGAGCACTGTGTTGTACCAGAAGAGATGAGCATATCGGTAGGCGATACCTTCGAGTATGCCAAGACTTACTGCCATATTACTTGTGAGAAAAATACCACGATGGCGTTTGAGCAGGTGGGGATGCATGACGAATACGCGCAACACCCTGCCTACCTTGCGCTGGGGCTGGAATCCTATATTGGTATCCCGATACGCATCAACGGCGCGCTCTACGGCACACTAAATTTTTCCAGCGCCAAGCCTTTCCCACGCAATTTTGAAGCGGCGGATTTGGATGCCATGCTGCTAATGGCGTCTTGGATAGAAGCCGAACTGGTTCGACGCGAGCAGGAAGCACAGCTTAAAACGCTAAACGAAAAGCTGGAAAATGAAGTGCTGCTAGACAGCCTTACACAAATTCCGAATCGACGCGGCATGCAAGCTCATTTGCGCCGTGAGCTAAGCCGGTTAATGCGCACCGGCGGCAGGGCCACACTAGCCCTGGTAGATATCGATCACTTTAAAGCACTAAACGATACCCACGGGCACCTGGCCGGTGACAAAGCGCTCGTAGCAACAGCCAAAACCATTTCCAATTCAATTCGCGGTTACGATTATATTGCACGTTACGGCGGCGAAGAATTTTTGTTACTGCTGCCAGATACCAGCCTTAAGCTGAGTGGCATTGTTTGTAACAGGATTTTGCAAAACATTGCGGCACAAGATTTTCCACACGGCAAGCTAACCGCATCGGTAGGAAGCTGCCAGATAGAGTGCTCGGAAATGGAGAGCACCGACATGGACGCCACCATCAAGCAAGCCATTGGGTGGGCTGATGAGGCGCTGTACGCTGCCAAAAATGCCGGCCGCAATTGCCACTTAATTTACGGCCAGCACGAAGCGGCTGCGTAACGTTTACTTATAAATTTTTCCCTGGTACCTAACCCAGCCGCCTTGCCGGCGGCCTTTGGGGTCGTGGTGCGTCCAGTGCAGCACGCCACCCTTGTTATTCCACTCGTATCGACCACGCACATAAACCCGGTCGCCCTCTTGCAGTGGAACCCGCGGCGCCAAATCGATGTTGTGTGCCACCAACAGGGTTGGTAAGTCAGCCTGGCTCACCAGGAAGCGCTGGTGGCGGCTGCCTTCAAGATCATCGCGCAATATTTTCACCACTTCGAACTCAAGCTCATCCAGCCAAACTTCGAACTCCTGTTCATCAATAGCTTTGCGCAGCCGACGGTAATCCCTTGTATTCGCATTGCCCTTTATCGCTACATCATTGCTTGAACCAGTAGTGTTGTCATTGGCAGCATCTGAGGTGGGCGTGCGCGCAGGCGCTTGCGTGGCCTGGCCAGATTGGCCAAGCAAATTTTGCAACGCGGAAAATTGATCCGGAAACATCTGCGCTGCAAGTGCCAGCACACCAATGGCAACCAGCGCCAGGATTTTTCGTTGGGGCATTTTTTTCACCGCAAAACAAAGCGCGCGTAAACGCGCGCCAGTTAAATAGTGCTTTGTAGTTTTTCTTAGCTATTTTTACAGCTTATTTGAACAGACCCTTGGCCATATTTAGCACGCCGCCAAGCCCGCCCATATTTTCGAGCAGGTTGCCGCCCGAGCTGCTTTTGTCGATGATGTTCGGCAAGATTTCGCTCAGGCTATTGCTGGCTTCGTCTGCACTGATACCGAGCTTTTCAGAAAACGCCGACAGCTTGTCACTATCGAATACTTCGCTAAGCTGCGATGCCTGGATACCTTCATTTTCACCGTCGCCGAGCCAGCTTTGCACGACATTGCTCAAGCCGCTGTTGCCGGTCATTTGGCTCACGATATTGCCCAAATCCAGATTGCCTTTATCATCGCCCAGCAAACCTGAAATTGCCTCTTTGGCATTATCACTGGATACGTTACCGCCAAATTTATCGGCCATTAATTGAGATGCTAATTGCATGATGTCCATAGTAATACCCTCTTCTTGAATAACCGCACGCCACTATTTCGTTGTTGCGTCTGCGGAATTAATGTTGCGCAAATGCGCGTTTAATAAAACTTGTTATGCCAGCCTTAACGACCCTTGAATAGTGAGCCCAATACGCCTCTGGCCAGCGACCTGCCTGCTTTGCTGCCAAGGCTACGCACCATACTTTTTGCAAATGCCTCGGCCAGCCCCTGTCTTTGCCTGCCCTTTGCCTTTGGCTTGGGCTTGTCCAGCGAGCGCGCCTTGGTCTGGCGCACCTGTTCGGCTTCTTCGGCCGCTTGTTCTGCCCTTGCCTGTAGCTTCTCGAACGCAGAATCGCGATCGATTAGCTCTTCATAGACATTCTTGCATGGGCTTTGTTGCATAACTTGTTCACGCTCGGGCTTTTTTGCCGGTCCTATACGTGATACCGGCGGCTTGATAAAGGTGCGTTGCACCATTGTGGGTACACCCTTGCTTTGCAAGGTTGATACGAGCGCCTCGCCCACGCCGAGCTCGCTAATAGCTTTGCGCGTAGAAAAAGCCGGGTTGGCGCGAAAAGTATCGGCGGCCGTAGCCACGGCTTTTTGCTCGCGGGGTGTAAATGCCCGCAGTGCATGCTGTACACGATTGCCCAATTGCGACAATACGGAATCGGGCACATCGCGGGGGCTTTGCGTAATAAAGTAAACGCCAACGCCCTTGGAGCGAATCAGCCTGACCACATGCTCAACTTTTTCCACCAGCGCTTTGGGTGCATCCTTGAACATCAGGTGCGCCTCGTCAAAAAACATTACCAGTTCAGGCTTTTCAGGGTCGCCAATTTCAGGCAATGTCTCAAACAATTCGGACAACAGCCACAACAAAACGGTCGCGTAAACGGCCGGCTCCTGGTACAACTTGTTGGCCGCCAGCACGTTAATGTAGCCACGCCCCTCGCGATCGCGACGCATAAAATCGGAAAGATCCAGCATTGGCTCGCCAAAAAACACTTTGGCACCGCCGCGCTCCAGGATTAGCAGGCGGCGCTGTATTGCACCAATTGAACTGGTAGATACGTTGCCATACAAGGTGCGCAAATCAGCAGCGTGATCACCCACGTGCTGCACCATCGAGCGCAGGTCTTTCAAATCCAGCAGCAACATGCCCTGGTCGTCAGCTACCGCGAAGGCAATGTTCAAAATGCCTTCCTGGGTATCGTTCAGGTTCAGTAACCGCGAAAGCAGTAGCGGGCCCATATCTGAAATGGTGGCGCGAATCGGGTGACCCTGCTTGCCATACACGTCCCAGAACATGGTTGGACAACCCGCCCATGCGTCGGTGGGCAAACCCAACAACTCTAGCCGCTCGTTAATCTTGGGATGCGGTTTGCCAGCCTGGCTTATGCCTGAAACATCGCCCTTAATGTCGCAAAGAAAAACCGGCACACCCTGGTTAGACAAACTCTCTGCAATACCCTGCAGCGTTACGGTTTTACCTGTGCCCGTGGCGCCCGCGATAAGCCCGTGACGATTGGCTCGCTTCAGGTCCAGTTCTACCGGCGTAATTTTCGGATTGTCCTCCGGGCCGTCTTTTACGTACCCCAAAGTAATCGAGTTTTTTTGCATCGTATCCCTATTGTTTGCGCCTGCTGCGAGCCCTAATAACAATACACCCCGTAACCGGCGGGCTGCGGGGTGTATTGAATTTCACATCGATTGCGGCACACCGAAATAAACCCGCAGCCGACAATTTTTAAACCCGCTCGTGCGTACTTATGTGCAATCTTTAATACGCACTCTAACGGGTTCTTTAATGCGTAGCCTAATGTGTAATAACGGGTGCCAAAGTTTTCGCCTGGTCTACCCACTTGACTACGGTTTTTTCGCTAGGCACTGCGCGACAAAGTTTTTTCTGGTCATTCACAGACTTCATCGCATCTGCAAGATTCGCCGCATTTCTATTGCGTAATTCTTTAACCGTATCGACACCAGCCGCTTCGAGCAATTCAGAAAATTCCTGGCCTACGCCCGAAACGCGCATAAGGTCAGCCATATTCGCCCACTTCAACAATTGCGACTCTGAACAGCCGGTTTTTTCTGAAGTAACCTGGCGGCCTTTTTTGTCGCAGCACAGCTTCAGTAAGTCGTTAGTGGTTTTGATTTTCGCGTTGGCGAGCTTTTCGCTCATGGCCGGGCCGATGCCTTCGATCTCGTCAATTTTATAGGCCATTATTTGCTCCTCAAAGAATGAATAGGTAATTAGTTCAACGTGTTTCTCAACGCTGCGCTGGCGATGCCAGCAACATTTTGATACTGGGATATAACCGCGCAGTACCTTACGTCCAGCGCGACGATTTGCCAAGCTATGCAGTGTTAAATCCTGCAAAAAATGTCGCGCCCGCCCCAAACGCGCACGCCAGTGCCGACCAGCATTGATCGCGGGGGGGCGAATAATACCCGCTCGCGCCCATTCAAGACCAGTTTTTCAGCACCCCGCATCGATCGGTAGCGCTGCATCGGCGTACAGTGAATAACCAGCCAAGCAGGGGTGACCGCAATGCCGCCAAAAAAAGGCACAGAAAATAGATTGTTTATTAATCAATGAGTCGGCTGCGGTGTCGAGCGGATTTACAGCTTGGCGCGATGGTAAAAATTTTATTGCATGTTTTCAATGGCTTAAATGTTGGCGCGATCTATGCTTCGTTGAAATTACAGTGCCCGTGGCGATGTCGGCATTCAGGCGTCAATGACTGGCCGCAGCGCGCTGTATTTTTGCAAAGACTGCGAAACAAGTTGTACCCGCAATCGACATCAAGCTGACACGCGTGCGCTATGCGCATTGCAATCCTCAACGATCCGTCAGCAGTTGTCGTCGATTGGACGCCAGCGCCGCTGCTTATCCTGGTTGAGCAGCGGCGCGTTGTATTCCCCAAAGCTGGTGGCCCCTGTGCCACCAGCTTTTTTTTGGCCGCTGCTTTGTTCAAAATCACCTCGCCCGGCCACAATATGCGCATTTCAATTTCGCTATACTGCCGTGCCTGTAACCCATCTGCTCGCGAAAACCGAAAACGTATGACAGAAGTTATTGATTCAGCGCTCACCACTGCCAAGAAAGCACTGGAAATTAACCTGGATGCACGCTGCTATGGCACCATCGTTGAAATTGGTGCGGGGCAGGAAGTCGCCGGGCAGTTTTTTCGCGTCGGCGCAGCAGCGGGTACCGTGGCCAAAACGATGTCGGCCTACGACATGCAGTTTAGTGACCAAATTTACGGCAAAGCCGGCCGCTACGTAAGTCGCGAACGACTGAACCAAATGCTGGCGCATGAGTATGCGCTGGTCTGCAACCGGCTGGATGAATCGAGGGGCGCCGAAACCACATTTTTTACCTATGCCGCAACCGTAGCTGCGAAAAGCTATGGCCAGAATAATTTTTGCCACGCGCACATCGGCATTCGATTCCAGCAATCACCGCGCAGTGCTTATAGTGAAATTATCCTGCATGCACGAATGCATGACGACGACGCGGCCGCACAATCCCAGGCGCTAGGTATTTTGGGCGTGAACCTGATCTACGGCGCTTTCAGGCATAGCCATAAACCGCGCACGCTAATTGAGCACTTGCTCGATGACTTGAGCTCGGAGCGCATTGAAGTCGATTTTATCGAACTCAGTGGAGAGGCTTTCGCAGGGGTTGAAAATCGCCTGATGAACCTGCATCTGATTCGTAGCTGGTCTACCCGTGCGGTGCTATTCGATGCGCATGGCGTTTCGCAGGTACCAACCAACATTCTGCGCAAGAGCCCGATCATGATTATCCGGGGCTCGTTCAGGCCGCCCACAAAAGTTCACGCAGATATGTTTAGCGCAGGCCTAAAGGCGTTTGGAAGCATGGAATCGATCGACTCCAAAAATATTGTGACGCTTGCAGAAATAACCATGGCTGAACTTGAATCGGATACTAACTCGGCCGATGCGGATTTCCTGGCCCGCGTCGATTTACTCAACGCATTGGGGCACAGCGTATTGGTCTCTGATTACTTTCGCTTTTTCAGTCTTAGGCACTGGCTGCGTAACTATACGCACGAGGCGCTGGGCATAACGCTTAGTGTGCTGGATTTTGATTCGCTATTTAATCCAAAATTCTACGAAGGCCTGGAGGGAGGCATCCTCGAGGCAATGGGAAAACTGTTCCCGGACAATACTCACGTGTTTGTTTATCCCAGCAAAATTAACGGCAAACTGGTTACGCTGGGCAATGTGAGCGTAGAGCCCTTGCAAAAACACTTGCTGAGCTATTTGATCGACAACAAACTACTGCTTGACTGCAATGTAGTAGATGAAAAAAACTTGCACATCTCTGCGCGCGAAAGTTACAAGATGATGCAGCAGGGCAACAATGAATGGGAGGCTAATGTGCTCCCCGAGGTGGCCAAACTTATAAAAGAGCGGAAATTTTTTGGCGCCAGATAAATCGCTATTTCACCACATCGGGCATCTGCTTCATGGCCATCATTAGAAAGCCTGTAAATGCGGGGTTGGAAGGCGACAGCCTGTGGTCAACTTTTTTCTTGGCCTCATTAATCCAGCTGCGATAGCCTTGGTAAAACGCCCAGTAAGGCCGTGGCCGATACACCAGTGCATCCAGCTCAAAGTGCGCCACTACACCCTTGGCTGTGGTTGGCTTTACGAAAACTTCTACATCTGGCGCGAAGTAAGCCGGCACCGCACTAACCAGGCTCCACTTGGCAAGCTTCTGCGTTGCCAGTAACTCTACCAGTGCTTCGAAACCGGTTTCCTGCTTGCCGTGCAACAGGCGCTTCATCGCATTGGCCAAAAAATGCTGCTCATTGCTGTCCAGGCATTTCACGAAATCGCGAAATTTTGGCTTTTCGAACATCGACACCATCGAGGAGCGGCCAATTAATTTCACCATTGATTCGCAAATTTGCGCGGCATCGTTAAATTTACGCTTGGTGAAACTGCTTTGGGCGAATTCCACCAGCTTACTCATATTGTGCCGCTTAGATACATTGGCCATCTCGGCAGACTCAAATCCCTGCGGATATTGCGCCATAAATATGGCCTCGGCGGTTTTTAATTTCTTGACATCCATAACAGATAGCCCTGGCTGGTATGATTGCAATTAAAAGGCAACACTGGAGATAACTTATGCGTTATTTGCACACCATGGTTCGCGTCGCCAACCTGGATTCGGCACTGGCATTTTACTGTACCCAACTGGGTATGGTTGAAATAAGTCGTTACGATAATGAGTCAGGCCGCTTTACGCTGGTTTTTCTGGCCGCGCCAGACGACGAAAAGCGCGCCCGCGAAGCGCGCGCCCCGCTGCTCGAACTTACTTATAACTGGGACGAACAAAGCTATGCCGGAGGGCGCAACTTTGGTCATTTGGCATTTTCGGTAGATGATATTTATGCAGTTTGCGAAAAATTAATGGCACATGGCGTAACCATAAACCGGCCGCCGCGCGATGGCCATATGGCTTTCGTTCGCTCACCCGACGGCATCTCGATAGAATTGCTACAAAAAGGAGATGCACTGGAACAGCGCGAACCCTGGGCCTCAATGCAAAACACTGGCGAATGGTAAACCGGAACCAATGTGAAGCCCCGCGCTCAAAGCACATCTCGCCCACTGGAAGTAAAGATTATGCCAGAACTATATAGCACTGTGATTCGAAGCTGCGTTGCACCACTGTCACTCGCGTATGCGTTGGGCATCTTCGCACAAAGCGCCGTTGCAGAAAGCGCCGTTGCAGAAAAAGATAGGGGCGCAGCGCCCAGCACTGCCAATGCGTATTTTGCAGGCGGCTGTTTCTGGTGCATGGAGGCAGATTTTGAAAAAATCGATGGCGTTGATCAGGTCGTATCCGGCTTTACCGGCGGCACGCTTGCGAACCCGACCTACGACGGCAAACATGAGGGACATTACGAAGCGATTAAGGTGCGTTACAACCCAGATAGTGTCAGCTACCAGCAATTGCTGCAATTGTACTGGCGCAATGTCGACCCTTTCGATGCCGACGGCCAGTTTTGCGATAGGGGCGACAGCTATCGTGCAGCAATTTTCTATGCCAATAAACAACAGCGCGCACTTGCAGAGGCAAGTAAGCTCACGATCGCGAGTGAATTCCCGTCACAATCCGTGATAACGCCAATATTGGAAGTGACAGAATTTTGGCCGGTCAAGGAATATCACCAGGACTACTATAAAAAGCGCAGCCTGAAATACAATTTCTTCCGTTGGCGCTGTGGCCGGGACAAACGACTGAAAGAAATTTGGGGTTAGCGCCGATCAGGCGTGGACACACTCGTCGAGCCGTGCGCCACGCTGTTTGACGGGCCGATTACTGCTCCACTTCAGGTTCGGTCATTGGCGCGTCGTCATCCACCCAAAACTGCCACCATTTCTTGCGACCCTGGCGTGCTTCGCGACCTCGCTCAGAACCTTTATCGAGTTCGTTCTGGAATTGTTCCGCTTTCTTCGCACGTTGTTTTTCAACGCCACGTAATTTCTCTTCGGATGACCGCGAGCCAAGGCCATCGTTAGCACGATGCTTTTCGTCGTGCTCTTTTCTCGAACCAGCTTTGCTTCCAGCATCACCGCGACTGCCTTTACTGCCTTTACTGCCTTTACTGCCCTTGCTTCCTTTGCTTTTTAACTTGTTCTTTTCCTTTTTTACTTTATCACTGCCTCGTTCATGCGCCTTTGACGCTTGATCTTCCATGTCGCCACGCATTTCGCCGCCAGCTTGCTGCACCTGGGCGCGGTGCCTTTCCAATGTTTCGTTCGATTTATGCTTGCCGGCCCATTCAGGCTTCTCCGCAAGCGCCTGAAGCGCAATCAAGCCAGTTGCGGCAACCACTATTCGCAGGCTCACTAAAGTTTTATTCATATCAATATTCTCTTGCTTGGTAAATTTTAAAACGCATGATGTCTCAGCAATGATGTCTCCGGCATGCTGCAGCCGTATAACAATCAACGATGCATTATGCGCAAAAAAACGCCCGCCACCTGTAAAATGAGTAAAAATTAAGCGGCAATTTGCCCATTCAAGTGCTGCTCGCTTCGGCCGATAACAAGCACACACTGCCCCAGCTTTGATGGGCTTCTTCGATAAGCATGATAGGCATATAGGTCACTTTTTAATGACAGACCCCATCCAGTTTGGCGCAAACCCGTCGCAAAGCCCGAGCCGAAATACAGTCGACAATAATGAAGTGCGTATTGAATACGGCTCCAGGGCTCGCTACAGCTATTCCGAGGGCGCGGTGGTGAGCCTGGAATCTGTTGCCGCACCGCGCCGAATCCAGGAAACGTCCGAGGCGCAGTCTCTTAGCCCCGAGCAGGCAGCGAGTAATATTTTGCAATTCATTGCACAGCGGCTCGCCAGCTCAAAGGCCGGCGGCGCCACCAATGCCGATTTGGAAGAGGCCTTCAGCGAAGCCAAGCGAGGCTTTAGGCAGGGCCTGGAACAGGCACTTAGCGTGCTACGCGGCGATGGCAGGCTGGATGAAACGCAAGCTACAAGACTGGAGCGTTTGGAAAGTCGCTTCCAGCAGGGTATAGAATCCATTGCCGCGAATCTGTTTGAGCGCCAAGACATTGAAGACGAAGTAGAAGCCTTAACCCGGCAACAAGTGGCTGTAGCGCTAGGTGGCGCGCGCGATAACAGCGTACAAGATATCAACCCACAAGATAGTAGCGCCGCCATTGCAGCGCCGCTACCGGAGGCCGCCAATGCAGATGCACCAGCGGCATTGGCAAATGAACCGGTTGTGGCGCAATTTCGTGCCATCGAATCGTTTTCGTTGAAGCAGAAAACTTCCCGGCTTGCCAGCAATCGCGAAAGCGTCAACAACGAAACAAAAAGCAAGGATCAATTTGCACGCAGTTTTATAGACAGCTACCAGTCAACGCGAGCATCATTCAAGCGCAAGGAATCGGTTGACCTGCAATTGCGAACGCAAGACGGCGACATCGTTACATTGCGCTTCAATGCCAAACAAAGCGGCGAGTTTCGCAGCCAAACGAGGTTCGGCGCAGCACAGCTCGGCAGTGAAACCAGCGTGCAACTCGGCTCGCGTGAATTCGCCAAACTGTTTGGAAAAAGCGAGCTGAATATCGCAGTGGTCGGCCAGCTGGACGATGCCGAATACGCGGCGCTGCAAGATATTTTCGACCAGCTAGGCGACCTATTCAGCGCATTTTTTAGCGGCGACAACCAGGGCGCGCTTGAGCAAGCTGTATCACTAAACATCGATAGCAGTGAAATCGCAACGCTGTCGCTAGATCTACAACTCAAGCAGGAACAAAAACTGGTACAAAAATATCGGGAAATCGCGAGCATCGAAAATGGCAATGCGAAAAATTTTAATCGCGGATTAACGCTCGCAGATTACCTGGAACAGATTCGCGAAATTGCAGTGGCTAAAACGAAGATCACCGATAAAACACTGGTCGAACAGCTGCTATCAATCAGCTTTGCCGGCGGCGACTTATTAATCGAAGACCAGGATGACGTCGCGCAATTAGCGAGCAGTGTATTGCCAGCGGGCGATAGCAATGGCCTGGAAACAGACACCAGCGCAAGCCCGCAGGCGCTAGCCAACCAAGACCTTGCCGAGCTGTTATAAGCGCATTTCAGCGGCGTAACGATCAACTAGCGGGTTCGAGCAGCAGTGCGGGCCACGCACTGCTAACTAGAAATCTGCTTGAAAGCCTACCATCGCGGTGCGCGCCTTGTTCGGCCTGGCGCCATAGGGCTGGCGGGCAACAATATCCACCGCATCAAGCAAGTTTTCTACCCGCAAGTACATACCTATGCTGTCACTTAACTGGAAATGCTGCACCGCATCGACGGTGGTAGTCGCGTCGGTTATTTCAAATTCATCGCACGCAGGGCGAGCACAAACCTCGTCGACATAAGTGATAGCCGTTTCAAACTGCCAATCATCCGCCGCCAGACCAAACTTTATGCTGGCCTGGTTCTCGGCAATGTAAGGTATTGGGTCGCCGCGGGTTACGTCACCGAAAAAGTTGCTGTCGCTAAACGAGGAATCGAATTCGCTGTCGCTATAGGTGTAAACCAGGCTAAGCGGAACGTACATGCCACTGCCAAGCGCAAATTCTTTGCTTAGCTGCAACTCCAGCCCTTGCACTGTTGCCTTGCCGCCATTGGAGGTATCGCCGGGGTCACAATTGCTACCGGTTGATGCGCTGCAAACGCCCAGAATATTGTCATAGTCGTTAAAAAAGCCCATTAACTCCAGGCTTAAACTCGCTTGTAGGTAACGCATACCCAGCTCATAATTCACTGAATCTTCTTCCTGTACATCAGGGTCGTTCCCCGGCGAACTAAAGCCTTTGTGTACACCGGCCACCAGCGACAGGCCGTTGTCGATGAGATAACTCGCGCCAACACCGGGCAGCCAGACTTCAATACTATTTTTTCGCTGGTCGCGAAAAGTTCGGGCTGCGCCATTGTTGTAGCGCGTGCGTTGTAATTCGATATTTTCGTAACGCAGGCCGGGTGTGAGCTCCAGGGCGCCCAACTGGATAGTATCCAGCAAGTGCACCGCAACAGCCTTCGCCTGCTGCACGCGGTTGCCCGCGTCGCCCAATGCTAGTTCGCTCGCCAGCTGCAAAGTGCCGCCCTGTTGGGTGTAGCGAAAATCCTGTTGTAGCCTGTCCTCTTCATCGCGGTGGTAGCGAACACCAAATTCCAGCGCATGCTCGGCGCCACCGGTGCCAAATTCAATATCCAGCCTGGTTTGCAAACCCCGCGAGTAATACTCACGGTTATTGTCGCGCAGCTCAATGGCACCAACGGCGCTATCGGCGCCATCCAGAATGTTTTGCACATCACTCGCGCTTAGCGTACCCGTTCCATTGCCGTTATTCAGATTTTGAATAACCGTAAACCATTTAAAATAGTCGGTACCGTCGCCGAGCTTTTCAGTTTTAAACCAGCTGCGCTTATGTTCATTGTTGTAAGCAGTCGCACTTAGCCTGGCCTGGTCATTTAAGGTAAATTCGTAACGCAAGGTTTGCTGAACGTGTTCGGTTGTGATGTTATCGAGCGCCGAGACACCGTAACGGCGATAGGCATCACGATCGAAGTCTGCATCGCTAAGGCCAAGGTAACTCTGGTTTGAATCCTGTTGCGCATACTGCAACTTGAGCTCAAAACCATGCCGGGAATCGACCGGCGCATAGGCAAGTTTAGCGGTGTAGTCTTCGATATCCAAGCCGGTATCGTTGCTGCTGCGATCGATATTTTGAAAGCCTGCAGACTTCCACTGGTGTGTTTCAAGCAACCAACCAAAACCGCTGTCGTTGGTCTTACCGTAAGTAAAGTGAGATCGGCTGGTGGAATCGCTGCCCGCCTCGAGCCTGGTGCTGCCCTTCTGCATCGCCGGAATCGGCGTAGATACAAAATTAATTGCGCCGCCTATCGTATTTGGCCCCTGCGTGAGCGAAGCCGGCCCCTTTACTACCTCGACGTTGTACATGCGACCCATGGTCGGAAAATAGTAGGCTGAAGACGCCGAGTAAGGTGCCGGTGCAATGGGCACGTTGTCTTCCAATAGCACCACGCGCGCGCTGCGGTCGGTTGGCACACCGCGGATACCGATATTGGGGCGCAAGCCGTAACCATCTTCCAGCTGGATCGAAACGCCGGGAACCGCGCGCAACACCTGCTGCACGTCGCTATAGGCGAATGCAGCCAACGCCTCTTCGTCTATAAAATGCGCAGAACCGCTAGTGCCCGCCTGGGCCTCTGCACTGCCAATAATTGTAATCTCGTCAAAAAAAGGCGCGAGTTGGGCATCATCTGCCTGTATTCCGCTTGATAAAATCAAAGGTATTAATGCCAAATGACGCGAATAACGCATAAAAATCCCTATCACCGAGAACTCGACTGATTCGTACAGCCAAGCCTGTAATGCAAACGCTAATCTTAATAATAATCATTATTATTTGCAATAGCGCTGAGGAGCTGCATTCATTTTTCACAATCTGCGCTGCTTAGCTGTGCAGCGTGACAGCGGCATTCGCCGTGCAATCGAACCCTCAAACGGCTATGATTTGATTAATTAACAATCACAAAGGTTTTCGGGAAGATTCGCCCGCTTTACGCTTTAGCAAGTGCGCGGATCATTGTTCGTATGATTTCAAACGCGCGGCAAACGCTGGCCAACTTTTTTTGTAAAGCACAGTGCGCTACGGCCATGCTATTACTCGCGCTGCTTGCGAGCCAGGCATCGACGTTGCAGGCGGCACCCAAAGACAATTCGCCACCCACCTATAAAAAGCAGCCCGCCAACAATCAAACACGCGATAAACCAGCACATTGGCGCGATGCACTGCGTATGGAAGAACGTGAAACTGCATTGCAGGCGATCGCGCGTAAAAACCCTGGCTTCGAGCAACGCACCAGGCGTAACGATGCTTTTAAAAACGATCGCCCTGCACTACTGCTGTTAGAAAAGCGACCACTGAAAAAAAATGCCCGCGGTGCCAGGCTAGTAGACGCCTACTACTACGATTACCAGCGCAATGAAACAATTCACTGCATTGTTGATGCTGCGACGGGAGAAATACATCTACAGCGAACCGTCACCGACCTGCAACTACCGCTAACTCAAGATGAAATACAGCACAGCTTCGATGTGTTCCTGCAAAGTCCGCACCGCCGCAAATTGGCCAATGCCTACGAAGTTGCCACCGGCCAATCGCTTATAGATATCAGCAACGTTAAGTTCAAGGCCTATGTCTTCCATGCCAGCGCCAATAGTGCGCGGCTCAATCGCGGCGCAAAAAAATGCGGCCGCACGCGCTGCGCTCAACTTTTACTGTACACGCGCGAAAATATTGCTTTGAACATTACGCCCGTCATCGACCTGTCGCGCAGCAAAGTGCTGCAGGCGAATACCGAACCCGGATTTGCCAGCGAAGAAATTCCGGCAGCAGAAGCCGTTTCGGACCCGTCGCACGTGCATGAACATGACCACTGAATTGTGCGACAGCCCGGCAATGCGGTTAGCCGTGCAATTGGCTGGCTGGCTGGCACTTGGGCTATTGATAGCCGCGCCCTACCGTGCTGTGGCAGCCTCCTGCAGCGGCGAAGCCCTGGTTGACGTAACACTACCCGGTGGTGCCCGCTGGGAGCTCTGCTGGGAATTGCGCAACGAGGAAGGCGTTGTATTGCAGGAGGTTTCTTACCAGGCACCCGGCTCACCCCTGCGCCGTGTGCTCAAGGAAGCTGCGTTAGCGCAAATTAACGTTGCCTACGACGACGGCAGCACCAGTAAGCGACAACTCACCGACCCGGCCGCAGGCCTTGGCAACAATATCCATAGCCTGGCTGGCACTGATTGCCCTGGCGGCACATTGCATCAAGACAACGGCAGTGCGGTACTGTGCGTGCGCGTGGCGCCGCGCGGCTATGCGTACAAATCTTATGTGAATGTAAAACAGGGCAATTTGCTGCTTCTCGAAAGTCGTTCAACGATTGGCGCGCATAGCTATATTGTGCGCTGGAACCTCTACGATGACGGCAGCATCGAACCGCGGGTTGGCATGAGCGGCAGCTTGCCTATCATTGGTAGCAACGCCAATCATGGTTGGCAGCTAGACCAAAGCAATAGAATTGGCGTTGGCTTCAATACCAGTTATTTTTTCAGGCTCGATTTTGACCTTGACGCTACCAATAACAACGAAAGTGTTGAAGAATTTACCGTAACACCATCAACTGACCGGCTGGAAAAAAGCTTAAGCGTGACCACGCTTACAACCGAAACCGCACGCACTGTATCGCCCAACCTGAAACGTTCATGGCGGGTTAGGGATAAAACCGGCGGTGTTACCAATAGCGATGGCCGCTCGATCTCTTACCATCTCGAGCCGCTGCATACTGCACATCGCTACATTGGTAGTAGCAGCGAGAGCTGGGCGCAAAACGATTTCTGGGTCAGCAAATACAATAGCTGCGAGAGGTTCGTGGTGGACAACCCGGGTACTGGCGGCTGCGCCAGTGATATCAACGGCTTCCTCAATGACGAAAACATCGACGGCGCCGATGTGGTGATCTGGTACAAAATAAATTACCACCACCTGCCACGCAGCGAAGACGAACCGGAAGTGCAACTACATTGGGACGGCTTCTTTATTGTGCCGCGTGACTGGACCGCAAGCAATCCGCTGGTCAGCTTAATAATCCATCCCCAGGCTGGCACACCCGCGGCAGGTAGCGCCTGATGCGCCCGGTATCACGCGTGTACATACCTACTGTTGGGCATAATATTGCCATTGGCCTGTTATTGTTGGTTTGCGCAAGCAGTACCACTGCACAGGTTACCCTTAGCTGTTCGGCGACTTACCAGATAAGCCACAGCTTCAGTAATGGTGCGAAATGGGACATGTGCTGGGAGCTACTCGATCGCGAGGGCATCGTTTATTCCGATGTTTACTACACAACGCCTTCAGGTATTGCGCGTCGCGTATTCAACAGCCTGGCGCTGGCGCAAATTCACGTGCCCTACGATGATGATGGCGCCCGCTACCATGATGTAAGTGATTACGGGCTGGGTTCCAGTGGCCACTTGAACAACTTGCAGCAGACAGATTGCCCGAATGGCACGCGGCTGCAGGATAACGGCAAAAATGTCATTTGCCGCACCATCATTACAGGTGATCAGAGCGCGCTCACCGGCAACACCGCGGTGGCTACTGAAGTGCTGTCGGTTTTTAGCGTTTCTCATGTTGGCGCGTACAACTACATACCCGAGTATCGCTTTTTCGATACCGGGCAAATCGAGCCAGTCATGGGTGCCACCGGCAAACTGCAGCGCTATGGCAGTGATCCGGCAGTGGGTTGGCCGGTACGCGGTGGCAGCTCGCCGGTAGGTATTTCGCACTTGCACAATTATTACTGGCGACTGGATTTTGATTTGGGCAGTAATGCCAACGACGATGTGTTTGAGGAAATTGAGTTTGTTGCCGACAACGCCAGCAACAATAGTTTCAGCAAATCGGTGAATAGCTATAGCCATGAAGCTGCGCGCTCTATAAACCCCGCAACCAAACGCTTCTGGCGCGTGCGTGATGCCACCGAAACCAATGCCCAGGGGCTGGCTGTGTCATACGACATACTCGCGCTTGACACTGGCCACCGCGACACGGGCCCAAGTAGCGAGCCCTTTACCTATGACGATGTTTATGTCACCAGGCAGCGGGACTGCGAGCGCTTTATATCGCACAACCCCTCAGACCCTGACGGCTGCGCGAGCAACGACGACGTAACCGATTTTGTTAATGGTGAAGCGCTGGCCAACCAGGATATCGTGGTGTGGTTTGGCATTACCTTCCACCATATTCCCCGCGACGAAGATGAACCCCGCATGCATGCGCACTGGAACCATTTCCGGCTGGTACCGCGCGATTGGACCTACGCATCGTCGCGAATCGCCAACCTGCCACCGGTGATTAATAACCCTGGCGAGCAATTCAATTTGCCAAGTAGCGATACCAGCCTGCAGGTGGTTGCCAGCGACCCTGAAAACCAAGCGATAACATTTACCGCCAGCGGCTTGCCGCCGGGGCTTGGCATTAACAGTAACAACGGATTGATTAGCGGCACCCACAGCAGCAGCTTTGGCAGCTACAACGTTAATGTTTCAGCCACCGATAGCGAAGGCGGCATCAACGCAATTAATTTTGACTGGCACGTGGGCGAAGATACCGACCAGGATGGCATAGCCAATGCCAGCGACAATTGCCCTGCCCTCGCCAATGCCAACCAACAAGATTCCGATGCCGACGGCGAAGGCAATCTTTGCGATGCAAGCCCATATGGTGGCTGCACGTCACTCAGTAGTAGCGATGTACCAAAAACGATTTCCAGTTCGGGCACACCAACTGTGCAATCGACGCTGGACGTTAGTGAAAACGGCTATGTAT
>JABDNS010000035.1 GCA_013043705.1 Pseudomonadales bacterium
GGAAACGCACAAATCCGGTGCAAAAAAAGGGCGCCGTTATGGCGCCCTCAATGGAGATAAAATGATGCGGCACTGCGCGATTAGCCGTTGCCGCCCGGTGTAAACTCCGGATAGGCCTCCATGCCGCATTCGGAAAGATCCACGCCATTGTACTCGTCCTCTTCGGAGACTCTCAAGCCACTGATCGCCCGGATAACTCCCCAGGTCACGAAGCTGGCGCCGAACACCCAGCCAAATATTGTGGCTGCGCCAATGAGCTGGCCGAGAAAAGCCGCGTCGCTATTGGTTACCGGCACTAACAACAAGCCGAGCAAGCCAACCACACCGTGAACCGAGATCGCACCTACAGGGTCATCGATCTTCAATTTATCGAGAAACAAAATCGACATCACCACCAGCAAACCGCCCAGCATGCCGAACAACGTGGCCTGCAATGGGGTAGGCGTGGAGGGCTCTGCGGTAATCGCCACCAGGCCAGCAAGCGCGCCGTTCAGGGCCATGGTCAAATCGGCCTTGCCGAACAGTAGGCGGGCTAGTACCAGTGCCGCGATCAAACCGCCGGCCGCTGCCGCGTTGGTGTTCATAAAGACCACCGCAACAGCGTTGGCATTTTCTACCGATGAGGTAGCCAATACCGAACCGCCGTTAAACCCGAACCAACCCATCCACAAGATGAAGGTACCTAATGTTGCCATCGGTAAATTGGCACCCGGTATGGCCTGTACCGAACCGTCTGCAGCATATTTACCCTTGCGCGGTCCGAGCAACAAAACACCGGCCAGGGCTGCCGCAGCGCCAGCCATATGCACGATGCCGGAGCCTGCAAAATCAGAGAAGCCAAGATCTCCTAATGTGTAAAGTCCAAATACTGCTTCGCCACCCCAGGTCCAACGCCCCTCCATTGGATAGATAAGCCCGGTCATCACCACCGCAAAGGCCAGGAATGCCCACAGTCGCATGCGCTCCGCAACCGCGCCTGAAACAATCGACATAGCGGTGGCCACGAAAACTACCTGGAAAAAGAAGTCAGAAGAGGGTGCATAGGTAGCGGGCTCTGCTGCCCCCGCAACACCGTCAGCGGTTATGCCCGACAAAAACAGCGAAAAATCTGAGCCGCCATACATCAGCGAATAACCACAGATTAAATACATCGTGCAGGAAATGGCGAACAGCGCCACGTTCTTGGTTAGTATTTCAGTGGTGTTTTTAGCGCGTACAAGCCCCGCTTCCAGCATCGAGAAGCCGGCCGCCATCCACATAACCAACGCACCGCATACCAAAAAATAAAAGGTATCCAGCGCGTATTGCAATTCAAAAACCTGGTTTTCCATCGTCTCTACCTCAAAGTTGTTGCTGGAAAATAAATGCAGCGAAACGCATGCGCTTACAGTGCTTCGTCGCCAGTTTCGCCAGTGCGAATCCGGATGGTTTGTTCGATATCGGTAACGAAAATTTTGCCGTCGCCAATTTTTCCGGTGTTCGCGGCCGCCGCAATCGCCTCTATCGCAGGGTCTGCAATGCCATCGGCAACGGCCGCCTCAATTTTCACCTTGGGTAGAAAGTCCACTACGTACTCCGCACCGCGATAAAGTTCTGTGTGGCCCTTTTGGCGACCAAAACCTTTTACCTCGGTAACCGTAATGCCCTGCACGCCAATATCGGATAACGCCTGCCGGACGTCGTCTAACTTGAACGGTTTAACTATGGCCGTAACTAACTTCATCGTTGATCCCCTGCCTGTTAAATGGATGCCGGTAATGCGCCGCAAAAGCACATTGGCTCCACCGGCGCTGCTACACCGACTTTGCATCGCGCGTGCCAGTTATCCCATCTATCTGTTTTCATTGAATAAAATCGTGTTTCTACTGGTTTTTTCGCAACTGGCAAACAGCGCTAGCCGAGCAAAACGCTGTGTTTTGGTGCGATCCGCCGCTTTTTTTTGGTGCACAAGTGCCGCCTGCTACAGCGCTGGGGGCATTAGCGATGCACGTGTTAGTGCCAGGGATTGAATCGCGAACGCGTTTACTGGCTGCCGCGCGTATCGATAGCAATTGCTTGCGGCTTATCGATCGCCTGATGGATAATCAATGCAGCTGCTGGGTTAAAACACGCCTATGTCGGCCAGTGCAGCGCCAGGACGCGCTGCTTTATATTCATATTCAGGGAAGAATCGCATGGCACTTGCAATTACTTTTTCGCGCGCTACTCATGGCATTAAAGCCCCGTTGGTACGCGTTGAAACACACCTCTCCAACGGCTTACCAGCTTTTACTATCGTTGGCCTGCCCGAAGTGGCAGTAAAAGAAAGTCGCGATCGCGTGCGCAGCGCGATTATTAATTCACATTTTGATTTTCCAGACCGGCGCATCACCATTAACCTGGCGCCAGCCGACCTGCCCAAAGAAGGCAGTCGCTTCGACCTGGCCATTGCGCTGGGCATTCTGGCGGCCAGCGGCCAGCTGCCCTGTGAACCTCTGGCCCGCTACGAATTTATTGGCGAGCTATCACTGTCTGGTGAGCTGCGCTACGTGCGAGGCCTGTTGCCTGCGCTGGTTTATGCCGACGAAGGGCGCGCGCTGTTTGTGCCCAGCGCTAATCACCACGAAGCCTGCCTGCCAGTTAATACCATTGCGCTGGCCGCCAAACACATCCTCGACGTTTGCGCGCACTTGCGTGGCAAGGCGATGATAGAGCCGGTAAAAAAGCTCGATACCAAAATGCAGCGAAGCACAGATCCGGACCTGGCCGATGTTTGCGGGCAACCACTGGCCAGGCGAGCGCTGGAAATTGCTGCGGCCGGCGGGCACAACTTACTGCTTAGCGGGCCGCCAGGCACGGGCAAAACCATGCTCGCCTCGCGTATCAATTCACTACTACCACCGCTGCAACAACAAGCCGCAATAGAGGTTGCCGCGCTGCATTCGCTGGCCGGTAAACGCATCGACGCCCGCAATTGGCACCAGCGTCCGTTTCGATGTCCGCACCACAGCGCTACGGCACCTTCTATCGTGGGCGGTGGCAGCAATCCGCGCCCGGGCGAAATTTCGCTGGCGCATCACGGCGTGTTATTCCTCGATGAACTACCGGAGTTTGATCGAAGCGTGCTGGAAGTGCTGCGCCAGCCGCTCGAATCGGGCAGGGTCAGTATTTGCCGCGCAGCGCAACAGGTAGAATATCCGGCTGAATTCCAGTTAATCGCGGCGATGAACCCCTGCCCTTGCGGTTACTACGGGGATCCCAGGCAACAGTGCGGTTGTTCCGCGGCGCAACTGCAGCGCTATCGAAGCAAATTGTCGGGCCCACTACTCGATCGCATCGACCTGCAAGTTCACGTGAGTCGGCTGCCCGCTTCTTTATTGCTGCAGCGAGATCGCGCAGGCCAAGCTGTCGAGCGCGGCGAAAGCAGTGCGGTAGTCAGGGCCAGAGTTGAAGCTGCTCAAAATACGCAACACAAGTTAAGGGGAAAACTCAACGCAAGCTTAAGCCCGGCTGAACTGACTTCGGCACAATGGATAGAGCCTGAGGCGATCGACTGGCTAGCTGGCGCGATCGAAAAGCTCGGCCAATCTGCGCGTGCTTTTCATCGTATGTTGCGAGTAGCGCGCACCATTGCCGATTTGCAAGCCGCTAATCAAGCGCCTGCTAGCAACGCGACCAAGGTGGGCATCGATCATGTGCGCGAAGCACTTATGTTTCGCCCCTCGAACGATCGATGATTTACAAGCTGCACAAAACCAATCTGGCAGGCAAGCCAGCTAAAGCTCGCGAAAATCGCCCCAACGGCTTTGTAACAAAGTGAGGCCAACCACAGGCGCTGTTTCATTGCGCAAAATACGTCGGCCCAGTTTGACAATGCCAAAACCACTGTCACGCCCAAACGCGATTTCAGCCTCGGTGAAGCCACCTTCCGGCCCGACCAGCACAGTGGCCTGTTCGGGGCTTGCAAATGGTTTGGCGAAGCTGGAAAAACTCTCACCTTCGGCGTGCATTAGCATGCCTGCATGACTGCCGGAATTTGGCTGCGCACCGCTATCTGAAATCCATGCCATTAAGCTTTGCGGCTGCAGAATATTTACCAGCCGGCTACGCCCGCACTGTTCACAGGCAGAAATCGACACCTGCTGCCAATGCGCAAGTTTGCGTGCCAGCCGCTCGCCTGCCAACTTCAGCTCGACGCGCTCAGTACCAAGCGGCACGATGCAATTCACGCCAAGCTCGGTTGCCTTTTACACCGCCCAGTCCATGCGCTCACCTTTACCCATCGCAATCGCAAGCGTAGTGTGTAACGGGGACTCGGTTACCACGTCATGCGCAGCACCAATGCTTAATATGGCCTTCTTGCGTGTTACTGCAACGAGCGTTGCTTCGTAGTCGCAACCACTGCCATCGAAAAGGCGCACTTTATCACGCTCACGCAAACGCAATACATTTAGTAGATAATGCGCGACGCGCTCATCCGGCTCGAATTCACCTTGCTCGCTGAGCGTGGTCTTACAATAAATGCGATTGATTCGCATAGTGTAAACCCCTGCTGCTTAGCTGGCGTTAACGCCCAGACGCTGGCAAATGGCCTCTACTGAGGCGGCCTGGTTCATCGTGTAAAAATGCAGACCCGGCGCGTCCATCGCCAAAAGTTTTTCACACAACTCGCTAATAAACTCGATGCAGAACTGGTCACGGGCATGTAAATCATCGCCATAAGATTCGATGCGGTAGCCGAGCCAGCGAGGTATTTCGGCGCCGCAATTGGCCGAGAAGCGTTTCAGGTTTTCGAAATTGGTAATCGGCATAACGCCGGGGTAAACAGGCTTGTTGATGCCCGCACGCGCGCAGCTTTCCATAAATCGCGCATAAGCATCTGCGTTATAAAAATATTGGGTAATCGCGCTATCGGCACCAACCTCGAACTTCTGTTTCAGGAAGCCAATATCACTGTCGTAAGATTCTGCTTCGGGATGAATTTCGGGGTACGCTGCAACCTCCAGGTGAAACGCCGAACCGTAGTGCGCGCGTATAAACTCTACCAATTCCGAAGCGTGTACAAGGCGCGAACCATCGCCGTATCCAGACGGCAAGTCGCCTCGCAAGGCAACAATTCGCTCTACCTTGGCCGCGGCATACTGGTCGAGCAAGCTGCGTATGCTGTCTTGGGTGTCGCCGCCAAACGACAGATGCGGCGCAATAGCATAGCCGTCGCGAATACCTTCAAGCACGACGTCTCGCGTATTATCCCGGGTTGAACCGCCAGCGCCGTAAGTGACCGAAAAAAAATCCGGCGACAACCTCGCTAACTGGTTGCGCGTCGCGCGCAACTTGCTCGCGCCCTTTTCCGTTTTCGGTGGAAAAAATTCAAAGCTGAGACGATGCTTTTTTTGCAAAGGCATTCTGAATATCCAGGTGAGCAGCTGCCCGCAATGGCCGGGCAGCTACGCGCAAGCTGACTAGTACTTGTAATCGTCGGTTTTAAAAGGACCGTCAACACTCACGTTAATGTAATCCGCCTGCTCTGGCGTTAGCTTTGTTACAACACCGCCAAAGCCGCGCACCATATGTACCGCAACTTCTTCATCAAGCTTTTTCGGCAGCACTTCTACCCTGATATTGCGTTTTGGCTGGTCGGCGGATTTCTCGGCGTACAGGTGGATTTGCGCAAGCACCTGGTTGGCAAAAGAGCCGTCCATAATGCGCGAGGGATGCCCGGTGGCGTTGCCGAGGTTAACCAATCGACCCTCAGACAACAGTATCAGGTGGTCGAGCGGATCTTTGCTGCGATAAACTTTGTGAACCTGCGGCTTAACCTCTTCCCACTGCCACTTGTCGCGCATAAAGGCCGTATCAATCTCGTTGTCGAAGTGACCAATGTTGCATACTACGGCGCCCGGTTTAAGGCTTTGCAAAACAGCGGCATCGCAAACATTAAAGTTACCCGTGGCGGTGACTACGAGGTCCGTGTTTTGCAGCAAAGCGCGGTTGATATCCTCAACCTTGCCGGTGTTATGTCCCTCTTGATAAGCGGAAACCAATTCAAAACCATCCATGCAAGCCTGCATAGCACAGATCGGGTCAATTTCTGCGATACGCACGATCATGCCTTCCTGGCGCAGCGACTGTGCACTACCCTTACCAACATCACCATAACCAATAACCAGCGCCTTCTTGCCTGCCAGCAAATGGTCGGTGCCGCGCTTAACTGCATCGTTCAATGAATGGCGGCAGCCATACTTGTTGTCATTTTTTGATTTGGTAATCGAATCGTTAACGTTAATCGCGGGCACTTTAAGCTCGCCCTTCTCAAGCATCTCCTGCAGGCGATGCACACCGGTGGTGGTTTCTTCAGTAATGCCGTGAATCCGGTCGAGCATTGCAGAATACTTCTGGTGCAGCATTAAAGTGAGGTCGCCACCGTCATCTAGAACCATGTTGGCGTCCCATGGTGCGCCATCTTTCAAAATGGTTTGCTCCAGGCACCATTCGTACTCTTCTTCAGTTTCGCCCTTCCATGCAAATACCGGCACGCCACTAGCTGCAATGGCCGCAGCAGCGTGGTCCTGGGTAGAAAAAATATTACAGGAAGACCAGCGCACTTCTGCGCCCAAGGCCGTGAGCGTTTCAATCAACACGCCGGTTTGAATCGTCATATGGATACAACCAAGAATTTTAGCACCTTGCAGCGGTTGCTCACCCGCGTACTTCTCACGCAGCGCCATAAGCGCGGGCATTTCTGTTTCGGCGATGTCGAGTTCTTTGCGGCCCCATTCGGCGAGGCTAATATCTGCAACTTTGTAGTCGATGTTACTTGTTACCGGTTTAACTTGGCTCATTGTTTTTGCTCTCTATTAAATAAATGAATTGAATTGAAAAATTTCTGCAATGTTCGCCTTTCGGCGCTGGTGAAAAAACCTAGCCGGCGGCCGCCTGCAGCGCAGCTACTTTATCGGTTTTCTCCCAGGAAAATGCGGTGCAGCTTATGGATTTTTGCTTGCCGCCCTCCTGCCATTCGTAAGTGTGCTCGTAAGGGTCGCGCCCGAAATGACCATAAGCGGCAGTTTGCTGGTACATTGGGTGTAGCAGATCGAGCACGCTGGTAATTGCATAAGGGCGAAGGTCGAAGGTTTGGCGAATCGCCTTGATTAATTGCTCATCGCTCACTTTGCCAGTGCCAAAAGTATTCACAGAAATCGATGTGGGGTCTGCCACACCGATGGCGTAGGAGACCTGGATTTCACAGCGGTCGGCGAGGCCTGCAGCGACTACATTTTTTGCCACATAACGCCCGGCGTAGGCAGCGGATCGATCAACCTTGGATGGATCCTTGCCGGAAAATGCGCCGCCGCCATGGCGCGCCATGCCGCCATAAGTATCGACAATAATTTTTCTACCAGTTAGGCCGCAATCGCCCACCGGCCCGCCAATCACAAACTTGCCGGTTGGATTGATGTGAAACCGCGTGTCACTGTGCAGCCACTCGGCTGGCAAGACCGGCAAGATGACTTGTTCCTTAATAGCAGACTGTAAGTCAGCGAGCTCAATATCCGGATTGTGTTGGGTGGAAAGTACAACCGCATCAATCGCCACCGGCTGGCCGTTTTCGTAACGCAGTGTTACCTGGCTCTTGGCGTCCGGCCGCAGCCAATCAAGCTGGCCACTTTTGCGCAACTCTGCCTGCCTTTCTACCAGCCTGTGCGAGAAATGAATCGGCGCCGGCATTAGCGTATCGGTTTCATTGGTTGCGTACCCGAACATCAGGCCCTGGTCGCCGGCACCCTGGTCTTCAGGTCGCGCGCGATCAACACCCTGGTTAATGTCAGGTGACTGCTTGCCAATGGCATTCAATACCGCACAGCTGGCGCCGTCGAAACCTACCGCGGAACTGTCGTAGCCAATACCGGTAATCACGTCGCGAATAATGTCTTCAAGATCGACATAACACGAAGTGGTCAGTTCGCCTGCAACTACCGCCATACCGGTTTTTACCATGGTTTCCACTGCGACGCGCGCATTGGCGTCGCGTGCAATCACTGCATCCAAAACGGCATCCGAAATTTGGTCAGCCATTTTGTCGGGGTGACCCTCTGACACCGACTCGGAAGTAAAGACGTTATATTCACTCATGGTTTAGATCCTGCTCAGCAAAGTTAAAAAGATTAGTCGTTGGATTGTTTTCTAAATGCAAGTATCTGGATAAGGAAGCCATTGCGCATTGCGGTGTAACTACCGGCTACTTTTTCAAGGCCACAGGCCTTTGCCCACTGCTTTAACTGTAACTCTTCGAAACCGAGCCACACATCACCGGCTGCACCACGCACCCAGTCCTGTTCGTGCTGGCACAATTCGGAAACAACAAATACACCGCCTGGCGCCAACAACTGCGCTATTTCGGAGAATATTTGCTGCGGCCTCGCGTTGTGGTGCATCACCATATTGGCAACAATGCAGTTTGCCTTACGCGCACTTACCGCACCGCCGGTATTTAATTGCTCGCCAAGCTCAACAAGGTCGCGCGTATTGCCGTGTATAAAACCGATGTTGCCCAGGTTTTTCCTGGTTGCAGTACGACGGCACCGCTCCAGCATGGCCTCGGCGTTATCGAGCGCAATAACATGTTCAAATCGCGCAGCGAGATCGGCCAGGTAGTGGCCCTCGCCAGGACCTAACTCAACTGCCTGCTTACCCGGCAGACCGTCTTCGCCTGGCTGTAGTAAGGTATCGAGCAACTCGTTCAAAGTACCCCGATACTCGTCGATTGGCGCAATCAAATCCTGTTTAGCCTGGAACTGTTCGCTGTGTTCGGCAAAAAATTTCATCGAGCACTCACTGCGGTGCTGCTGGGCCCGGTCAATGGCAACTTGCACAGTGGCGTCCATCGCTAGCGCATCCAGCGACGCAAACAATTCTGCCAGCAGCGTGGCACGGACGCTGGCAGCGGGCAGTGCCCGTCGATAAAAAATGGCGTTGCCCTGCCTGCGCGTGCTTACCAGCCCGGCGTTCGACAAAACCTTGAGATGATGGCTCATCGCAGATTGCTTTACACAAAACAGGTTGCACAGTTCAAGCACACCGAAGGAATCGTGTCGCAGTACCTGCAAGATGCGCAATCGCAAACCATCCGCGGCCGCTTTCAAGATCGACGCGAGCGTGTCGAAGGCGGCATCGCCGGGCAGGGAATCCTCACCAGCAGGCGCTGTAAGGGGTGAAGGCATGAATAACGGTACGGTTGGGCAAGCCCGCTTAAACCAATATATATTGTTTTAGTGGGTGGCTGGATTGCAGAGAGTGCGTAGTATAACGCCGCAAAAGCCTAACATCAAATAATTTTGATATTAATAATAAATATTATAAATATGAGAGACTTAGGCTTGTCGCCTAGTTTCAAGTCTAGCCGTGGAGGATATAGGTCTGCAGATGCTGCTCTACCCAGTCGACATTGGGAATGCCGGCTGTTTTTTGCTCTATCATGACGGAGATCGTCTCGGCGCGGCCGCGTGGCCGCCCTTCGTAGCTACGCACCTGGTCATCGCTGACATCAAGAATGCTCGGCCTGCCGCTGAGCACAACTGCGTAGTAGGGAAGGTGTCCGTGGCCCAGCGTGCTCTCCAGCACGGCAATTTGCTGAACCTGGTCGGCGGCAATCGGCATCGCGCCATTCAGCGCCTCGAAGCTAATCAGCGGCACAGACTGGCCGCGCCAGTTCGCATAGCCCACAAACCAGTCGGGCGATCCGGCTTTGACGGTGATTTCGCCGCCATCGCAAATTTCAGCCACCATCACATCCGGCAACAACAGGTTGTCGGTTTGCAATGGCAAAAGCATTACCTCGAGATGGGTAGTGGGCGCTTCGCCTAACAACGATTGCATAAAATAATTTCCGCCGTCGCCGGGTGCTATTGGTTAACTGCTTGCACTGAGCCAGGTGCAGCGATGTAATTGTTGATTGTGCCGAGCAGATTTTTGTCCTGGTAGGGCTTGCCCAGGAAGTCGTTTGCGCCAAGCGACAGCGCACGCTCGGTATGCTTATCGCCAGTGCGCGACGAAATCATAATAATCGGCATTTTCGCCAATCGCTCTTCATTGCGAACTCGCGTAACAACTTCGAAGCCGTCCAGGCGCGGCATTTCAATATCGCAAAGCATGATGTCGGGGCAAATATCTTCGAGCTTTTCCATCGCATCAAGCCCGTCTTTAGCGGTAATAACTTCAAAGCCCTCGCGCTCCAGTAGCCGCGTGGTTACCTTGCGCACCGTTACCGAGTCGTCTACCACCATAACCAGCGGGCATTCGCGGCTATCGCTTTGCGGCATCATCACCGCACCGGCGGCTGAGGTCAGTGCCTCCTCGTGCCTTACCAGCGATGTCAGGTCGGCGATCATCACCACGCTGCCATCGCCCAGTACCGTGGCGCCGGATACACCTTCAATGCGCGCGAACTGCGGGCCAAGGCTTTTCACAACGATTTCGCGACTACCGAGTAATCGATCGACCTGGAAGGCAACAAGTTTATCGCCAGAGCGAACCAGCAATACTGGAAGTGCACCGACCATGTCGCTACTGTACTGCGGCTCACTATTGTTGATTAACGAGCCGAGGTATCGAAAATCGTAGCGCTGGCCTGCGTACATAAAGTCGACTGCCGCGTCGCCGTAATATTCTTCCAACTCGTAGGGGCTAACTCGAACGATACCTTCAATGGAGTCCAGCGGCACTGCAAGTGTTTCACCACCGGCGCTCACCAGCAGCGCCCTGTTCATTGAAACGGTGAACGGCAGGCGGAAGATAAAGGTGGTGCCAACGCCCTGTTCGGAAACCAGTTCCAGCGTTCCACCAAGTTCATGGATTTCTTTTTGTACGACGTCCATGCCTACGCCGCGACCCGATATTTGCGTGACTTTGGAGGCGGTGCTGAATCCCGCAGACAGGATAAATTGCTTGATCTCGTCGTCGCTAGGATCGTCGCCCTCTTGAATTAAACCAAGCGAGAGTGCTTTCTTGCGCACTGCAGCTACGTCCACACCCTTACCGTCATCGCTCAAGCGCAGCACAACATCGCTTCCTTCGCGATGGATGTCCAGGCGTATCGACCCGGTTTCAGGCTTGCCGGCTTTTTTTCGCGCAGCAACCGTTTCTATGCCGTGATCGATCGCGTTACGCAACACGTGTTCTAGTGGCGCGACCATGCGCTCAATGATAGTTCTGTCGAGCTCGCCATCCGAGCTACCAATATCAAAGGTAACCGGCTTGTCCAATTCGCCACTGACTTGGCGAATGGTGCGCCGCAAGCGTGGCACTATAGCCCTGGACAGCGGTACGGTGCGCGTGCGCATCAGTGATTCCTGCAATTCGGTGTTGACCCTGCCCTGTTGCAGCAAAAGCGTTTCAATATCGCGGGTTTTGTCTTTCAGCGTACCCTTTAAGTCTTTTAAATCAGAGGCTGACTCAACCAGCGATTTGGATAACTGTTGTAGCTGTGAGTAACGGTCCATTTCCAGTGGGTCAAACTGTTCCTGGCCTTCTATTTCAACCTGTTCTTTGCGAAAGTTTATCTGGGCCTCAGTCTCGATTTCGAGTCGGCGCAGCTGCTCCTTCAACCGTTCTACGGTTGAGTCTATGTCATCGATGGAGCGTGCAAAGTCGTTGGTTTTCTCTTCGATTAGAGAGCGTGAAATACTGGTTTCACCTGCCAGGTTAACCAGGTGTTCAAGCAAGCTCGCGGCAACGCGCACTACCTCGTTGTTGCGCTTGTCGTCTTCCTTGTCGTCTTTTTCCTCGCTTTTCTGTTCTTTTTGTTCTGCGCCAGGCTGGGTGATTGCGCCAAACTTTGCGATTAGATCGGCGAGGTAATTACTGATTTTCTTGAAAAAACCCGCATTGATTTTTACGTCCTGGTTGCTTGCAGACTCAAGCAGCGATTCAAACTCGTGGCACAGATTGCCAACCTCTTCCAGGCCAGCCATGCGCGCACCACCCTTAATAGTATGCAATGGACGCAGCAAGCTTTCGAGATAAGACATCTCGGTTTGGTCGCTCAGCCATTTCAAAACGCTGGCTTCAACTTCTTCGATAAGATCCTGTGACTCTTCCAGAAAGATTTCAACGATCTCTGCATCCAGCGCGTCGTCTGCTTCATCAGTGTTTGATTCCTCACCGCTGCTTGCAGTATCTGCAAGCTTTGCCAGCAGCGCTTCATCCTGCGCAACTAGTTCAAGCATTTCGGCAACACAGACTGCAGGTTCGGGGTGCTGCCCGGCAGCAATTCGATCAAGCATATTCTCAAGCTCGAGATGTGCCTGGCCAAGTGCGCTATAGGAATGGTAATTCAAACCCGCCGTCGCACTTGAACGATACAGTGCCAGCATAGCCTCAACTAGCACTTGCACTGCGTCCAGGCTTGAAGCCGCGTCCGCAATGGAGCTCAACTCCGCAACCATGGTGTCGAACTGCGCAGGCACGCCCGACTGCGCACGCCAAGTGCGCAGGAACTGTCGGCCATCCAGGATCAGGCCGCTCAGCGCCAACAAATTGTGGTGCTCGCCCTGCAACTCGGACGGCGCTTCCAACGCCGTGCTCATAGCGGCGTTAAAATCATCAACCAGTTTAAGTGTTGCTTCTGCTGACTCCGGCGTACCTTGCAAGAACGCGGCTAGCCATTGCGATGCGCGCCCAAACAATGCCTGCTGCTCGGCATTGGCAATACCATCTCGACGCATGTGGCCGGCAAGCACTTCTGCCGGCGCCATAAGATCCGCAATCGGCTGTACGCCGGCTATTCTCGATCCGCCCAGCAGGGTATGACAGGCGCGCTCAACTTCTTCGCCCGGTACGAGGCTAAAATTCTGCGCTGCTGCGGCTACGTAGTTATCAATGAGAGAAAGCTGCAAAGCCGCTTCTTCGTAGAAAATTTCACGCAGCGCTTCGCGTTCTTCGTCGACCGCAACACTGGCCTCCAGCGGCGCTTCTTCCGCTGCTTTGGCTTCTTCTGCGGCTTTGGCTTCTTCCGCGGCTTTGGCTTCTTCTGCTGCCTTGGCTGCTTCTGCTGCCTTGGCTTCTTCTGCTGCCTTGGCTGCTTCCGCTGCCTTGGCTGCTTCCGCTGCTTTGGCTGCTTCCGCTGCCTTGGCTTCTTCCGCTGCTTTGGCTGCTTCCGCTGCTTTGACTTCTGCTGCTGCGTTCTCCTCCACACCGGAATCCAGCGCTGCCAGCAGAGCCAGCGATTCGCCGATGGTTGCTTCTGCAGCCGGATCGCCCGCCAGGCTTTCAGCGCGGCTTATTAAACTTTGCAGCGCAGGTGCATAGGGCACAACACGCTGTTGGAAATTTTCAATAACAATCGGCATGTACTGTGTGGCTTCGCCAATCAATTCGACGCGCAGCGCATCCAGCGTAATCGTTTTATCAATCACGCGATTCAGCATACTTTCAATAGCCCAGGCTGCTTCGCCGACGTGCTCGGCACCCGCCATGCGTCCACTGCCCTTGAGCG
>JABDNS010000051.1 GCA_013043705.1 Pseudomonadales bacterium
GTGAATCTGCTGCAAGGTAACGCTAAGGAATCCAACAGCAGCCAAGCGATAGAGCTTTAAGTATACTTGGATTATGTGAGTTAGCGGAGAAAGCGCAGCGCAAAAGCCTGTGAAAAGCTGCTGAAAACCCATGCGTAAGCAAGCTGTGCTGCGCATGCGAACTGCAAGCAGGGCCTGCCTTACCTGCTAGGCGGCGAAATGCTGTTGCAGCGTGCTTTTATCCAGCACGCAAACACCATGCCCGCCGCGGCTGAATTCTACCCAGGTGAACGCGAACTCGGGAAAGGCAGCTTCCAGTGCATCCGCGCTATTGCCAACTTCCAGCACCAGCACGCCCTGCTCGGTTAAATACCTGGCTGATTGCGCAAGTATCTGCCGCGCAAAATCCAGGCCGTCATCACCCGCTTGCAGCCCGAGCCGTGGCTCATGATGATACTCGGCGGGCAGGTTGGCCAGGTCTTGAGCGTCCACGTAAGGCGGGTTACTTACAATGAGGTCGTAAGGCCCTTCTGCGGCTTCGAACAAATCCGACTGCAGCAGCCGCGCGCGATCGGCTAACTGGTAGCGCGCAACATTTTGCCTGGCAATCTCCAGCGCATCGGGCGAGATATCGGCCAGGTCTACGCTGGCATCCAGGTGCAGTGCGCAGGCAATGCCGATGCAGCCGCTGCCGGTACACAGATCGAGTACAGAATTTATTTCGCGATTCAACCAAGGCGCAAAATCGCGCTCAATCAGTTCGGCGATGGGCGAACGAGGCACCAGTACCCGTTCGTCCACGATAAACTCCAACCCGGCAAACCAGGCCCGGTTGGTGAGATAAGCAACCGGGATTTTCTCGTGGCAACGCGTTTCGATCATACGCAATATCACGCGCCGCTCATTTGGTGTAAGCCTGGCATCCAGTACGCGGTCGTCGGCATCGTGCGGCAAGTTTAGCAAGTGGAATATCAGCGCGATGGCTTCATCCCAGGCGTTGTCGGTGCCGTGGCCATAGCAAAGACCCGCCTCGGTGAAGCGGCCCATGGCCAGGCGCGTATAATCGCGAATCGTGAGCAGCGATTTAATCAGGTCGTCGTGTCTTTCTTCCATCGCGGCAGTGTACACAGGGTCACTGGCATTTTATAGCGCGATAATTAATGCCGCTTACTTTCGATTCGAATGAAATGCCGGGGTATTAAACAAAGCAACGGCCGCGCATATCAGTCGATGAATCGCGGGCAAAAAAAAGCCCGGGAGTGCGTTCCGGGCTTTCCTCAATGGCCGCAAGGCCCAAGCAGGAAAAATATCTCCAGACCGCCTAGAAGGCAATCTGCAGGCGAGCGCGGTATTCCTCACCACCGACATCGTCGCTTTCCCGCTCGCCATCTGTGTAGTTGAGTCCAAGGCGCACAGCATTGGTTACGTACCAGTTCACACCAAGGCCCCAAGCGGTCGCGTCATTACTACCCAGCTCGATATCGCCAAAATCGCCTTCCCCGTCTTCATAGCGCGCAACAACTTCTACAGCGCCGTTCGTGCCGCTGGGCTTGATTTTTTTGAACACGCCACCCTTGTAAGGACGCTGTTCGCCTGTAACAACATAACCCACTTGCACGTAGTAGCCATCCGTGTCGGCATTGCCAGTTCCATTATCTGCGTCAAAGAACTCAACTTGCCCGTGCAATGCGCCAAATACAGCTGCGGCCTCAAGCGCGTAAACAGATTTGCCGTCTTCTATGTCTTTAAATGCAGCGCCTACGTGGAAAACTGACTCGTCAGTTTTAACGGGTGCAAAAGTTACGCGAGCTGCCGCGCCAAAATCGTCGGTGCCGTCAGCAGCATTACCGATGTCATACGCTGCAACCGCATAGGTCATATTGCCCTGCTCGCCATGCACCTGCAGGCCTTCTGCGCGACCAATCGCATAGGCTTCAGTCAGCGCTGAACGCTCTAGCATGGAGATGTCTTTTGAACTGGTCAATTCTTCCAGGCCAAAAGGCATCTTTTGCTTACCTAGCGTTACTTTCGCCTGTTTACCAAAGCCGTTGTAGCGAACATAGAGGTCCTCTGCGCCACCGCTATCGACGTTGAATTGGGATTTGAAGCTCCAATCCTGGATTGTGCCTTTTACATAAAGCCTGGCGCGACGAACATCAAAATCATCTTCTGTGCCAGGACTTAAGGAATCATTCTCCGCCTGGTTGTAGTCATACTGAATTCGACCGCCCAATTGCACGCTGTATTTTTTATCGGCAGTACCGAGTTTTAGTCCGCCCCTGGTTTGTAACACGAGGTCGGCACCATCGCTGGTAACGGTACCTGCATAGGTCGGCAGGGCCGCCATCATACTGACTGAAAGTACACTGGCCGCTGCAATCGCTTTGCTGTGTGAATGTCGGATCATCGCTTGCTTTCTCCACTGGTATATCGGGGCCGCTACGAAATTGTGCGCGCCTGCATTGCATTTCGCCGGCGTGACGGTTTCAGGTCAGTTCAGCGTTGAAACGTGGGCATCGTATGGCGTATATATGACATAAATATGACAAGCGGGCGTGAATGGTCAAAATTCAGCGTTTTCAACCGGCCCTGGTTGAATTTTTGCGAAGAACAGGATGCTTTGCCATTTCTCTGGCAGCGCTCGTAGCACAGCTAACGCGCGCCAGATTTGTGCACTATCTACGCATACCTGCCAGCACAGTTGGGGCAGAATATGCGCTTTCTCAGCCCCTTAGGTTTTGATTATGACGCGCTTGTTTACGCTCTCCCTGTTTCTTGTATTGCTTACGCTGCCCCGCAGCCTGCTCGCCATGGAAGCCATTGATGAACTCTCTTTTTACGGCCGCGCCAATTTGTCGCTCAACCGTATCGACCTGGAAGCCGGAAACGGCACGCAATTACAGGACAACTGGGAGTTGCGCAGCAATACCTCTGTGTTGGGCTTGCGCGGGTCACAAGTAGTACAACCCGGCCTGCGTGCGGTGTTCCAGCTCGAATATGAAGTTTTCGTGGACGATGGCGATGACGGTAACGGTGGCAGCAGCGAATTTAACCAGCGCAACAGTTATCTTGGGCTCGAAGGCAAATGGGGCAGGCTCATCGCAGGCAAACACGACACGCCACTAAAAATGGTGCAGGGCAAAATCGATCGTTTCAACGACCTGCTGCTGGGCGATTTGCGCTCGGTGATGCAGGGTGAAAACCGGCCGGACAACATCGTCATATACCGTTCGCCGGTCCGCGACAACTGGCAGTGGCGCGCTGCACTTATCCCCGGCGAAGACAATGGCACCTCGGACCCCGCGCACGACGACCTGAGCAATGCGGTTTCCGCTTCGTTTGAATACAAACGTGACGATACCCGCTTCGCAATTGCCCACGAACGCGGCGAGACCATCGATACCGATGTTGACTACATCACCCGCGCCGCCTTTGAACACAACGAAAGTGATTTTTCGCTGGGTGCGATTGTGCAACTGGCTGAACTGGTTGGCGGCGGCGATGAGAAATCGTTACTGCTAAGTGGCGAAATGCCTTTACAAGGGCGATATTTTGGCAAGGCGCAGATTGCGCTGGTGGACTTGTCCGGTGGCGAGCGCACGCAGCTCACCATGGGCGTCGATTACCGGTTCAGCAAAAATGCGAAAGCGTATGGCTACGTTAGTCGCATCGCTGAAGACGTGGGCCCGGATTCACAAAACTTAACCGCTGGCGTGGGCTTCAAATTATTGTTTTCGAAAAAATAAATCTTTGCGCTGTGCTGCGTGACCGGCAATCCAACGGGCGAAAGTCCGGCAGGATTGATTCAAAAACGCCAGCGCGTTTTTTCACCCTCGCTGACGCGAGGGCGAGCTTGGCCCGTCCCAATTGCTCCGCAATTGGTCGAACCTTTAACGGTTCTCATCCTGCCGAAGCCAT
>JABDNS010000053.1 GCA_013043705.1 Pseudomonadales bacterium
ATACTTGGTGTATACCCTGTTTAAAGGTTAGTAAGTGCTTACTCTGCTATTGCGACTTTATTTGAGGCATTCCCCTGCACTTCGGGTCGGGCTTCCTCACGCCGCAATAGTTCCCCGGCCAGCGCCAAGTAGGCTTGCGCGCCCTTGGATTGCGGGTCGTAAACCAGCGCCGGTTCGCCGTGACTGGGCGCCTCGGCAAGCCGTACGTTACGCGGAATCACGGTTCGATAAACGCGCTCGCCAAAGTGTTGCATAAGCTGGTCGGAGACGTCGTTAGTCAGGCTGTTGCGCGGGTCGTACATAGTGCGCAACAAGCCTTCGATCTTGATCTCCGGATTAACGCTTTCGGCGACCCGGGCAATCGTATTCATTAGCGCCGACAAACCTTCCAGCGCGTAATACTCGCATTGGATTGGAATAATCACGCCGCTGGCAGCCACCAGTGCATTCAAGGTCAGCATGCTCAGAGACGGCGGGCAATCAATTAGCACGTAGTCGTAATTGGCAGACAGCATTGCCAGCGCCGTATCGAGCCGGCGCTCTTTGTCGTCCATCGACAACAGTTCAACTTCGGCCGCGGTCAGGTCAGCATTAGCGGGCAACAGGTCAAAACCACCGCTGGCATTTTCAACCAACGCCTGCTGCACGCTGGCCTCGCCAACCAGAACGTCATAAATCGTGTGCTCTACGTTGTGCTTGTCGACACCACTACCCATGGTGGCGTTACCCTGCGGGTCAAGATCAACCAATAAAACACGGCGACGGGTCGCTGCCAGCGAGGCGGCGAGATTGACGGAAGTGGTGGTTTTACCCACGCCGCCTTTCTGGTTGGTTATGGCAAATATTCGGGACAAGGTCTGCAAAGCCTGTTTAGCCTGCCGCGCCTGGCGACCAACTGTGTATATCAATTGCGCGCATATCATACACTGCGTAACGAAGCGCGCGCACGCGTTTCGCGATTGTTTGTGAACTTCGCTGTGTAAGTAATTACCTGCTTCAGGCGCCGGGATCGATCTGCTTACCGATTAACACCGCATGTCGCTCAGCATCCAGGCCAGGGACCTGCAGCGGTTCTACGCACTGCACCAGATAGCGATCGGCTGTTTTCTGCGCCAGCTCGTGCAGTTCATCGCCAGGGTAGCGGCCTTTCATCGCCAACCACACGCCAGTATCCCCCAGCAAGTGCTCACTTAGCGCAAGGGTCTTATCCAATGTCGCGAAAGCGCGCGTCGTACACACGTCAAACGGCTCACTTTGAAAATCTTCAACGCGCGAATGCACCACTGCAACGTTGTTTAGCGACAGCCTGCGCGCCACGTCTTGCAAAAAAACCACCCGTTTAAAACTGGCATCCAGCAGCAGGCACCGGCGTTGTGGCTGCAATAAGGCTACCGGGATGCCCGGTAGACCCGCGCCACTACCCACATCCAGCAAACGCCCGGGCGGTAGATAAGGCAGGATACTCAGGCTATCGAGCAGGTGGGTTGCAACCATTGCGGACTCATTACGCACCGCGGTCAGGTTGTGCTTGCGGTTAAACCTGGCTAACAATGAAAGATATGTAAGTAATTGCTCACTTTCGTCATCACTTACTGATAATCCGAGACTTGTGGCGCCTTGTTTTAATAATACTGCTGGGGTTAGCGCTTCTTTCACCGCTTTCTACACAATAATTCGCGGTGCTAGGCTGTACGCGCAGGTTTTAGCTGGCCGGTTTTTTTCAGGTAAACCAGTAGCAGTGAAATTGCCGCCGGGGTTACGCCAGGTACACGAGCGGCGCGACCGAGCGTGTCGGGCCTGGCTTGCTCGAGTTTGTCGCGCACTTCGTTGGACAATCCGTTAACCCGTGCATAGTCAAAATCGGCTGGCAATGGCGTCGTTTCGCTTTCGCGCAAGCGCTCTATCTCTTCCTGTTGCCGGTCGATATAACCGGAATAGCGTGCCGAAATTTCCAGCTGCTCGGCAATATCGGCACGCGGGCAGGGCAGATCGCAAGCGGTATAAACATCGCTAATGCAAAGTTCTGGTCGCACTATCAGGTCGGCCATACTGTATTCGCGCGACAGTGGCTTGTCGATTTTTTTGGCCAGCGTGCGCGCCGCGTGAGAGTCGGGCTGCACAAAATGTTTTTTCATTAGCGCGCGCTCGCGCTCAATAGCTTCGCGCTTTTCGCTAAACGCACGCCAGCGCTCATCGTCTACCAGGCCAATTTCGCGTCCGCTTTCAGTAAGTCGCAAATCGGCATTGTCTTCGCGCAAGGTAAGCCTGTATTCCGCACGGCTGGTAAACATGCGGTAAGGCTCGCTAGTGCCCAGGGTAACCAGGTCATCAACCATAACCCCGATATAGGATTGATCACGGCGCAGCGTGAAAGGTTTAGCACCGGAAACTTGCAAGCTGGCATTAGCCCCGGCTAGTAAACCTTGCGCGCCGGCTTCTTCATAACCGGTAGTGCCATTAATTTGCCCGCAAAAAAACAAACCGTTGATAAAACGTGTTTCCAGTGTTGGCTTCAGGTCGCGCGGATCAAAGAAGTCATATTCAATCGCGTAACCAGGCCTGGTAATTTGTGCATTCTCAAATCCTTGTAGCGTGCGCACAAAGCGATACTGAATATCGAAGGGTAAACTGGTTGATATGCCGTTGGGATAGATCTCGTTGGTTTGCAGACCTTCCGGTTCAATAAAAACCTGGTGCGAATTCTTGTCGGCAAAGCGATGGATCTTATCTTCAATCGCCGGGCAGTATCGCGGGCCAACGCCCTCGATAACCCCTGTATACAAGGGTGAACGCTGCAATCCCTCACGAACAATATCATGCGTTTGGGTATTGGTCTTTGCAATGTGACATAACACTTGTTGCGGGTGTTGCGATACATCGCCCAGGAACGACATCACTGGCAGAGGCGTATCGCCGGGTTGTTTTTCTAATTTACTAAAATCAATTGAACGCGCGTCAATGCGTGGCGGCGTTCCGGTTTTCAAACGATCGACACGAAACGGCATGTCGCGCAACCGCTTAGCCAAAGTGTTAGAGGCGGGGTCACCGGCTCGACCACCACCATGGCTTTGCATACCAATATGAATTTTTCCGCCCAGGAAGGTTCCCGCTGCCAACACCACAGCGCGAGCTTCGAACGACAAGCCGAGCTGCGTTTTAACACCGACAACTCGCGTTCCATCGCCGTCCTCGTCGAGCATCAAGTCATCGACCTCGGCCTGGAAAATTTCCAGCCCCGGCTGGTTTTCTAATTGCCAGCGTATGGCGGCGCGATACAACACGCGGTCCGCTTGTGCGCGAGTTGCCCGTACTGCCGGCCCCTTGCGCGCGTTTAATATTCGAAAATGTATTCCAGCCTGGTCGGCGGCTTTCGCCATCGCGCCACCGAGCGCATCGATCTCACGCACCAGGTGACTTTTGCCAATACCGCCAATCGCCGGATTACAGGACATTTGGCCCAGCGTTTCAATAGAGTGCGTAAGCAGCAAGGTGCGACTTCCCCGCCTGGCTGACGCCAACGCAGCCTCGGTACCGGCATGTCCGCCGCCGATAACCAGCACATCGTATTTTTCAGGAACTCGCATTGTTTCAGAATCTAGTCTTGGCGTTCCAGCAGGCGTTGATCACGTGTTGCGCCAGCTACTGTAGCGAAAAAGGGCGCGGACTATATCACGCGTGGACGCTTCCGAGAAAGTTCTTGGGCGCTGCTTTCCAGTTTGGCAAATATCGACCTCAACGCTTTATTATTAACTTATTTAATAAGGTATTTTTTATATATAAGATAAATAGAATTAATAATAATTAGCTAAGTCAAGATTATAGGATAAGCTATTTTTTATTATATAAAACAATAACTTAAGTTGAGGCAAAGCCTTTGGATCAAACCCGTAGAAGCTGTAGTCAGGCGGGGATAAGCACATTGAACTTAAGCAATGCGGGGCGACAAGGCTAGTGCGTCCACAGTTTGCAGAGACTTTGTACAGTGCTAGTCCAGAGGTCTCCCACAGCTTATGCTCGCCAGTTTGTTTGCTTATCGCACTTTTTTCTAACTAGCTAAATCTGTTAGTATTTTTGCCAAGCCTGTGGGAAACCAGGCCGTGCTTGGCCTGTAGTTACCAAATCGGCACTAACCGGGTGCACTAACTGGCTGTGTTGGCGTTATAAACTGTTCAATTGCTGTGGTTTAACCTTGGGATAAATCCTGCAGGCCTGTGGATAACGAGTATAAGGTGACACAGCGATTTAGGTGTAATTGTACGAATTTTAAACGAATGATTTATAAGCTCTTCTAGAATTAACAATAAGATATTGTTGCGTAAAACCTTTTTGAACACGATGAACGTTTTCACTACGGGTTTTTTATAGCGGCGGGATTTTCAGTGCGAGTATTACGTTTGGACAAAACCGGTTATCCGGTAGCCTGGATTAGCCGCGAAGAGGCGGCTACTTTGGCTGTAAAAAACCAGATCATCTGGTCGCTGGGCGAACACGCCATTGTTATGCGTGGAGGTATTAATTCGTCCGGTTGTCGCTCAATTCTGCACCTCCCTGCAATCTTGGCCTGTGGTGGTGATATCGAAAAACAACGCAGCGTGCCTGCCCTATCCAACCGAACGCTGTTTCGTCGCGACGATCACTTTTGCATGTATTGTGGCCAACAGTTTCCCGATGGCATGTTAACGCGCGACCATGTTATGCCATTATCCCAGGGCGGGCGCAATCGATGGGCGAATGTGGTTGCCGCCTGCCAGCGGTGCAATAACGCAAAGGGAGGGCGTACCCCGGAACAGGCCGGAATGGCACTGCTGGCAATCCCGTTTACACCCAACGCTTACGAGTTTATGTACCTTAGTAACAGGCAGATTATTGGTGACCAGATGGAATATCTGCGCACGCGTTTCAAGAGTAATATGCGCCGCTGGCAAGCCGCTTAATATTATTTTTACGCGCGGGCTAGAAAATTTTTCGGGCTGAAAAAAAGTTCACTTTCCAATACAAAAAGATGAAAAAATTTCCCCAAGCAAATCGTCACTGCTAAAGCGTCCGGTAATCTCTGCTAATTGCATTTGCGCACTGCGAAGATCTTCAGCAAATAATTCTGCGGCACCACTTGCGTGCAACTGCTCTTTTGCTTTTACAAGCGCGTGCTGGCAGTTGCGCAGCGTATCAACATGGCGCTGCCTGGCGGTAAATGTAGTTTCGTTGTCCTGTTGTAGTGCAAACATTTCTTGTAGGGTTTGTGCAATCAGGCCAATACCCTGGTCTTTGAGCGCCGAAATTCCAATGGCTGCATAGCGTTCAGTGTTAACTGCAGCGCTTTTATAATCTTCTAGGGGCTGTTGAAGCTCGCTACTTTGGTATTGGCGTGGCTTTTGCGAAAATAAATCAATCTTGTTGTATAGCAACAATACGGCGCTGTCGTTATCCAGTTCAACACCGAAACGCGCCAGCTCTTCGGCAATCACATCGCGTGGTGGTAACAAATCATCAGCTTTTGCGTTGCTAATGCGGTTGTCTGCAGATTTTACGAATAAAATAATATCGGCTTTGGCGACTTGCTCGCCTGCGCGGCGAATACCTTCGCGCTCTATCTCGTTTGAAGCTTCGCGTAAGCCGGCGGTATCAACCAGTCGCAGCGGTATACCGCCTAGCTCTATATCAGAGCGCAACATATCGCGGGTGGTGCCTGCTGTTTCGCTAACAATAGCAATATCTTCACCGCTCAGGCGATTAAGCAAGCTAGATTTTCCTGCGTTCGGCGCACCGACAATAACCACCGACAAGCCATCGCGAATAATATTGCCAGCACTGGCCTGCTTTAATACAGACTGGATATTGGCCAGTGTTTCATTCAATTGTTTGTTAACAAAATCATCATTGGGTAAATCCAGTTCTTCTTCAGGAAAATCGATGGTCGCTTCCACATAGGTTCGCAACTGCGTTAGCGAATCCAGCAACTGGTCAATTTTCTCGGAAAAGCGCCCGACCAGCGATGCAACAGCAGAGCGCGCAGCGGCGCGACTATTGCTGGAGATGGTATCTGCAATAGCTTCGGCCTGGGCTAAATCAATTTTATCGTTTAAAAAAGCACGTTCGGTAAACTCACCGGGGCGCGCAGGCCTTGCGCCAAGTTCGAATGTTCGCTGTAGTAATTCATCTAATACAAAGCTGTTGCCGTGGCCCTGCAACTCAAGCACGTCTTCGCCCGTATACGAGTGCGGCGCGACAAAGTAAAGTGCGATTCCACGATCGATAGTGCGCCCGCTGGCATCGGTGAAGTCACACAATTGTGCGTGCCGTGCTTGAAGGGTAGAGGAAGATATTTTTTCGCCGATAAGCCCTGCGCTGGGGCCGGACACGCGAACTACACCAATTCCGCCGCGTCCACTGGGCGTGGCTATCGCGGCGATGGTGTCATTGGAATGCATAATGTTTAGATTTTATAAACAGTGCTTAACAAAGGGTCTGCACACAGGTGATGTGTTCAGTTGCTGTTTGCTGCTGCATGTTCTATTTGCCGTGTAATCACCCACTGCTGTGCAATGGATAATACGTTGTTGGAGACCCAGTAAATAACCAGCCCGGCCGGAAACCACAAGAAGAAAAACGTAAAGATCACCGGCATCCACTGCATAACCTTGGCTTGCATCGGGTCGGGCGGTGCGGGGTTCATTTTTTGCTGGAAAAACATCGTCGCGCCCATTAGTAACGGCAATATAAAGTAGGGGTCCATTACCGAAAGGTCTTTGATCCACAGTGCAAAGGGCGCGTGGCGCAACTCAACACTTTCCATCAATGCCCAATACAGCGCAATAAACACCGGCATTTGAATCAGTATTGGCAGGCAGCCTCCCAGCGGATTTATTTTTTCCTTTTGGTACAGCTCCATCATGGCCTTGCTTTGTGCCTGCTTGTCGGTCTTGTAGCGGTCGCGAATGGCGAGTAGTTTGGGTTGAACGCGACGCATGTTCGCCATTGATCGATAGCTCGAAGCAGACAAGCGAAAGAACAGCAGTTTAACCACAACCGTTAACATGATGATGGCAAAACCCCAGTTGTTAAAACCACCAAAAACGTCAAACACTTTGCCAAACACGTGCAGCTCACCCGTGGCAAAGAAGTACAACAGTGCGTACAGCGGCTGTGCCAACATCCACAGCCAACCGTAGTCGATAGTTAAGTCCAGGTGCTCGGCAATTTCTGCCAGGCGATACTGGTTTTTGGGGCCAGCATAAAATAATGCGCCAGTAGTCTCCGAGCCGCCCGGCGGCACAATAACGGGATGGCTGTACATGCCAATAATATTCAAGCCGTTATTAGCGCGCTTGGTGAAGTATTGATACTCAACATCGCGAGGCGGCACCCAGGCGCTGACGAAATAGTGCTGGATCATGGCAATCCAGCCATTGGTATGCGCGTTACGGAAATCGTTTTTCTCGATGTCCTTGAATGGAATTTTTTGGTAAGGAGACTCTTCGGTAGTGGTGGCTGCGCCGAGGTAGCTTTGCATGCCAAACCCGGCGTTCTCTGTGCCGGGATCCTTGCTGTTGTCGCGACTAATTTGCGCGTAGAAAGAAGCTTGCCAGCTTTGCTGGCTATTATTTTTTATCTGGTAGCTAACATTAATGGTGTGCAGGCCAGGTTCAAAGCGATAAATTTTGTTTAGCTCAATACCGTTTTCATCGGTATAGCGAAGCACCACGTCCAGTGGTTGGCCAGCTTGCATAGTGTATTGTTGCTGCTCGCTGTTAAAAACCGCGCGCACAGCGCCACTTTGCTTGGCAATCAAGCCGGATTGTGCGGTGTAAACGCGCAGACCGTTTTTCTCTAGTAGCCGCAACGGTTCTGCATCGTTGTCTAGCGAACTCAAGTGCTGTTTTAAAGCCACTTCAATAATGTCGCCGCCTGCTTTGTCGATCAGCACACGCAGCGTATCCGTATCTACCTGTATAGTTCCGGCGCTCGCACCGCCAGCAGGCTTGGCGACAATCGCGTCTGCGCCCGCCGGTTCTGCAATTAATGCGGCTGCTGGCGTTGTTGAATCTTCGAAAGGCGAATCATTGAAAGACGCCTGGTTGTTCGACGCGCTGTTGGCAGCCGCGTTGTTGCTGGCCACGGCGGCTTCGCTATTGGCGGATCCTGCGCTGGTGAGACCGCCGGGATCGGTCGCGTTGAAACCGGACTGCTGTTGGCGCAATTCGCTGGCACGCTTGTCATCGAAGTCGCGCGAAAAGCGATTCCATTCACTGAGCAAGGATATTGTCAGGCCTGCGATCACGGCGTACAGGGCATATTTGACGATGGTTTGGTTCATAGGGCGTTGATGGCCTTAGGGTTTGGCAGCGCGTTGGCTTGAAGAAGCGTGCTGGGGTTGCGAATTTTTTTCAGGTACCGGGTCGATACCGCCGGCACTACCTGGATGGCAGCGACACAAGCGCCGGGCGGCGAGCGCGCCACCCTTTATGGTGCCGTGCGTGGTAATAGCCTGAATAGCGTAGTTGGAACAACTTGGGTAAAAGCGACAGCGCGGGCCGAGTAGTGGGCTCAGGCATAGTTGGTACAACCTGAGTGGCGCAATGGCCAGCTTTTGCAAAGGGCTTGTTTTGTTGGGAGCACGTTTCATGGCTTGCTTCGTGCCTCACGCTTCTTTAGTAGTTTTAACCACTGGCGGTTGAGCTCTGCGCTGATGTCTTGTTTTTGCAGACCGGCGCAGCTTGCTTTGGCCAGCACAATTACGTCGAAAGATATTTGTCTGGAATTATCACCACCAACTGCGTGGCGAAATGTATCGCGAATCCGCCGTTTGATCGCGTTTCGCTTTACAGCTGTTTTCACGTGCCGCTTGGCGACAATAATGCCCAGTCGCGATTCGGCGTTTTCGCTGCTGCGACTTAACAACGTGAAGTACTTGCCGCCTTGTTTGCAGTCGACATTATCGAAAACACCTTGCACCTGTTGCGCGTTAAGCAGGCGCCTGGTTTTCGGGAAAGCAAACGGGCGCACGTCGTTGACTGGTCCAGCGTTTGTTTACAGGGAGGGTTTGAAGCGCGATGTGCAGTTAGGGCGCAGTAATCATTGCGAGCCGTTGTCGGGCATTAACTAAAATCCGATTACTGCGTAGAAGGCTACGGCTTACTCTGCTGATTTACTCTCGCCCGTCTCGCGCAGCCTGGATGCTTGGTCTTCGCGCAGTTTCGATAACGCGATTATGCACTCAACGTTTTACGACCCTTGGCGCGACGGCGGTTAATGAGCTGGCGGCCTGCCTTGGTAGCCATACGTGCGCGAAAGCCATGCGTACGCTTGCGCTTGAGGTTGCTGGGCTGGAATGTTCTTTTCATGTTTGCTTCCTGTCGAGCTACTGAGCCTGACGTTTACTGGAGTCTCAAAAGGCGCGCGATTCTACGCAAAATCAAGCGTTTGTTCAATGCCGCTCGAGGGAATGCCGTATTTCGGCGCATTTAGTTCAAGCCGGGGGTGCCAAAGTAGGCGGATACCGGCATCAACGATGCCTGTCATATTCTTCAAAGCACGCATTTTGCCGGCTTACACGTCCTACGGCACGGCTCAACAGCATAACAACAACTGTATCCACAGCGGGCCGGAAGCCCAGCTGATGACTGCGCGCGCAGCCAGTTTAAGCCAGCGGGTGAGTGATTCCCAACATGGCAGCTTGCTGGGCCTGTCGAGCGGTACTTATCCACCGCTTGCACACCCATGTTGCACAAGTTGATAACATGTTTATAACTTTGAGCCTGCAGATTAGCTGAAAATTATTTTTCTAATATTCCAAATAAGACACGGTTTTTAAGTTATTGAATATAATAATAAAAAACACCCATTGGCCAAATAAACGGCAGGCAAAAAAATGTGCTGCGAGTGTGGATAAAGAAATTATTTTGCCGCTATAATCGCTCCCGCTTCGGCAACGCCGCGCCCCCTGCTGTCCATGCGAGAGGCGGCGGCATCGCTACCTCGCCGATGCGGCTTCATGCAACACCAGACGCTGGCAGCGCCGCCACCAGACCATTATCTGCGCGCCGTCCAACGTGATTTTATTTTTTATTCGGATCGCCGGGTGCGCCGCGAAAAATTCGCAGAACGCCTGGCGCGGAGACGCTTTGTCTCCAGATATTATCGGCGGTTGAATGGGGCTGGTGTGCTGAGTAAGTGCCAACATTCAATAGTAGCCCTTTGTTGCTGTCCAGCTTTCCGGGTTTTGCCGAGGGGCGCAACAGGTTTTAGGGCCGCCCCAACAGGGTTTAGGGATAGGCCAGCGAGGCCCGCACCCGTAGTAGTAAAAGTTTCGTGGCTGGCACCAAGACTGGCACCAAGAACAGAAACGCGTAACAAGCCACCCGCAGCTGCGAATAGGTTTGTGCAAAAAATAAATGAGCCCGGATTGCCGGGCGACTGAGGGAGTTACCTGAATTGACCCAACAAGCAAATTACGCCAGCGCCTGGAATAGCTGCCTGCCGCAACTACAAGATTCACTGCCACAGCAACAATTCAACACATGGATTCGGCCGCTGGAAGCCAGTGAGACTGAGATCGACGGCTCGGTCTCGCTGGAGCTACTGGCACCCAATCGCTTTATCCGCGATTGGGTCAGCGAAAAATTTCTCGACCAGATAGAGAACGTTCTACAAACTGTATGCAACGGTGGCTCACCAGCGGTCAGCATTGGCGTAGTAGGCCTCAAAGCACCTGACTTCACAATGCAGCGTTACGGTACCGTGCAAACCGGGGCGGCAACCGATGACGCCGTTGCAGCGCAAGTTGCATCGCGCAGCTTGCCGCTTCAGGATGTGCAGGTTCAGGAAAAATCTCGTGCTTGGGCCAAGCTGCAAGCTGGCGCGTCAACGTCAGTTCGCCAGCAGCTGAGCATGCATGAGAAGCAAGGTGTGGGCGCAACAAAAAATTATCCGCTTGCCGGTGCACAACAAGGTGTAGTTCCGGCTCGCGACTATAGCGCTAACGCTTTAGCAGAAGAGCGCCGAAGTGCGGCGCGTGAACAGACGCGTGGCCATCAGCACAATCTTATTCCGCACTACCAGTTTGATAATTTTATTGAAGGCAAGTCCAACCAGATGGCGCTGGCCACCGCCAAACAGGTCGTTGAGAACCCGGGCGGCTCTTACAACCCGCTATTTTTGTATGGCGGTGTTGGCCTTGGTAAAACGCATTTGATGCATGCAGTGGGTAATGAGTTAAAGCGTCGCAAGCCCGGAGCCAAAGTTGTCTACCTGCACTCGGAGCGCTTTGTTGCCGACATGATTAAAGCGCTGCAACTCAATGCCATCAATGACTTCAAACAATTTTATCGTTCGGTTGACGCATTGCTTATCGACGACATACAGTTTTTTGCCCGTAAGGAGCGCTCGCAAGAAGAGTTCTTTCACACCTTTAATGCGCTGCTTGAAGGCGGCCAGCAAATGATCCTAACCTGCGATCGCTACCCCAAGGAAATAGACGGCGTGGAAGAGCGGCTGAAATCCAGGTTCAGCTGGGGCTTAACGGTTGCGATAGAGCCGCCCGAGCTGGAAACACGGGCTGCCATCTTGATGCGCAAAGCCGAGCAAGCGCGCATGCCGCTTTCGCAGGAGGTAGCATTTTTCCTTGCCCAGCGCGTACGCTCCAATGTTCGCGAGCTGGAAGGCTCATTGAAGCGAGTGATAGCAAGCGCCAACTTTCTAGATAAACCAATTACTATCGAGCTGGTGAAAGAATCCTTAAAGGACTTGTTGGCCTTGCAAGATAAGCAGGTCAGCATCGACAACATCCAGCGAACCGTGGCCGATTACTACAGCATCAAGATAGCCGACCTGATGGGCAAGCGCCGCAATCGCTCCATCGCCCGCCCAAGACAAGTGGCCATGGCGCTGGCCAAGGAGCTAACCAACCACAGTTTGCCCGAAATTGGAGACGCTTTTGGTGGGCGCGACCATACAACGGTGTTGCATGCCTGTCGCAAAATTAAAGAATTGCGCGAACAGAGCAACGATATTCGTGAGGATTATAGGAATTTGCGCCGCACTCTGGCGACCTGAACGGCCACCGTGATTAAATGCAATCACGGCGATTAGAGGCAGGCCACGCAGCACGTGGTGCCGGGCTTTTTTACTGCCCGGCCAGCGCCACTCGCAAACACCGAGGGGAAATACCCGATGAAATTTTCTGTGCAGCGTGAGACCTTGCTGCGACCACTTTCAATAGTGGCCGGTGCGGTTGAGCGACGCAACACCATGCCGATTTTGGCGAACATGCTTTTTGTCGTGAAAGGCAACAAGCTCACCATTACCGGTACCGACCTGGAAGTTGAGCTTCGCGCCCAGCTGCAGGTGAACAACGACAGCGGCGGCGGCGAATCGATTACCGTGCCGGCGCGAAAAATCCTCGATATTTGCAAGTCGTTGCCTGAGTCCAGTGAAATCAAGTTCTCCAGTGAAGAGTCGCGCGTTGTGGTTAAAGCGGGACGAAGTAGGTTTGCGCTCGCTACGCTTTCAGCTAAGGATTTTCCTGCAGTTCAGCGCGACGAGAGAAGCTTTTCAGTTACCGTTTCGCAGAGTGAACTGGCGGCACTTATCCAGAAAACCGCGTTCTCTATGGCTCAGCAAGATGTCCGCTACTACCTCAACGGTATGCTCTGGGAGATCGACGACAAAATTTTGCGCGCAGTCTCAACCGATGGCCATCGCCTGGCAATCGCCGAGATCAAATTGGCCAAGCCAACGGGCGAGCCATTGCAGCAGGTTATCGTGCCGCGTAAAGGGGTGCTCGAATTATCGCGGCTACTAGCCGACGAGGATCAGTCGGAAAATATTGAACTGGAATTTGGCGGTAATCATATTTCGGCAGCCAGCGATGACCTGGTTTTTGTTTCCAAACTGGTGGACGGAAAATTCCCCGACTACAAACGCGTGCTGCCCAAAGGTGGCGACAAGCGCGTAGTGGCCGACCGGCAGCAGCTGCGGGATGCGTTGCAGCGCGCTGCGATTCTTTCCAATGAAAAATTCCGTGGCGTGCGTTTTTCGCTGGAGGCAGGCACTATTGGAGTGCAGGCTAACAACCCGGAACAGGAAGAGGCAAGCGAAGAACTTTCCGTTGATTATCAAGGAGATAGCCTGGAGATGGGCTTCAACGTCAGCTACCTGATCGACGTACTCGGTGTACTTAATTCTGAAACGATTATTATGACGCTGTCGGATTCCAATAGTAGTGCATTGATTCAGGACGGCGATTCCAGCAACGCTGCAATGTATGTCGTTATGCCAATGCGGCTGTAACGCGAGCTTGCAGGGCCTAAAACGCAGCATTTTTTTCAGGCTTGCAAGCGCATCATCGCCGGCGCAATCTTTTAGTATCTCCGCTTTATTTTCTTTTTTTCACCCGGCCTTTTCCGCTGCATTGATTTTCAACGGTAGATTTTTCTGCCTGTTTTTCGTGGGCCTACCCAGCCGAATCATTGGTCGGCGCTTAAGCGCGCCGCTGGGTGCGTGCCGAAATGTGGAGGCGGCGGCCAATAGCGTTGGCGCTGTGTGTTTCACGTGAAACTTTCGACGCTCTCTATCCACTCGGTAAGGAATGTTGGCCATGCGCAGCTAGCGCAGCTCGGCGATATCAATATTATCTACGGGCAAAATGGTGCGGGTAAAACCACGGTACTGGAGTGCATACACATGCTCGCGTTGGGTCGCTCCTTCCGCAGCACTGCTTTGCGTCCGGTTATACAGCGTGGACAGGATCACTGCGTCGTTAGCGGCCGATTACAACAAAAAAATCGTGCGCCATTGGCGATCGGAATTCAGCGCGAGCGAAAGGGTGGATTCACCATTCGAATCGATGGCGAGACAGTTCGGAGTGCTGTCGAGCTTGCGAAAATACTGCCATTGCAACTTATTAACGCTGCTTCATACCTGTTGATCGAAGGCGGCCCCAAACTGCGGCGCCAGTTTATCGATTGGGGTGTGTTTCACGTGGAACATCGTTTCTACGAAGAATGGCGACGTATGCAGCGGGCGCTAAAACAGCGTAACGCGATTTTGCGCGCCGGCGGCACGGCTCAGCAGCTGTTGCCCTGGGATCGAGAGCTAATAGAGTCAGGTGAGTTTGTTCACAATGCCCGGCTGCGCTATTTAGAAAGCTTTTGTCCGGTGTTTCAAAAGATGTTGGCAGAACTATGCGATCTTGATGGCATTAGTCTGTCTTATCGGGCGGGCTGGGATAAAACACTGTCTTTCGCTGAGGCCTTGAAGGCCTCCCAGGCGAGGGACCAAAACCGGGGCCTCACACATGTAGGGCCACAACGCGCCGATCTAAAAATAGCGGCGTACACCGAAGATGCCGGCCAGGTCCTGTCTCGCGGTCAGCAAAAGCTTGTCGTTTCGGCGCTGCGCCTGGCACAAACCCATTGCTTGACAGAACAAACCGGCGCGCACTGCCTGTTATTGGTGGATGATTTGCCGGCCGAAATGGATGCCGAGCATCAACGCAGGCTTTGTGGGCTTTTGGCGGCGCTGGATATGCAGCTGTTTATCACTTGCATTGATGCTGGGGAAATCGAGCGATTTAGCTGGCCGGCAGGCCGGGAACTCCAATGGTTTCACGTGAAACAGGGTGAAATAACGGCGCTTAACACCTAGTGGCCGATCATGCATCGCTGCATTCCACAATGATTTGTCGGCCGCAGGCGGGCTGTGCTGTCATCAAATTCATTGTTTCACGTGAAACAAGGTGAAATAGCGGAGGCCGACACCCAGAAGGCAAGCGTACATGGCTTCATTCTCTGCCATCTTGGGGGTCCGTGGGCCGGATCGGGAATCCTAATGGTTTCACGTGAAACATCGCATTTTGCTGATGTTCGCCCCGGCTCTCGGTTGTTGCATTCCCCGGCGCCCCAGCAGCACAGAGCCCCTCAATTTCCAAATGTGTCACCCATGCTTCCGGTATAGCCAGCCTATGTACCCGGGGCAGGTTCGCACGCCCCGCGCGCAGAACTCTGCCCACCCCCGCGTAAACCGCCGCCCGCATTACCGCCCGCAAAGCGCTGTCCAAAGCGCGCAAATGTGCAACACCCATGCCTCCTTTATATTGTGACGCCTACCCACCACTGGCCCCTGTCCCACACTCTGTAGCGGATTTTCGAACTGCGACCTGGATTGACCAGATTAGCGCCAAACAAGCGGCGGGCAAGCGACCAAGAACTACCCGATTAAAGCCTTGACGCGAGGCCCTTTTAGGGTTGAAAATGGTAGGGTTTTATACAGCTAACTAGCTGATAAATAACAACTTTATGCTAGCCAACGCAGGGCTTTGACCAGATCGAAACAAAGTCCTGCAAGCGCGCTTGTGAACGGTCGCAGAGCGGCTCATCAAATGGTCGATAAGTAAACAATATGAGCGAAGAAATCACCACTGAATACGACTCCTCCAGTATCAAGGTGCTCAAGGGCCTGGATGCGGTTCGCAAGCGGCCAGGCATGTATATCGGCGATACCGACGACGGCACCGGTTTGCATCACATGGTGTTTGAGTTGGTCGATAACTCTATTGATGAGGCCTTGGCCGGGCACTGCTCGCAAATTCGCGTAACCATTCACCCCGACAACTCGGTGACCGTTAGCGACAACGGCCGTGGCATTCCTACCGACATTCACGAAGAGGGCGTGTCGGCGGCGGAAGTCATTATGACCGTGTTGCATGCGGGTGGTAAATTCGATGACAACACCTACAAGGTGTCGGGTGGCCTGCATGGCGTGGGCGTGTCGGTGGTTAACGCGCTGTCTTCGCGCCTTACCCTAACCGTTAGGCGCGCAGGGAAAATCCACGAGCAAATCTACGAACACGGTGTGCCGCTAGCGCCGTTGTCGATCGTTGGCGACACAGAAGATTCCGGTACCGCGGTGCATTTCCAGCCGTCGCCTGAAACGTTTACCAATATTGATTACCACTTTGAAATCCTGGCCAAGCGTTTGCGCGAGCTGTCATTTCTGAATTCCGGCGTGAACATTCTTCTGCATGATGAGCGCAGCGGCAAGGAAGATACCTTTTGCTACGAAGGTGGCCTGCGTGCTTTTGTGGAACACCTTAATGAAAATAAAACGCCGATCAATAAAGTGCTGTATTTCACGAGTAAAACCGATGATATCGGCGTTGAAGTGGCGATGCAGTGGAACGATGGTTTCCAGGAAAATCTTTATTGCTATACCAACAACATTCCGCAGCGTGATGGCGGTACACACCTGGCCGGATTCCGCGCCGCGTTAACCCGTGGCCTGAACAACTATATCGAAAAGGAAAACCTCGGTAAGGGCGCGAAGGTGGGCACCACCGGCGACGATGCGCGCGAAGGTTTAACCGCAATCGTTTCCGTGAAAGTACCGGACCCGAAATTTTCTTCGCAAACCAAAGACAAGTTGGTGTCCAGCGAAGTGAAGACCGCGGTTGAGCAGCTGATGGGTGAGAACCTGTCGATGTACCTGCTGGAAAATCCGCAGGACGCCAAGCACGTAGTGAACAAAATGCTCGACGCGGCCAGGGCGCGCGAGGCGGCTCGCAAGGCGCGGGAAATGACCCGGCGCAAGGGCGCGCTGGATATTGCCGGGCTGCCCGGCAAGCTTGCCGACTGCCAGGAAAAAGATCCGGCGCTCTCCGAAATATACATTGTGGAGGGTGATTCGGCGGGCGGTTCGGCCAAACAGGGCCGCGCGCGAAAAACCCAGGCCATCCTGCCATTGAAGGGCAAGATCCTGAACGTAGAAAAGGCGCGCTTCGATAAAATGCTAACCTCCGCCGAAGTGGGCAACCTGGTTACTGCGCTGGGCTGCGGCATCGGCGCGTCCGAGTTTAACCCCGACAAGCTGCGCTACCATTCGATCATTATCATGACCGATGCCGATGTCGACGGCTCGCACATTCGCACCTTGCTGCTAACCTTTTTCTTCCGCCACATGCGAGAACTGATTGAGCGCGGCCACGTTTTTATCGCGCAACCGCCACTCTACAAAATTGGCAAGGGCAAGCAACACAGCTACCTGAAAGACGACGATGAGCTCGATTCCTTTTTGACCCAGGTCGCATTGGAAAAAGCCGCGCTGCACATTAATGCTGATGCGCCGCCCATCGCTGCTGATTCGCTTGGCCAAATGGTTGCTGAATATCGCTCGGTTTCGGCCATGATCGAGCGCTTAGCGCAGCGTTATCCGAAGCAAGCGCTTACTCACTTTATTGACCAGCCGTTACTGCCCGAAGCCAGCCTGGTCGATAAACAGGTGGTCGCCGATTGGTGCCAGGCATTGCAGTTGCGCTTCGATGCAGCTTACAAACCGGGCCAGCCACGCTACGAAGCCACCGTGCACCACAATACAGAGCGCCAGCGTTACCTGCCCGAAATCAGTGTAACTTCGCACGGCGTCACCCGCCGTACCGTGTTTGGCCAGGACTTTTTCCAGTCGGCCGAGTACCGTGCCGTTGTGACACTGGGTGAAAAAATTAGCGGCCTAATTGAGCCTGGCGGTTTTGTGCGTCGCGGCGATAAGCAGCAAGCGGTTGCCGACTTCCCGGAAGCGCTGACATGGTTGATGCAGGAGGCCAAGCGTGGCTACCAGATCCAGCGCTATAAAGGCCTGGGTGAAATGAACCCCGACCAACTGTGGGAAACCACGATGGACCCGGAAGTGCGTCGCATGTTGCGGGTCTCGATTGAAGACGCCATAGCTGCCGACCTGATGTTTACCACGCTGATGGGTGACCAGGTTGAGCCGCGTCGCGAGTTCATCGAAGAAAATGCACTGACGGTGGCCAACCTCGATATCTGATTTTCAGTTCAGGTAGTTCTGCTCGATGCGTCGAGTACAAGTGGAGTACATGTAGTTTGGGTCTTATCGACAACGCACCGCAACTAGCGCAAACATTGCGTCAATCCCTGCGCGGTGCTGCCAGAATCAATCGCACGTTTATCAAAGGCTCACCGCTTGTGGCGCGCTGCCTAAGGCATCGTCGCCCGCCGGAGCCGCGCGAGTTGCGCGAATTATTCGAGTCGCTTGGCACTACCTATATCAAGCTGGGGCAGTTTATTGCCAGTTCGCCCAGCTTGTTTCCCGAGCCTTACATCGAGGAATTCCAGCTCTGCCTGGATCGCACACCTAATGTGCCGTTTAGCATTATTGCAAAAACCATTGAATCGGAGCTAAGCGCCAGAATTGAACAAAAGTTTTCGCGCATCGACCCAAGGCCGCTGGCCTCGGCCTCAATTGCGCAAGTGCATGCGGCGGTGATGCTGGACGGGCGCGAAGTTGTTGTTAAAGTGCAAAAGCCCGCGGTTCGCGAAACCATAAACACCGATTTAAACACCGCATTTCTGGTTGCGCGACTGCTAGAGATGGTAACGCCCACGTTAAGCCGCTCGGCGATCACCGACATTATCACCGAGTTGCACGCCTCCATGATTGATGAATGCGACTTTGTCAAAGAAGCACGCAACCTGGTCGCGTTCAATAATTTTTGTGCGCAAAGCAATATTAGCGATGTGTTCGCACCGTTGCCGATAGTAAGCGCCTCATCGGGCAGGGTGCTAACCATGGAGCGTGTGCACGGGCGCTCGCTGGTCTCCGATCAATGGGTTAGCGAAGCGGATAAACAAAAAGTACAACGCGGATTATTTAACGCGATGCAGGCCTGGCTGCAATCGGTAAGCGATTGCGAAACCTTTCACGCCGATCTGCATAGTGGCAATATGCTATTGCAGGACGATGGCCGGGTTGCGTTTATCGATTTTGGTATGGTCGGCCGCTTAGAGCCGCGGGTTTGGCAAGCGGTACAAAATTTGTATGCGGGTATCGTGGCAGAGGATATCAATAAGGTTGCGTCTGCGATGATTGATGTAGGTATGACCAAGCACAAAGTTTACCAGCGTGAATTGGTCGACGATCTGGAGGCAGTGTTGAATGGCCTGGACGAAGAGCCGATCGAGTCGGCCGCACAAACAACTTCAGGCTATGCTGCCGGGCAAAAAAATAAGCGCAGTGAGCAGCGCGCCGATGAGCAGCTTGCGGCGTTGATGCGCGTGGCCACGCGTCACGGCATTCGCTTCCCCAGTGCGTTTACATTGTTGCTCAAGCAGTTGCTTTACTTCGACCGCTATCTTGATTTACTGGCGCCGGGCACCGATCTTTTTGGCGAAGAGGTGTTGAATGCCAGCAGCCTGTTTGACGGGCCTAGCGCTGAAATCGAGCCGGGCAATCGCGGGCTGCATTAGCGCCTTAGGTTTTTACCAAACTCGCTGGCTGATTGCTAAAAGCCTGCCCTGCTTAAAAGTCCGGGCGAATAAGCAGGTCGATGCGCCGGTTAATCGTTCGCCCTTCGGCCGTTTCATTGTTCGCCACCGGGCGTGTTTCTCCATAACCTACCGCTTCCATCTGCTTGAAAAATTTCTCAGGCATGTTTGCCGCCAGGTAGGCTGCAACGGCGTTGGCGCGCTGCTGCGATAATTCCAGGTTTACGGCATCGCTGCCGAAAGAATCCGTGTGGCCTTCAACGCTAAGCTGCGCGCCAGGGAACTGCTTGAGTGCCTTGATTAGCTGTGCAAGCAGGTCAAAATGTTTGGCTTGTATGGTTGATTGGCCAGACTGGAAGTTGAGCCCGACCATACGCAGCAGCAAGTTACCGCCCTGTCGATAAACGCGCGCCTGCTCAAAACCAAACATAGATTCCAACAGCGTAATTTTGTTTTTAATTTCTGCCTGTCGCATTAGGCGGCTGCTTTGTGAGCCAAGTTTTTGGTTAAGGATGCGCATTTCCTCTTCAGCTTCAGCCATCTCGGCTTTCAGCTCTACCAGTTCGGCCGCATCGGCGCGCAAGGCCAAGATTTTTGCACTCATTGCTGCGGTTGGCGCAGTCGCGCCTTTGTCCAGGTCGATGTGCATGTCTAGCGCGCTGGCCAGTTTGTGCAGCGGCGCTTCGCCTTCCAGCCACAACGCTTCTTCGCTCAATTGTTCTTCGCGGACACGGTGCAACTGTTGCTTTATATAAATGGCGTGGCCAGCCTGTACTTTGGCGCGCCGGGCAATCGAGCGTGCCTTGTCGGTATCGTAACGATTTTCATTGAGTTCGAGCTCGGCCTGTTGCAACAGCGCCTTTGCTTCTTCCAGGGTTTTCGGCGCATATCGGGATACCTTCTGCCGTTCGGCCTCAGCGATCAAGCGCCTGGCTTCGGCGAGGTAATTGTTTTTAATTGCCGCGAGCTCAGCTGCGCGATACGCGCTTTCGGCTTGCGCGCCACGTTTTATTGCACTGTCTTTACGACCCGATTCCAGTGCCTTTATTGCTGCCTGCAAATGTTTTTGTGCCGATGACCACTCGCCGGGGGCAAACTCACCAGCCTGCGCGGCGTCGGCGTCCTGGCGGGCTTGCAGTGCCGGCGCGAAAGTTTGCTGTGCAATATCAGCATTGCCGGCTGCGCTTAGATAAGCACTGCGCGCCTTGTCGAGGCTGCTTGAAATACTGTCGATAGATTTGGCGCGGGACAATTTTTTCTCGGCGCTGCGATAGTGTTTTTCGGCTTGAGAATACGTTTCGGGCGAAAATTGCCCCGCCTGTGCTGCGCGAGCGGCGGCCTGCGCCGAATCAGTTTCGCCAAACAACTGGCTGCGCAAAGCGGCTTTCTTTTGGGCCGCAGCACTCTTTTGAGCCGCAGCGCTGGTTTCGGCCGCGACGCTACTGGAATAGCTTAGCAATGCGCTTGTCGGTAGCGATATAAACAGCACAACCAGCATCCAGCCAAATATCGTTTGCGGGCGAACGGTGAGCATAGTTTTTCCGGAACGCTTAAAGCGTCATCAATGAATACAGGCCTGGCGATTCGGGTCGCTACGCCACGCTGGCGGCCGCCACTAATCGTGCAAGCCGGCAGCTTAAGCTTTGGATACTAGCACCGCCACAGCGCTTTGCTGGTTAACAAAATACCGTTTTGCCGACCGGGCGGCGAGCGCGCCGGCAATTGTGTTAGTTGGTACTAACTTATTATTAAAGCGTTTATTTTGCTAGCGAACTTGAGGCTAGGCTTTGGCGACGGCGAGTACTGAAATGTCGGCCACGCTAAGGAACAGTGCGCGCAGGCGCGCCAGCAGGGCCAGGCGGTTGTCACGCAATTTGGGGTCGTCAGCGTTAACCATCACGTTGTCGAAAAAAGCATCAACCGGTTCGCGCAAGCTGGTAAGCGCCAGCAGCCCCTCGCGATAATCGCCGGCTTCAAATAATGGCTGGCATTGAGTAGCGGCGGCGTCCAGTGCGGTGCACAACGCTTGTTCGGCGGGCTCCGCCAGCAGCGCCAGGTCGAAACTGTTGGCGTCGACGGTGCCGGCTTTCTCCAGGATATTGCCTACTCGCTTGTTGGCTGCGGCCAGGCTCTGGCTTTCGTCGCGAGCGGTAAAGCTGGCTACAGCCTGAACCCGCGCATCAAAATCCAGCGCGTTGTAGCCAGCCACGCACCGCACCGCCTGGAACACCTCGGTAGCCAGGCCTTGCTCTTGGTAGTGGGCGGCAAAACGGTCGAAGACATAGTCGCCAACTTGTTGCGCGGTGGCCCGCGCATCATCAATTACCGCATGCTGTTTCGCTGCGGCGAGCGCCAACTCGGCCAGGTCGACCGCCAGATTGTTTTGCAAAATAATTTGTAACAGGCCAATCGAGGCGCGGCGCAGCGCGAACGGATCTTTGGACCCTGAAGGCAATTGGCCAATTCCAAATATGCCGGTGAGCGTATCGAGTCGATCGGCCATCGCCACCGCGCAGGCTTCGCCCGACGTTGGCACCTGGTCGCCGGCGTGGCGTGGAAAATAATGTTGCTCGATAGCTAGCGCAACGTTGTTGTGCAGGCCTTCGTGCCTGGCGTAGTAGCCGCCGGCAATACCCTGCATTTTGTCAAACTCCAATACCATGTCGGAAGCCAGGTCCGCTTTGCAAAGTTGGCCGGCTTGTTGCGCTTGGCTGGCATCTGCGCCAATGGTTGCTGCAATGGATTTTGCCAACGCTGCAATACGCTCGGTTTTTTCAAATACGGTACCGAGCTTTTGCTGGAATACAATCGGGCGCAAGCGCTCGCGCAACGTTGCCAGTGAGTGCTTGCAATCGGTATCGAAGAAGAATGCGGCATCTGCAAGCCGCGGGCGAATAACTCGCTCGTTACCGATGATAACCTTGCTGGCATCCTTGCTTTCAATATTGCTTACCGCAACAAAGTTCGGCATCAAAGCGCCGCTGCTGTCGCGCAAGTGAAAATACTTTTGGTGCTCGCTCATCGAGTACACCAGCGCTTCGTGTGGCACGCGTAAAAACGCCGCATCGAAGGCACCGGCCAGTGCTACCGGCTTTTCAACCAGCGCAGTTACTTCATCCAGTAAATCTTTTTCGATAACCGCGCTGCCGCCAAGTGATTCAGCACAAGCTTGCACCTGTTGCACGATCATTTCGCGGCGAGCGTCAAAGCTGGCAACGACATGCGCGTCGCCAAGTTGTTGCTCGTAGCTAATAGCCGATTGAATCTGGATGGCCTGCGGCGCGTGAAATCGGTGACCGTAACTGCTGCGCCCGGCGCGCAGGCCAAGCACTTCTCCGTCAACAATATCCTCACCCAGCAACATAACTAACCAGTGCACCGGGCGCACAAATTCAACCCGGCTGGCGCCCCAGCGCATGCGCTTGGGAATTGGCAGGGCTGCCAACGCGCGCGCGACAATCCCTGGCATAAGGTCTGCAGCCGGTTGGCCCGCTTCGGTGCTGCGAAAACACAGCCGCTCGCCCTTGTCGGTTTCTGCGCGTTGTAGCTGCTCAAATTCAACACCGTTGCTGCGCGCGAAACCCAACGCGGCTTTGCTCGGCTGGCCTTCTTTATCGAACGCGGCTGCCACCGCCGGGCCGAGCTTTTCAATCTGTTGCTCGGGTTGCAAAGTGGGCAGCGCGCGAATCCGTACCGCCAGGCGTCGCGGGCTGGCGAAGCACTCGACCTGCTTGGCCTCGACGGCCAAACGCGCCTGTGCCAAGCCTGTTTGCAGTTCAGCAGCGAACGCTGCTGAGAGTTTTGACAGTGCGGTCGGAGGCAGCTCTTCTGTACCCAGCTCCACCAAGAAGGGCGCTGTTGCTGAATGTAAGTGCTTACTCATTTATTTTCGCCCGCGGCTTTTTCAAGCTTGCTCAATACTTCATCGCGCAATTCGGGCGGTGCCAGCGGAAAGCCCAGTTTGGCTCGCGTGGTGAAGTAGGCCTCAGCCACCGCGCGCGCGAGCGTGCGCACGCGCAAGATAAATCGCTGCCTTTCGGTAACTGAAATGGCGTGGCGGGCGTCGAGCAAGTTAAACGCGTGAGAAGCTTTCATAACCATTTCATAGGCGGGTAAAGAAAGCCCGGCTTCGATCAGTTGTTGGCTTTGCGTTTCGCACTCATCGAACAGGGAAAAAAGGAATTCAGTGTTGGCGTGTTCGAAGTTGTAGGCCGACATCTCCACTTCGTTTTGGTGGAACACGTCGCCGTAGGTCACATCGCCGTGCGGCCCCCTGGCCCAAACCAGGTCGTAGATCGAGTCGACACCTTGCAGCACCATCGCGATGCGTTCCAGGCCGTAGGTAATTTCGCCCGACACCGGATAGCACTCCAGCCCACCAACTTGCTGGAAGTAAGTAAACTGCGTGACCTCCATGCCGTTCAGCCAGACCTCCCAACCCAGGCCCCAGGCACCTAGCGTGGGTGATTCCCAATTGTCCTCGACAAAACGCACGTCATTTTCCAGCGCATCGACGCCAATTTTGGCCAGCGAATCCAGGTACAGCTGCTGGATATTATCGGGCGAGGGCTTCAGGATGACCTGGAATTGGTAGTAGTGCTGGAGACGGTTCGGATTGTCGCCATAGCGGCCATCGGTGGGTCTGCGGCAGGGCTGCACGTACGCGGTGTTCCAGGTTTCCGGGCCGATAGCGCGCAAAAAAGTTGCCGGGTGAAAAGTGCCAGCGCCCACTTCCATATCGAGCGGTTGCAGCACTACGCAGCCGTAGTCTGCCCAGAAGGCTTGCAGCGCAAGAATCAGGTCCTGGAAGGTAGCGGGTGTTGTCCCTGAGTTGGCGGTCACGGCAGGTCTTGTTGAATGAGTTTAATTTTCAAATGGCCGGGCTATTAGCTGCCCGGCAGCGGCGCGCAATTATACCTGTTTGCAACGATTTGTCGCCGCGCTACTTGCGCCAAAAGGCCGGCGTGAATAGCACCAGCAGGGTAAATACCTCCAGGCGACCCAGCAGCATGGAAAGACACAGTATCCACTTGGTGGTTGACGGCAGTGATGCGTAGTTAAACGCCACGTCGCCAAGCCCAGGCCCGAGGTTATTTAGCGTTGCGCCCACCGCACCAAACGCGGAAATGTAATCCACACCAGTACTCGCCACCGCCAGCATTAGCGCAAAAAATACCATCACGTAAATCGCGAAAAAGCTCCATACCGCGTTCACAACACTTTCTGCAACGGTGCGATGGCCAATTTTTAATGGCAGCGCCGCGTTAGGGTGCACCAAGCGCAGCAGCTCACGGTAGCCTTGCTTAATAATTAGCAATAACCTGATTGCCTTCAAGCCGCCGCCGGTCGAGCCGGCACAGGCACCCATAAAGGCCAGGTAAAACATAAACAGCGGCAGCAAGTTCGGCCAGGCAGTGTAGTCGGTAGAGGCAAAGCCGGTGGTGGTGGCCAGCGAAACCACCTGGAATACACCGTGGGATATTCGATCTAGCCAGGCCTCGCCGTCGAACCTGCCGCCAAGCAGAGCGGCGAAATGGCCGTCGACCTTGAGTAACAAAACAGCCGCAACCAGGCACGATACAAAAATAACCGCGTAGAAAAATTTTAACTCCGAGTCGCGCCAATAGTGCAGCAAGCTGCGATCGCGAAAAGCAAAGTAGTGCAATGCGAAATTAACACCGGCCAACAACATGAACACACTACCTATCCACAAAACGGCGTAGTTTTCAAAATAGGCCATGCTGGCATCATGTGTACTGAAGCCACCTATAGCAACGGTGGAGAAGCTGTGCGCCAGTGCGTCGAATGGCGTCATGCCCGCCAGCCAGTAACATAAGGCGCAGGCAATAGTCATGACCAAATAAATGGTAAACAACACCTTGGCGGTGCTGGTAATACGCGGCGTTAGTTTATTGTCTTTCATCGGCCCGGGCGTTTCGGCCTTGTACAATTGCATGCCGCCGATACCAAGCATCGGCAAGATAGCAATCGCGATAACGATGATGCCGATGCCGCCTAACCACTGCAATTGTTGGCGATAGTAGAGCAGTGATTTAGGCAATGCATCGAGACCGGTGATAACCGTAGCACCGGTGGTCGTTAGCCCCGAAACCGATTCAAAAACCGCATCGGTTAGCGTCATATCCAGTTGCGAAGCAAAGTAAAGCGGCAGCGCGCCAAACGAACCAAGCACCAACCAGAACAGTGAGGTAATTAGAAAGCCGTCGCGCGCGCGCAGTTGGCCTTGATGGCCTCTTTTGGGCAACCAAAGCGCCGCGCCAGTGGCGGCGGTGATGGTAAAAGCAAGCAGGAAAGCAGCAAGGGTTTCCTCGCGATAGTAAAACGCAAAACCCAGCGGTAGCAACATGGTCAAGCTGAAGATCAGCAGTAACAGGCCGAGTAGTGCGCGTATCAGGTTTAATTGCATGGGCGATAGGGCTGCGCGTACGGACGCAACGTTTTAACCGAAGAAACCAATGTCAACCTGGAATAGCGCCTCTACGGCGGGTATCTGGGTTTTATCGGCGAGAAACACAACCACGTGGTCATCCGGTTCGATTACGGTGTTGCGATGCGCAACGATAACTTTTTTGCCGCGCACCACTGCACCAAAGCGAACGCCCTCGGGCAGCTGCAGCTCATCGATGCGCCGGCCCACAATTTTCGATGTTTTTGTATCTCCGTGCGCAACTATTTCTATAGCCTCGGCGGCGCCGCGCCTGAGCGAGTGAACCGCTGCCATATCACCGCGACGCACATGTGTGAGAAGGCTGCCAATGGTTACCTGCTGCGGCGCAAAGGCAATATCGATATCTGCACCTTGTACAAGGTCGACGTAGGCGGAGTTGGCAATTAGCGTGATAACTTTTCGTGCGCCCAGTTTTTTGGCAAGCAGCGATGACATAATATTGGCTTCGTCATCGTTGGTCAGCGCAATGAATACATCAATCGCATCGATGTTTTCATTTACTAGCAGATCTTTGTCAGACGCACTCCCTTTTAGCACGATAGTCTTTGCAAGTTTTTCGGCTAGTACTTCGGCGCGCTCTTCGTCGCACTCAATCAGTTTTACTGAGAATTTATTTTCTATTGCCTGCGCAAGCCGAAGGCCGATGTTGCCGCCACCGGCAATCATCAGGCGGCGGTAGGGGCGACTCAGCTGGCCAAGCTCCTGCATCACCGGCTTTATGTTATCTGCCGCGGCAATATAGAAAACCTCGTCTAGCGGTTCGATTTCGGTGTCACGCTGCGGCTTTATCGCGCGATCGCCGCGAAATATAGCGGCCACCCTGGCATCGTGCTTGGGGGTCATTTTGCGTATGTCATATAGCGTCTCGCCGATAAATTTATCGCCGGCGTGCGCGCGGATTGCGACCAGGCGCACTTTGCCCTCGGCGAATTCGAGCACTTGCAACGCGCCAGGATGATTTAGCAAGCCGATGATGTGGTGGGTAACCAACTGCTCCGGCGAGATCAGCACATCGATCGGTATGGCCGCCTTATGAAACAAGTCGGCGTGCACCACATAGCTTTTGGCGCGCACACGGCAAATTTTGGTTGGCGTGTGGTACTTGGTGTGAGCAATCTGGCAAGCCATCATGTTTATTTCATCGATGCCGGTCACCGCAACCAGCATGTCGGCGTCTTCGGCGCCGGCTTCGCCGAGTATTTCCGGGTGCGAAGCGTGGCCAACGACAATGCCAATATCGAGTCGGTCGCGCAACTCGCGCAGGCGCGCGGGATGGTTGTCGACCACGGTAACTTCCATGTGCTGTTCGTTAGAGAGGCTTTCGGCCAGTGCAGTGCCTACCTGGCCCGCACCGAGAATAATAATTTTCATGCTAACGGCTAGTTGAGCGGGCGACGTGTAGCGGCCACCGACGGGTTTCCATTGCGAGTATTATCGCCCGGGGCATAGACCGGTTCGGGCGATGCAGGGTAGCGCGTTGATGAAGAGCACAAAGTGTGCGCGCTAGCGCAATGGTGATTTTCGAAGTCTGGCATAAAAAAAGCCGTCGTTGCTGGCCTTTTTTGGTAGTAATTGCCGTCCGGCACCACAGGCGATGCCCCACTGCGCGTCAATTGGTAGTGCTGACGCGCCCGCCTCGTTGTCCAGGAACGTAGCGATGACCCTTTCGTTTTCTTCTCGCAACACCGAGCAGCTGCAGTACAGTAGTTCGCCGTCATCGGCCAGCGTTATCCAAAGCGCTGTGAGTAGATTCAGCTGGGCACCGGCTAACTTGGCAATATCCGCCTCGCGCCTCAGCAGTTTGATATCCGGGTGCCTTGCAATCACACCGCTGCCCGAGCACGGCGCATCCAGCAAAATCCTGTCGAAGGGCTGGCCGCGCCACCAGCTGCCGGTATCGCTGGCATCGGCAACCTCTAATTTAGCAACGCCACTGCGGCTGCAGCGCTTCAGGTTTTCATGCACCCGCGCCAAGCGGCCAGCATCGAGATCCAGCGCGCAGAGAGACTTCGGTTGGCAATGCTGAAGGATATGCAGGGTTTTGCCGCCCGGCGCGGCGCAGGCATCAAGCACGCTCGCGCCTTCGCCGGCGTGTAGCAATGCTGCGGCGAGTTGAGCGCCGCTATCCTGTACGCTGCACAGGCCCTCGTCGAAACCGGGTAGCGTGGTCGGGTCGCAGGCATGCTCGAGCAGCAGCGCACTGTCGCAAACCTCACTGGTTTGCGAAGCAAGGCCTGCAGCTTGCAGTGTGTGTTGGTAGTCTGCTCGCGGTTGCCTGGCAATATCAACCCGCAAGGCCATATGCGGCGGGCTGTTGTTATATTCAATAATTTGCTGCCAGTGCTGTGGCCAGTCTGCTTTTAAACGCTGGTATAGCCATTGCGGGTGCGATGCGAGCGCCGCTTCGCTGGCCTGTGCAGGCCGCGGTATTTGCTTGCGGTCGCCTTGCTCCAGATCGCGAAGGCAGTTGCGCAGTACGGCGTTTACCAGCCCTTTGGCCCAGGTTTTTTGCAGTGCAATGCAAGCATTCACGGTTGCGCTTAATGCGGCGTGATCCGGGGTGCGCAGGAAAACCAGTTGATAGAGGCCGATCAGCAGCAGCGCATGAATATCAGCATCGCGCTTGCCCAGTGGCTTTTTAAGGCGCGAACCAAGCATGACTTCAAGCAGTGCATACCGGCGCAAGCTGCCGTAGCAAAGTTCGCGAAACAGCGCCAGGTCGCGAGGATTGAGTTGGCTTTGGTCGGGCAATACCGCTTTTTGTGTGGCGCCACGTTTGTTCGCGCGCGCGCGCGGCATGTCGATGCTGCCATCGAAAGGCCTGCCATCGGCGATAACCGCGGCCAGCGAACTGGCCGCCAGCGCCCTAACGTTTTGCATCAGGCGCGCGCAAAAAACATGTATTACAGGGCGCGTGCAAAACTATCTCCGGCACGAAAAAAATCTGGCCTGCCATTGTGCAGCGCCTGCAGTGTCATGGTTTTACCGCCGGGCAACTGCAGTTGGTGCACCGCTAAAATGCCTTCGCCGCAGGCGACCAGCATTTGTGTTTTATCTACCGACAAAATTTCTCCGGGTAACCGCGCGGCGCCACCAGGCTCGCGGTGTTGTACGCTGGCGCTAATTATCTTTATGCGTTGCTGCTTGAATACCGCGTAACAGGGCAGCGCCGATGTGAAAGCACGAATTTTGCATTCCAGCGCCACGGCCGGCATGCCAAAATCCAGCGCTGCCTCGCGCTTGTCGAGCTTGTTGGCATAGCATGCCTCGCTATCGTCTTGCAGTTGCTGCGCAGCACGACCCTGCGCAATCTGTCGCAGCACTTTTAATAATGCACCGGTGCCACATGCAACCAGGCGCTGGCGCAGCGAGTCGCCGGTTTCATCGCTGGCCAGCGCAAAGGATTCGCGCAGCAGCATGGGGCCGGTGTCGAGGCCTTCGTCCATCTGCATAATGGTTACGCCGGATTCGGTATCGCCGGCCTCGATTGCACGCTCTACTGGAGCGGCACCGCGCCAGCGCGGTAACAACGAGGCGGGTACGTTAACGCAGCCTCGCGCTGGCGCATCCAGCACCGCTTTGGGCAACAGCAAACCGTAGGCAACCACCACCAGCAGGTCGGCGTTGTAAGCCGCTAATTGCTGTTGTGCCTCGGGGGTTTTCAGTGTGACCGGTTGCTCGACGTTAATGCCGGCCTGTTCGGCGAACTGTTTGACTGGCGAGGCCAGCAATTTTTTACCGCGACCGGCGCGGCGGTCGGGCTGGGTGTACACCGCCAGCAGTTCATGCTCAGCACTGGCGTACAGTGCCCGCAGGTGAGCGGCGGCAAATTCGGGGGTGCCCGCAAAGAGAATGCGCAAGATCAGGGTCGCCCGGCTACGCGCCTCAGGCGAGGCGCTTTTCTTTCTGTAGTTTTTGCTTGATGCGGTTCCGCTTTAGCGCCGATATATAGTCGACGAACAGCTTGCCATTCAGGTGGTCGATTTCGTGCTGGATACACACTGACAACAGGCCATCCGGTTCGATGATAAATTGCTCGCCATGGCGATCAAGTGCTGCCACTTTAACGGCCGTAGGCCGCTCGACCTCTTCATAAAAGCCTGGCACCGACAAGCAGCCTTCCTGGTAGCTATGCGGGGTCTCATCGATCACCTTGATCTTCGGATTGATAAATACCTGAGCCTGGTCGCGGCCTTCGGAAACGTCGAGGACAATCACACGTTTGTGAACGTTCACTTGCGTTGCAGCCAGCCCGACACCTTCGGCCTCGTACATGGTTTCAATCATATCGTCGACCAGTTGGCGCACCGAATCGTCCACCCCTTCCACCGGCTTGGCGATGGTTCGCAGCTGTGGATCCGGAAATTCGAGTATCTCGAGAATAGCCATACTTATGTGTGCCCACTCCTGGGGGAATGTACTGAAACAATGTAGCGGCCCCTAGCTGTAAGGCGGACCTGGGACCTTGTGCAAATACTGCTTAAATACGCGTCACGTTTAAATATCGATCGACAAAAAAACGTGTAATTCCCGACATTTATACGAAATATTTGCCGCTTGGCCCGAAACTCACTGCTATATTATACAGGTGGTGCTGACTGCTATACATCGGCTGGCGAAATATCGAACGGTTACCGTGTGGGTGGCCTGCGACCAGCTGTTTCAACAAACGCGCGAAACTGCGCGCGTCAAGGGATGTTCACAATGAAAAAAATCTTGCCGGGCCTGTTGGTCGTGCTGGCTGCGTTGATTGCATGGCCATCGCAGGCACAGGTTCAACTGCGGGACAACTACCCGAGTAGCTATACCGTTAAGCGCGGCGATACGCTGTGGGATATTTCGGGCATGTACTTGCGTGACCCCTGGCTATGGCCGGAAATCTGGCAGGTCAATCCGCAAATCAATAACCCGCATCTTATCTACCCGGGCGACCTGTTAACGCTGGTGTATGTGGACGGCAAACCGCGCCTGGTGTTGAATCGGGGCACCATGAAACTGTCGCCGAATATGCGCACATCGCCGTTGGGCTCTGCAATTTCAGCCATTCCCGCCGACGTCCTGAATGGCTTTTTGTCGCGCAGCCGCGTGTTGGATAAAGAAACGCTGGAGCTGGCGCCCTATGTGGTTGCAGGTTCCGATCACCGCTTGGTTAGCGGCGCTGGCGACAGGATTTACGGGCGGGGCGATTTTGACCCTGCTACGCGCTTCTACGGCATTTACCGGCCGGGACAGGTTTTTCGAGACCCGGTCACCCGTGAAAAGCTGGGCATGCAAGCGCATGAAATTGGCACCGGCCAGATTATTGCCGAAGATGACCAGGTAGCTACTGTAGTGCTCAATTACAGCAACGAAGAGGTGCGCAATAGCGACCGCTTCCTGCCCATGGCCAACGAGGAAGTGCCTTCAACCTTTTACCCCAAGCCGCCCGAAAGCGATATCAACGGGCATATTATTGCGGTTGAAGCGGGTGTTGCGAACGTCGGCCGTTTCGATGTGGTAACAATTAATCGCGGCGAACGCGAGGGCTTGCAGGTTGGCGATGTACTGGGTGTCGATCGCGCGGGCGAACTAGTTAAAGATCCTGTTAAGCGCGGCAGTGTGCAATTGCCCAGCGAACGCGCCGGCCTGATGATGGTGTTCAAGGTTTTTGAAAAAGTCAGCTACGGTTTGATCCTTGAAGCCGAGCGGCCATTGTCGGTAATGGATGAAGTTAGCAACCCCTGATTATTACCGCGTACTGCAAACTTTAAAAAAAATTATGCCGCCGCCGCTGTAGTTCTAGCGGCGTTTTGCGCTGCCATTTATACTCCAACCACGGATTTTTTTAAGCCGCACACGCGTGCTGTAATCGTTGCTTAAGCTACCGGGCTGGCCAGCGAATTAGTTGCCGCGTTAATTCAATTCGATCAAGGACGATCGTATGTCTAAGCAACTCCCACTAGACCAACAAACCAAGTCGCAAGCCAAGACAGCGCTTGCTGCCTCCGAGCGCCGTGAAGAAGTGCTGGCATTGCTGGCCTTGCAGCGCGTTGACGGCCTGGGCCCGCAAAACCTCAATTTATTGCTAGGCCATTTTGGCAGCGCAAGATCCCTTCTTGATCGCAGCCACAGCACACCAGCAGATTATTTACAGGGGCTCGGGCCGCGCGCCCGCGCCAACCTTGCGGATTTTCTCATCTCGCCATCAAGCAGCGGATTGTGGCAATTGGGCAGGCAGTCGCTGGCCTGGATTGAACGCCATGACGCGAAGCTGCTGTTGCGCAACGAGCCTGGATTTCCCGCGCTACTGCGTGAAATCAGCGATTGCCCGCCGCTGCTTTTTGCTCAAGGGCAGGCAAGCTCGCTACTGTTGCCGGCCATCGCAATTGTAGGTACCCGCAAGCCAACAACACTGGGTCGCCGCCTGGCCAGGGACTTGGCTGGCGAACTCGGCCGCGCCGGTTTTTGTATTTACAGTGGATTGGCCCTGGGCATCGATGCGGAAGTGCATCGGGGCGCGTTGCAGGCGGGCGCTAAAACAGTGGCGGTAATGGCCACGGGCATCGACAGCATTTACCCGGGCTCGCACCGGGCGTTGGCAGAAAATATCGCCGCAAGCGGTGCGCTGGTTTCAGAAATGCCGTTGGCCACGCCTGCGGTGCCAGGCCTGTTTCCCAGGCGTAACCGACTGGTTTCGGGTATGTGCAGGGCAGTTATTGTGGTGGAGGCCGGCCTGCCCAGCGGCAGTTTACACACAGCTAATTTTGCCGCCGAGCAGGGCCGCGAAGTTTTTGCGCTGCCGGGCGCCGCCAACAATGTTATGGCGCGTGGCTGCCACCAGCTGCTGCGCGACGGCGCGCACCTTGTGGAAAGCGCGGCCGATGTGCTGGATGTACTCGGCCAGTTGTTTGCCGCGCCGCTGCCCGAAACCGGGCAGCCAGAGAACAATGGGCCAAGTCCCAATTCCCCTAGCCACAGCCACCAGCCACTCACAGCAGCGCAGCGCCTGGTACTGGACGCGTTGAAGGCCGAGGCGGAGCCGGCTGTGGGGGAATTGCTCAGTCTGCGCACTGGCCTGGCGGCCGATGTGCTGGCCCGTGCGCTGGTTGACCTGGAGCTGGAGGGGGTGATTCTGGCCGATGCCGGCCGTTACAGCGCGGCGCCTTAGTCGCACGGTTCGGGTTTTTGCCGAAACCGGGGTGCTTGCAAGCTTGGCCACTTTTCTGTAATTTGCGCCGCCTTGTGAGGCTTGGGCGCGCGCTAATCCAGCACAGCGCGGCGAGCCCGGGTTAGTGGCTGTTGTATTTCGTGCCAGTAAACACGATCTTGTGAAAGCTATCAGCGTTAATTTAAGCGAGGTGGAAAAACGTATGAGCGATAAATTTGTAGCAGTCCTGATGGGCTCGGATTCCGACCTTCCGCAAATGCAACCGGCCATCGATACGCTGGCCAAGTTTGATATTAATACCGAGGTAAAGGTTACCTCTGCGCACCGGACCCCGGCGGCAACGCAAGCCTACGTTACCGACGCCGACCAGCGCGGTTGCCAGGTATTTATCGCCGCAGCCGGCATGGCCGCGCACTTGGCCGGCGCGGTAGCGGCGAATACTACCAAGCCGGTGATTGGTGTGCCGATCAATGCTTCGCTTGAAGGTCTCGATGCACTGCTTTCAACGGTGCAGATGCCCGGTGGTATTCCGGTAGCAACGGTGGCAATAGGCAAGGCTGGTGCAAAAAACGCCGCTTACCTGGCTGCGCAAATTATGTCGACCGCAGACCCGGAGCTAGCCGTGCGCGTGCGCAACGAGCGCGAGGAATCTGCGCAGGCGGTGCAAGCCAAAGACGCAGCCTTGCAAGCCAAGCTGGCGGGCGGCTGATTCGCGCTGCGATGCTACAACAGCCGTGGCGATTTGAACCCGCACTGCGGGCGTTGGCTGCCGGCGAAATAATTGCCTACCCTACCGAGGCAGTATGGGGGCTGGGTTGTGACCCTTTTAACGAGCATGCAGTCGCGCGCTTGCTCAGTCTAAAGCGCCGCGCGCAAACCAAGGGCTTGATCCTGGTCGCAGCGCACGCACAGCAGTTAAAGCCGTTGCGCAACGCATTAAGCGACGCCCAGTGGCAGAAACTCTGCCAACCCACTGAACAAGCAACAACCTGGCTGGTGCCAAACCACGGCTGCATGCCGCCGTGGATTTGTGGTGTGCACGACAGCGTTGCAGTGCGCCTGTCCAGTCATCCCGTTGTAGCCACTTTATGCCAGCGATTTGGTGATTTGCTGGTTTCGACCTCGGCCAACCCTGCCGGCCTTATTCCTGCGCGTAGCGAACGGGCCGCCAGGCGTTACTTTCGCGCTGATGTTGCCAGTTACGTATCGGGCGCCACGGGTGGCGCCGCAAAACCTTCCAGAATAATGGACCTTGTGACTGGCTTGCGCCTGCGCTGAAACTGGCGCGATGCGGTAAAATGCTTGCATCAATTTGAATTGCAGGCGCTATTTGTATGTCCGCTTCTATGTCCGGCGCAAAGTCCGGAGTCGGTGAAATCGACAAGCAAGCAGTATTTGACTTTCTGCTCGATTATCAAAACAAACTTAGCGAAGCCTTTGCCCGGCTCGACGGCGAGGCAGCTTTTGAGCACGACAACTGGCAGCGCGGCGGTGGCGAGGGTCGCACACGGGTTATCGCCGACGGCGCATTGTTTGAAAAAGGCGGCGTGAATTTCTCGCGTGTAAGCGGCCCGTCGATGCCAGCTTCGGCCAGCGATCGACGCCCCGAGTTGGCTGGCAGCGCTTTCGAAGCCGCCGGCGTTTCGATTGTGATGCACCCGCGCAATCCCTATGTGCCAACCTCGCATGCCAACTTGCGATTTTTTATTGCAGAAAGTGAATCGACTGAACCGGCCTGGTGGTTTGGCGGCGGTTTTGATCTCACCCCCTACTATGCCAATCGCGAAGATTGCATAAGCTGGCACCGACATGCGGCCAACGCTTGCAAACCTTTTGGTGAGGATATCTACGACGAGTTCAAGCAAGCCTGCGACGATTACTTTTACCTACCGCATCGCAACGAACAGCGCGGCATCGGCGGGCTGTTTTTCGACGACCTGTCGCGTTGGCCTTTTTCGCGTTGCCTGGAATTTGTTGCCGCGGTTGGCGAAGCCTATTTGGCAGCCTATAGTGAAATCGTTGAGCGCAACCGCGGGCGCGAATACACGTCGCAGCAGCGCGAGTTCCAGTTGCACCGCCGCGGGCGCTACGTAGAGTTTAACCTCGTGCAAGACCGCGGCACCTTGTTCGGCTTGCAAAGTGGCGGCCGTACCGAATCGATACTGATGTCGCTGCCGCCTGCGGTTGCGTGGAGCTATCGCTACGAAGCGGCACCCGGCACGCCAGAGCAAGCACTGCTCGATGATTACCTGGTGCCGCGCGACTGGCTAGCCAGCTAAGCAAAAAAGCCGGGGTGCCAACGGCCGCCGGCACTTAATCTACCCATTC
>JABDNS010000055.1 GCA_013043705.1 Pseudomonadales bacterium
GTAATGTTCGGCATTTGCGTTCTCCAGTGGTGACCCCTACCAAAGGCCACGTGTACAAAAGATTTGGTAGTCGCGAGTGGATTGGCTCGCACATCCATGTGCTCGGCCCTTCGGGCCGCGCTACGCGCGCCGCCAATTCGCTCCCGGCGAATTGATCGAACCACCGTCCCAGGTTTCGGCCTGATTGCCTTCGCCCGTTAGATTGGTAGTCGCGAGTGGATTCGAACCACCGACCCCCACCATGTCAAGGTGGTGCTCTAACCAACTGAGCTACGGTTGTATAACTTTTAAATTCTGTGCATTGGGGACAGCTTACTTTTGCGTGCAAAAGTAAGCTGTCCCCGAGGTCGCGTATTATACGCGCACCGCGGCAGCGCGCAATCGCAGCCAGCGGGCATTTACGCGTTGCCTACAAACGCTTGCTGCTTCAGCTGGTGCAACTTGTCACGCGTATGCGCAGCTTCTTCGAACTCCAGGTCCCGCGCATGCTGATGCATCTGCCGCTCCAGATCCTTGATGGTTTTGGCCAGCTCCGAGGGTGATAAGTCGACAAGATTATCGGCGTAATCGGCCAGCTTCGGCTCGGCCACCTTCCTGCCCCTGCCCCTCTGCTGGGCACCACGGCCGGGCACCATGCGGGCGCCCTCCAGAATATCCGCAACGTTCTTGGTAATACCGGCAGGCTCAATACCATGTTCAGCGTTGTAGGCTTCCTGCACCGCGCGGCGCCGGGATGTTTCATCCAGCGCTCGCTGCATCGAACCGGTTATCTTGTCGGCGTAGAGTATTGCCTTGCCGTGCAGGTTACGCGCGGCACGACCGATGGTTTGTATCAGTGAAGTCTCGGAGCGCAGGAAGCCTTCCTTGTCGGCATCCAGAATAGCAACGAGCGACACCTCCGGCATATCCAGGCCCTCGCGCAGCAGGTTAATACCCACCAGCACATCAAAATGCCCCAGCCGCAGGTCGCGAATAATTTCTACCCGCTCTACCGTATCGATATCCGAATGCAGGTAGCGCACGCGCGCACCATTCTCGTCCAAATACTCGGTTAAATCCTCTGCCATGCGTTTGGTTAATGTGGTTACCAGCACGCGCTCGCCAACGCTGGTACGCTTGCCAATTTCCGATAACAGGTCATCAACCTGGGTTCTTGCCGGGCGAATTTCGACCTCGGGGTCAACTAACCCGGTTGGCCTAACCAACTGCTCGACAACAGCGCCCGCCCTTTCCTTTTCGTAACGGCCTGGCGTGGCCGAAACGTAAATGCACTGGCTCGCCATCGCCTCCCACTCCTCAAATTTCAACGGACGGTTATCCAACGCCGACGGCAATCGAAAACCATACTGAACCAGGGTTTCCTTGCGCGAGCGGTCGCCCTTGTACATGGCGCCAATTTGCGGAATCGTGACGTGCGACTCATCAATCACCACCAACGCATCGTGCGGCAGGTAGTCAAACAAGGTTGGCGGCGGCTCGCCGGGTTTGCGGCCGGACAAATAGCGCGAGTAGTTTTCAATACCAGTGCAAAAACCCAGCTCGCGTATTAGCTCTAAATCATAACGCGTACGCTGCTGCAGCCGCTGCTCTTCTACCAGTTTGTTCTGGTCGCGCAGTTGTTCCAGCCGCTCTTTTAACTCTTCCTCTATACCGTCGATAGCCTTGAGCATATTGTTACGCGGCGTCACGTAGTGCGATTTCGGATAAATCGTAAAGCGCGGTAGCTTGGCTTGCACTTCACCGGTTAACGGGTCGAATAAGTTGATGCGTTCGAGTTCATCGTCAAAAAGATCCAGGCGAATTGCATCGCGCTCGCTCTCTGCCGGAAATATATCGATTACATCGCCACGCACACGATAGGTACCACGCGAGAAGTCGATGTCATTGCGCGTGTATTGCAGTTCAGCTAAACGCGAAAGAATATCTTTCTGCTGATAGGTATCACCCACGCGAAGATGCAGTACCATTTTCAGGTAAGCTTCAGGGTCACCCAAGCCGTAAATCGCCGACACCGTGGCCACCACCAATGCATCGGGCCTTTCGAGTAATGCCTTGGTTGCCGAGAGACGCATCTGCTCGATGTGCTCATTAACCGAGGCGTCTTTTTCAATGAAAGTATCGCTAGAGGCGACATAGGCCTCGGGCTGGTAGTAATCGTAATAGCTAACGAAATACTCGACCGCGTTGTTCGGGAAGAACTCCTTGAATTCGCCATACAGCTGCGCAGCCAGTGTTTTGTTATGTGCCATAACAATGGTTGGGCGCTGTAGCTCGGCTACCACATTGGCGATGGTGTAGGTTTTGCCCGAGCCCGTAACCCCTAGCAGGGTTTGCCCCGCCAGGCCTGCTTTAATACCTTTCACCAAGGCCTCTATCGCGTTGGGCTGGTCGCCGGCAGGCTGGTAGGGGCTGACTACCTGGAAAGGCTGTTTGGACATGAAGTTGCGGTTCCGAAAATCAGGCTTGGGAGCGGGCGAACCGGCTATGTTACCGCCCCCTGTAACGCCGATAAAGCCTTGTTAAACGCGGATTTGGCGGACTCTTGACGAAGCCCCTGCACCGCCTTAATATGCGCGCCCACGCCTGAATTTATGGGCTATAATTCAACGAGTTGCAGCGCAAGCGCAGCTTCTTGCACGCCCCGCGCGAACACAATTCCGCCTTAGCTCAGTTGGTAGAGCAAATGACTGTTAATCATTGGGTCGCTGGTTCGAGCCCAGCAGGCGGAGCCATTTCATACAAAAAGGGTCGCGTTTGCGGCCCTTTTTTTTCGTTCCTACCTATAAATCGGCGGCTTTCCCGGTAAAAACTAAGGTTTGATATATTCGTGCACGGTCGAAGTTATTTACACCACATCGCAAGTAAAACGTCTCGCCCTCTTTATTTTTTAATTCTCTGCGCAAAATAAGTAACAATTAGAACAACTTAACAGTAAGAGGACACTTATTACGCGATGTGCAATAATTGGCCGCCAAATTGCTTGGATAGTTAACTTTTGCGGCTCAAACAAGCGCTGCGTTTTCTGCGATTGACACCTCAAAAGCGGACGCAATAAGTATTTCCGATAAGGACAGTTTCGTGTACCAATCAGATTTAGGCATCGCACGCATTTCCAGGGCAAAAAGAGCATTTTCAACACGCAGGGTTAACGAGAACGATATGCGCTCGCTGCTAAGCGGCGATATCCAGCCTCGCTCAGGCGACCTCGTACTAGCGACGGTGTATGAGCTAGGCAAGCACCGGAAAATCGAAAAAATAACCGGTCGCCGCGCCACCATGATGCCTGGCGACGAAATCATCGTTTGCTATGGCAATCGATACGCCCCAGATCAATTCGAAGCACTGGTTAGCGATGACCTTGGGCTATGTGATCTAGTCGCCGGAGGTGGCATCGCCTCGCGAGAAATTACCAGGCACGACCGCATGCTACCGCCTACGCGCATTCAACCCATTGGGCTGATCGGTGACGCACAAGGTCAACCGCTAAATGTAGTGGACTATCGCATCCCGTTTGAAACGGCAACCCGGCCAATAAAATTATTTATTGTCGTTGGCACGGCAATGAACTCTGGCAAGACCTTCACCGCTGCATCTTTAATTCACGGGCTGACAAAATCGGGCTTCACTGTCGCGGGCATTAAAGGCACAGGGACTGGATCCGGTGGCGACATGTGGCAAATGCAGGATATGGGTGCAAGCATAACACTTGATTTTACCGATGCCGGCTTCCCCGGCACTTATAAGTGCCCCGGCAATGAAATTGAGCAAGGCGTAATTGCATTGGTAAACCATGCGGCCAATAACGGATGTGATTTCGCAATACTGGAAATCGCCGATGGCTTACAACACGCTGAAACCGCCAAACTTCTTCAGTCTGAATTTTTGCTTGAAAACAGTACTGGCTGCATTTTCGCTGCTAATGACTCGCTTGGCGCCGCGTATGGCTGCAAGTTGCTTGCGCAACTTGGCCACGAGGTTTGCGCCATTAGCGGGCAAATCACTCGCTCTCCGCTGGCGATGCGTGAAGCCGAAGCCTGCGGCATTCCGCTGTATACCCCGTTCGAATTACAAGCTGGCGCAATGGTCGAAACCATGGCGGGGCAGGCAGCGTCGATTGAGCAGCCTGCAGAACACATCCAGCCTGAACGATACGCAAGCGTTATGTCATCCATGTCGGATATGCCTGTGGTAAATCGCGCAGAACAAACTAGCTGGCAAAACCTCCGCGAAGAAGGTTCGCGCGCACCGCTACAAGCAGCGTTTCCGGAAGTAGAGTGGCCCGAAGACGATTTAGATACCGCTTCCTAGCGCCAATGTGCTTTATCGTACCATCTCAAAGCAGCGCCTAATCAAACAACCTTGCAGGCTCCGGTATAAAACATGCTGACCGAAAGGCATACACACTTTGAAACGGTTGCGCCGAAACAATTACTGCGCAAGATGTGGCGGCGTTCAACGCCGGGTCTGTTTGCGATTGCCTTATTCACACTATTTATCAATGTTTTAAAGCTCGCTGCACCGATTTTTATTCTGCAGGTACTCGATCGCGTAATAGCTAGTCGAAGCATAGAGACGCTGGTTATGCTAAGCATCATTACGGTTATTGCTATTCTTTGCGCGGTAGTACTAGAGATGATCCGACGGCGCATGCTTATGGCATGGGGCGTGTGGCTGGAAAAATCGTTGGGCGAAAAACTATTTGCACATCTCGCTGACAGGGGCTCTGGCAACGATGCCTCTTTATCCGATGCCTTGCGCGACACTGCAACGCTTCGCACCTTTGCCTCGGGTACCGCTTTAACTAATTGGCTAGACGTTTTCTGGGCACCATTTTTCATACTGTGTGTTTGGTTTGTTTCACCAACGCTTGGCTATGTTGTACTCGCGGCGAGCCTGTTCAGCATTTTATTGGGGCTTACTGGCGAATGGCTTACTCGTGACCCAAGAAACAGGACGCGCGCAGCAGGTAAGGCAGACAAGAGCTGGGTTAGCGCAACCGAACGCAACGCAGACTCAGTAGTATCGAAAAATATGGCTGCAAACGTTGCCTCTCATTGGTCGCGTAGCTCCAGCGAACGCCTGGACGCGCAGACCAAAACAAGCACAACACTACTCAGTTTCTCTACTGCGATGCTTGCGGTAAAGCGACTGCTACGCGTTATTTTGCTCGCGGTAGGCGTCACCTTTGTTATTAGTAACCAATTAACCCTTGGCGAGGTCATCGCGGCGGGTGTGCTCGGACGCTTGGGTTACTTGCTGGTTGAGCGCGCGATGTCGCGCTGGCGCGATATGGCTGTTGCTCTAAAAGCCTATAAACGAATCCAAAAAATCTTAGCCAAGCTATCAGATAACGAAATCTCTGTGCCAGAGGATATTCACCAGCAGCCGCTGGTTATCGATAAGGTTTCTTTTCGCTACCCGAAGCAGAGCAGCTCTTTATTCCGCAATATAGACATTGTTGTAGAACCGGGCGAGATGCTTTGCATTGTAGGCCCATCTGCTAAGGGAAAAACCACGCTCTCCCGGCTTATCAGCGGTGTGCTAAAACCTCGTGCAGGGAAAATACGCCTGGGCGATATAGACATCCACAGATTACAAAGTGCTGAACATCGGCAATTGTCCAGCCTATTGCCACAACAGCCGCATATATTTAACGGCACCGCACGCGAGAATATCGCCGGCATGAGTGAAGGCAATATCGATCAAATCATTTCAGTGGCCAAGCTGCTTGGTATACACGAGACAATATCTAACTTGCCAAGCGGCTATGACACGTCCATATCTGAAAACGAGCCATTACTTTCACAAGGACAACTCAAGTTAATTGCGCTCGCCAGAGCTTTTTATGGGAACCCCCAGCTAATCGTCATGGACGAGCCGTTCCCGCATCTGGATCGCCAATCGCGATCAGCATTGCGTAAAGCTATATCGAAAGCCAAAGAAAGACGCGCCATTGTTGTTGTAACAGCCCAATCTAAATCATTGTCACGCCTTGCCGACACGGTTTTGGACTTAAGCGGAGAAAAGCCGAGCGTACTGCGCGGTGAAGCGCAGATAAGCGAATATCGCAACAGCCGAAGGGACAAGCGAAAAAACGCGGAAGCGGAAAAGCAGGCAATCGCTGAAAACAGTATTAATACATCGAGTGATTCTGCCCGCAATCATAATCCAGACAATAAGCTGGTAAAGCTTAGCTCTCGCAAAAAAAGCGGCGACAGATAACAGAAGAGATTGAAAAGATGATTGAAACCACAGCGCCGCAAAAATCTGTAGAGACTAACGAGGCCCCCTTCCCCAGAAAGTTAATTTTATCCGGCTTTCTGGTTTTAACGTTCTTTTTGCTTAGCATTGCGGCTTGGGCCATGCTTGCGCCGGTTGAAGGCGCTGTTGTGGCGCGCGGCGTTGTTAGCGCCGAAGGCTTTCGAAAGCAGGTGCAGCATTTGGAGGGCGGCATAGTTAATGCGATTCACGTAGCGGACGGGGACGAGGTTATTCAGGGCCAAGTATTGGTAAGTCTGAGTGGGGTTGAAGCTAACAGCTCTCTGGCTCAACTCGATATGCAACGGCTAGAAACCATGGCGCTGATAGCACGCATTGAAGCAGAACTTAAAGACAAAAGAGCAATTGATTTTCCCGAGGACTTAACCAGTCGCGCAACAGAGCAAGATGTTGCTGCAGTGCTCGCTGGTCAGCGCGACACATTAATATCACAGCGTAAACTTGCTAAAGATCAGTTGGCGGTTCTACAGCATAAGATTGGACAAGCGCGATCAGAAATAAAAGGCCTGGACGGGAAGCAGCTGGCTAAACAAAAACAGCGACAGCTACTCGTCGAAGAATTGAACGGGCTGGAAAAAGGCTACCAGAAAAAAGTAGTGCCAAAGCGTATGTTGCTGCAAGGCCAACAGCAACTCGCCGAAGTAGATGGCGATATCAGCGGCTATCTCGCTGAAATTGGCCAGCTCAAGCAAAGCATTATGGAAATGAAACTACAGCTTAGCGAAACGCAAGCCAGCCGCCGCACTGAGCTAACCGACCAGTTGCGTGAGTACCGGGCGCAGCTCTACGAAGTAAACCAGCAATTGCTCCGTGCGAAGGACGTGGCACGGCGCAAAGACATTGTTTCGCCTATTGACGGCACCGTTGTCGATTTACAGATTCATACGCGTGATGGCGTGATTGCGCCTGGGCAAGGCTTGATGGATATTTTGCCTGACGACGATGAGCTGGTAATCGACGCTTTTGTACATCCGAATGACATAGATGAAGTACACATTGGCATGCAAGCTGACGTAAGGCTAACGTCACTATCGAGGCGCAGCAGCCGCCCACTGCAAGGCAAAATTACCCATGTTTCTGCCGACAGAATCGTCGACCCGGTAACTGCACAGCAGTACTACCGCGCACGCGTGAAACTGAATCGATCGGAAGCAAAATCGAACATGCAATTAACCGCGGGCATGGGTGCTGACGTTTATATACGCACTGGCGCCAGGTCACCATACGAATACCTGATTGCCCCGATTGCAAAAAGCGTTCAGCGTAGCATGCGAGAAAGTTAAATTAATATCTAAAGTTGAAGTACTATAATGGATTTTCAAAATAATAAAGAGCAAGACGCGCGTGGCAGCTTGCTTTTCCTGCACGCACCAGTAAAGATTCTCTCTGAAGAAACGCTTAGCGGTGCGAATATATATCACGATCGATCGGTAGCTTGCATCCGTGTTGATTTCGGACCGTTGGCTGAAATTAGCAGCTGCGCAATGGATAGTAGTTTTTCCTACGCTTACTTGCGCCGATTTGTATCACTCCCATCTTTTATTCCACTTAACGGGCTTGACAAAATTTTTGTTGAAAAACTGCGACGCAAGGAATCGGTCGCGTTCCCGCAACTATTATTAGAGGCGATACTCAGTATCGAAACACACCTAGCTCGTGAGATGCACGATCTTGAAACGGTCGACTTTGCCGTGGTGGACAATAACGAATCTGGCACAAGCCTGGTTTGGGAGTCCAAGCTCCCTCGCCTGTCCTTAAAAGTTGCGCAAGCAGCTACGCTTGGACTTCTGGAGTTGCTGCCCAGGCAGCTTGATCCCGAACAGGGCAAGCGAAAAGAAACATTTGAACAGCACCTCGCGGAACTCGAAAAACTGGTTCGACGGCGACGGCTCGCGGCCAGTACCTCAACGCTAAAGTATGCAGCCCGTAAACGCGGAATACCCTGCAAGCTGCTGGGCAGACAGCATCTTTTGTTAGGCGAAGGAATGCATCAAGCACGGCTGTTTGCCTCTATGAGCGGCACTACATCGAGCGCAGCGCAAAAATCCTGTGCAGACAAGCGTCAAACCAACCGGTTATTACGCGACTTGCGTCTGCCCTGTACACGCCAGGTAAGAGTTGGTAGCGAAGAAGAAACACTGATCGCGATAGAAAAATTAGGGTACCCGCTGGTCGTTAAGCCGCAAAAGGGTAATCGCGGACGCGATGTATTTGTCAAACTATCCAGCCCGTTCGAGGCCCTCGATGCATTTAATCGCGCGCATCAAAAAGGACGCGACGTCATCATAGAAAGATATGTGCCCGGCACTGATCATCGTCTGTTAGTTGTAGGAAATCGCTGTGTCGCCGCGCTAAAAAAACTACCACCATGCGTTATCGGCGATGGCCACAGCACGATTGAAAAACTCATTGATGAATTGAACCAGGACCCGCTTCGCGATGGTTTCCGTCGCTATGTAATTAAAAAAGATGTCGACTTACAAGAGCGGCTACTCGCAAACGGGCTAACTTTCAGCACGGTATTGGAGGAGAACAAAAAAGTAACCCTGCGTGATACGGCCAATATCAGCACCGGCGGCCTGCCAATCGATGTTACTGACCGAGTGCATCCGGATAATTTTAGTATCGCGGAACGCGCCGCACGCGGCATGGACCTTGATGTTGCAGGAATCGATTTCATAACAGAAGATATATCTCGCTCCTACAAAGAGTGTGGTGGCGCAATTATCGAGATCAACGCGCGGCCGGGACTTTGCATACATACCTGGCCCGCCGAGGGCAAACCACGCAATGTTGCCTCGAAAGTGCTGGACCTTTCTTTTCCTGCTGCAGGATCAAGCAGGATTCCAGTATTGGCAGTGGCAGGTGACAAAGGCATTGGTACTGTAGCCCGATATTTGGATCTAGCGCTTCGCGCGACTGGTCGATCTGTAGCACTTGCTTTAACAAAAGAAGCTTCGGTTAACGGGCGGCCTGCAGAGTTAAATCCACGGCAGCAAGAACAGGCGCCGCTGGTGCTGTTGCGTGATCCGGATATCGACACACTCGTGACGACAGTTTCACTACGGAAGACTGTACGGCGCGGTATGTTACTCGAGCGAACGGATGTTAGTGTGATTATGGATCGCCAGGTCAACGGCGATGCCAAACAGTTCGCGACTGGTTTGGATGTTTTGTGCAACGCTACCGATGGCTGCTATGTAGTGGATGCAAGTAATTCCTTAGCCTTGGGACGGCTTTCAACGACTGACCCTGCAAAAATAGTGCTGGTAAGTGATCAAGCAAATAACGCCAGACTTGAACAGCATAAACAGGCGGGCCATAAAGTTGTTAGCTTGCAATGGCATGAAAAGGCCATGGCTATTTTATTATGGTCGGAGGGTAAAGTTGTCGCATCGTTTAATGCCGAGGTTGGCAGCTCTCGAGATGGCAGGACCAGGAAAAATCGACTGAAGAATGGAAAAATGCTCGCGATTGCTGCTGCTTTTGCATTGGGCATCCCAGCTCAGGACCTCGCTTCAGTTGATCATGCATTCCAGCTATCCGATTAATTCGCTGTTCAAGCAACGCTTACTCAAACTATGCGAAAAGTAGTACGAATGAACGCTCTTGCCGTGTATATGCGAGCCACGCTTATCGCGCTACTGCTGTTATGCTTGACTGTACACGCACAGGCTTTTGATTTTTCAGCAACAACACCGGAAAAGTTCAAGATTAGCCTGATAGCGGGTGGCTATGTGATCAAGGTTTTCGTATTTCACCCCGCAAACTGTCCTAACCCCGATGTGCTATTCGTTTTGCATGGCATCAAGCGCAACGCCTCGAAGCTTCGCGATAGAGCCGCTGCGCTCGCCTCCAAACACTGCACCGTACTGTTTGCGCCATTATTTGACGCCGATCGATTTCCTAGTCGACGCTACCAACGAGGTGGTATAACACGCAGCGGCAAGATACTGGCACCTGAGAGATGGACCAGCCATATCCTTTCCGAATTGATAACTTTTTCAAAAAGCTACGTTGCCAATTGTTGTCGTGGTGGCGCACAAGCCGTAAAGGGCGTGCGGACGATTTTATTTGGCCATTCGGCGGGCGGGCAATTTCTTTCCCGGGTCGCGGCCTACGGCAATCTGAAAGTGGAGCGCTACATTGTGGCCAATCCTTCCACGCATGTGCTTGCATCAACCGAAGAGCCTGCACCGTATGGGTTTGCACAATTTAAAGAGCCAGACAAAACGACGCTACTGCGACGATATCTAGCCAAACCTGTGGCGATCATTTTAGGCAATGAAGATACTGGCCAAAAATATTTGAATAAAGGAAGCGCCGGGATGCGCCAAGGCAGGAATAGACTGGAAAGAGGTCGGTTTACTTATAGTAAAGCTATCAAAACGGCTCGCGAGCTTGATGCGCACTTCAACTGGACATTCATAGAAGTCGATGGAGTTGGTCATTCTTCCCGCCGTATTCTTCGCAGCGAAGCGGTCTCTCGGCTAGTAGCAGATACTTTATTTAGAAAATAGTCGCACCGGAAAGATTAAAAATAGGCCTTGCGCGATTATTTTTTTGCCCTGCATATTATCAAAGACGCTGTCGGACGACTCGTTACTGCTAAATGAGCATGGCAATACCAGTCTATACTTTATCGGAATTATCTGAGTACAGGAAAGGTTATGGAGAGTGTAGTGTCGGCCACGTATATAGGGCCGAATATTTACTCATTGGAACCAGTGTTGCGCTTCACGTTGCAGGCTGTCGAAAAAGTGTCCGCCGCTCAGCTAGCCACTTGCTACCACGCAGCATCTGAAGCACTGCCGGCACTCAATTCAATTGTTTGTGAGACAGGCTCACCGCAATGTTTTGAAAGCAACCCTATCGAACTCGCACATTTGTTAGAGCATATCAGTATTGCGCTACAAAATGAGTGTGGCGCACAATTAGAGTGCATAAGGTCGACCTCCGACGCAGCAATTGAAACCAACGAGGCATTGGTTCCATATGAAGAGATCGAAATTTGTGACGCAGCTGCAAAGCTTGTCTGTAACTGGCTTACCGAGCTAGCGGAAGCAAACACGGCTGATGATCCACCGCTTGTCGTAAAATACGCCGCTGAGATTGAAGACTTTAAAAAATTTGCGGCGCGGCGAATGCTGCCTGTGCAAGACCGGGCGATAATGCGCACTGCAAGGGAAGCGTCGGTGCCTGCAATCCGTTTAATGGGTCGCATCCTGCAGCTGGGGCAGGGAATTTATCAACAACGCCTCAACGCCACAAAAACAACGCTCACCAATGTTGTAAGCAACGATGTGGCTACCAACAAAGACTATTCAAGGCGGATTTTCGAAGAATTAGGCTTACCCAGCCCTAAATATGCACGCGTCTATCGCAGCCGCGACGCTGTTGCAGCAGCCAAGCATATTGGCTTCCCCGTTGTCGTTAAGCCAAATTCCGGAAACACCGGCAAGGGTATAAGTATTGGGCTCAATTCATCGAGTGAGGTGCGTGCCGCCTACAAGCTGGCGCGTCAATATGGACGCTCAGTATTGATCGAAGAGTTTATAGGCGGAGCGGATTACCGCCTGCTCGTTATTGATGGTGAACTCTGCGCAGCGGCCTTGCGCCAACCGGCACACGTAATAGGCAATGGCGAAGATAGCATTGAAACACTTGTTGCAAAGGTTAACAGCGACCCGCAGCGCGGTATCGGCGCGCGTTTTTCCAAAACGCTCATTGCTTTAGATGACCGCGCGGAAAAACTGCTTAAAACACAAGGATTCACGCGTCAGTCTGTACTCGACAAAGACGAATACGCATACTTGCGCCGAAACGCCAACACTTCGGATGGCGGCTCCGCAATTGATGTCACTGATAGCGTTCATCCGCATAATCGTGAAATTGCAATTCTGGCCACCCGCGCTATGGGCCTGGACATAGCCGGAGTGGACTTGCTCATTCCCGATATCAGTCAGTCGATGTTGGAAAAAAATGGCGGAGCTATTTGCGAGGTAAACTCCAGGCCCGGCCTACGCAAACATATATGGCCCACGGTAGGTCAGCCGCGCGACGTAACCAAGCCAATTATCAACATGCTTTTTCCGAGTGCTGCTAACTGCCGAGTACCCATTGTGGTGATTACCGGCAACGGCGAGCGTAATCGAGTAGCCAACCTTCTAATCAATATAATTTCGCAGCAATATAAACATGTCGGGCTTGTTAGCAATGACCGCGCCGGGATATATGGTAGTGCGGTGCAATGTGGCCCACTCACGCTACCGCGTGCCAGCCGTAGCTTACTGATTGATCCGCGATTGGAAATCCTCGTAATCGATGCCAGCCCTGAAGACGTGCTGGCTTATGGGCTGCAACATGATCTATGTGACGTTGCAATAGTTGTTGAAAATGGCGCGCCTGCGGAGGTACCGGCAAGCAGCTTGCAGGCTATCGAATTGATTGCGCGCACTACTCGCAAACACATCATCGTAGACCAAACACCAGAATACGACACTAGCGCTGCCACGCTACATAGAATAGATAAAGTCGACAGCACAAACCACGACCTCAAGCTCCGCATTAAACGGACGGTTGATGGCACGGCTACAAACGTGCAGTTAGGTGAAAAACCGGCAGTAAATCTTGCGATAGATCTACGAAACCAATTGCACACGGGAGATGCGCGCTATACAGTCCATGCCTGTCTTGCAGCATTATTGTTAGACATTGAAGCCGAGAAAATAGAATGCGCGCTTCGAGATGGCAACAGATAGATAATATAAAAAATTAATTCACCAGAAAATCATTCAAATGTTACTGGGCGCTAACCGTCGACCAACAGTTTATTTTTACTGCGGCCCATAAAGTATTTTGATCAACAGCAACCAGATTATCGATGTTTTTTCAGGCATCGCCAAACAACACTGTGCGCTGAAAAGGATCCATTGTGACAATGGCCTGGAATTTATTAGGGTGGTGAAAGGCATATGGACATATCAAACAAAAGTGAAATTTACATACACGAAGTCCGGCAATCCAGCAGATAATGCGCAAATAGAATCTTTCAATGATAGCTTGAGAAATGGATGTAGTGGTCTAATAAAACCGGACACCAAAGAGGTTCGGAATAGGTTCGGCTTCACTTAAAGGTCGAAAGAGACAAGCAAAAAATTCTTAGGTTTCTTTGAGTTAACAGTCACTGTGCAATTAGTGATCGGTACTGTTAATCATT
>JABDNS010000056.1 GCA_013043705.1 Pseudomonadales bacterium
TTTTGCGCTCCTCAACAAACATATGCTCGTCGCCCGGCCCGCCACGCCAGCGAATCGTTTCGAATTCACCGCAAAGATTATCGGCAAGCCAGTTGGCAACTTCAGCGCGAAACTGTTCGTCTTGCTTGCTAAAACTCAGCTTCATGCGCGCTCCTGTTTTTGTTGCCCAAGCGGACTATCGTCGAGCAGCAAGGCTGCCAGGCGCGCGCGATGAAAGTCGCTGCCACCCAGGAATGTTTCGGTAGACTTGGCGCGTTTAAAATAAAGCTGGATGTCGTACTCGGAAGTAAAACCAACACCGCCATGTAACTGGATACCACAACCGGCGTTAAAAAAGTACGCATCGCTAGCGTAGCCTTTCACAATTGAGGCCGCCTCGCGTAGCGTCTGCGCATCGGCATCGCCGGCCAGGGCTTGATCGGCAATGCAAGCCGCGTAATACAGGGCCGAGCGTGCTGCTTCTACTTTTAACATCATGTCGGCACACTTGTGCTTTATGGCCTGGTAAGAGGCAATTTGGCGGCCGAACTGTACGCGCTCCTGCAAATACTCCACCGTACTATCCAGCGCTTGTTGAGCACCGCCAACCTGGTCGGCTGCTATCGCGATACGCGCCAGGTCCAAAACGGTTTCTAATTGTTGCGCGGCAGCGCCTTGCTCACCCAACAATGCATCAGCACTAACGCGCACGTTGCTAAATGTAAGCTGTGCCTGCTTGCGGGTCTGGTCCATCGTCGGCAGCCATTCACGACTTAAGCCATCGGTACTGGCATCCATAATGAAAAGGCTCACGCCTGCATCGCCAACGCTTGCGGTTTCGCGTGCAGCCACACAGATAATATCGGCACTGTGGCCGTCGGGTACGTAGCGGCTTTCTCCGTTGAGAATGAATTCTTTGCCTTCACGCACGCAATTCAGCGACACCGAGGCAGCATCCCAATTGGCGCTCGGCCCTGAAAATGCCAATGTGCCAGCTTCCCCCGCCACCAACCTGCCCAGCCAATGCTGTTGCTGTGCGTCGCTGCCGGCAACGAGCAAGGTATTCGCGGCCAAACAAACGGAAGCGTAAAGCGGCGTGCAGGCAAGCCGCCTGCCCATCTGCTCGAGTACCGCAACCAGCTCTATATAGCCAAGATCAAGACCACCGCAGGCCTCGGGCACCGTGATCGCCTGCCAGTACATATCCTGGCAAATTCGCGCCCATAGCTTGTCGTCGTAACCGCGCTCGCTAGCCATGACCGCGCGCACAGCCGCGCTGTCTGAAACTTCTGCAAGAAACTGCTCCGCGGTATCGCGGATCATTATTTGCTCGTCACTAAAGCTAAAGTCCATGGCTATATCAGGTACCGTAGACTTTTTGTGGCGCAGGGTTACGTTCGCGCAGCACTTTTATTGCGTCGCCCACTTCAGCAGGCTCCCAGCGCGCGCCCTTATCGACAGGCTCGGTTGAACGCCAGCCATCGGCAATCGAAATCTTGCCGCCTTCATTTTCAAACACCAGCCCGGTTACGTCTTTCGATTCTGGCGAACCCAACCAAACCACCAACGGCGAAATATTGTCGGGCGAGAAGTGGTCGAAGCTGCCGTCTTCAGGCTTTTTCATTCGATCGGCAAACACACCCTCGGTCATAGCGGTGCGTGCAGACGGCGCCAGCGCATTGGCGGTGATGCCGTAGCGGCGTAATTCGGCGGACTGGTTCAGCGTTAAGGATGCAATGCCGCCCTTTGCAGCGGCGTAATTACTTTGCCCGATCGAACCATTCAAGCCTGCCCCTGAAGAGGTATTGATTATGCGCGCGTCTACCGGCTTGCCCGCTTTCGACTGCGCGCGCCAGTAGTCTACCGCGTGACGGCTAATACAGAAGTGCCCTTTCAGGTGCACGGCAATAACCTGGTCCCACTCCTGCTCGCTCATCGATGCAAACATGCGGTCGCGGCACACACCGGCATTATTGACTACCACATGCAAATCGCCGTATTCATCCAGCGCCTGTTTCACCGCACGCGCGGAATCTTCGAAGTTGGTAATATCAGAAGTGTTGACACTGGCCTTGCCGCCTGCCGCAACAATATCGTCAACCGTTTGCTGCGCGGCTTGTTGGTTAATGTCGTTAACGATAACTGCCGCGCCTTCGGCCGCAAATGCCAGCGCATAAGAACGCCCCAGGCCACCGCCCGCACCGGTAATAATAACCACCCTACCGTCACATAGTCGGCTCATGCAGATCTCTCCATCGGTTGTTGTTCAGGGATATAAAACACGCATCAAGAATGTTGCCAATCGCCGGGGAGTATACCCCGTGCACGTGCTTGCTTGGGTTTTAAAGCGCTACGCTATAGCCAGCTACAAGCGCTCAATAATTGTTACGTTGGCTTGCCCGCCGCCTTCGCACATGGTTTGCAGGCCGTAGCGCCCACCGCTGCGCTCGAGTTCGTGCAACAGTGTGGTCATCAATTTGGTACCCGTAGCACCCAGCGGATGGCCCAGTGCTATCGCGCCACCGTTAACGTTGATACGTTCGTGCGGGTAGCCGGTTTCTTGCAACCACGCCATGGGCACCGATGCAAAAGCCTCATTGATTTCTACCAGGTCGATATCGTCGAGTTTCATGCCGGATTTCTGCAACGCATACTCGGTAGCCGGTATGGGCGCGGTTAACATCCACACCGGGTCATCTCCGCGCACACTCATGTGGTGGATGCGCGCCCTGGGCGTTAGGTTATAGCGCTTCAACGCGTTTTCAGAAACCAGCAACATCGCGGAGGCCGCATCACAGGTTTGGCTCGATACTGCAGCGGTTACTTTGTCGCAGCCAAAAAGAAAATCCAACTCGGCCATTTTTTCAAGCGTAGTGTGCCGGGGTGTCTCGTCCATGCTCACGCCTTCAAGTGGCACGATCTCCCGATCGAAGCGTCCCTCTTTAATGGCTTGTAGTGCACGCCGGTGTGATTCCAGTGCAAAAACCTCAAGGTCGCTGCGCGTCAATTTCCATTTGTCGGCAATCATTTGCGCCGAACGAAACTGCGTTGGCGGCGTATCACCGTAGCGTGCCACCCAACCTTTCGAGCCTGTGAAAGGGTCGCTAAAGCCCATTGGCTCGGCGGCCGTCATGGCAGAGGAAATGGGAATCTGGGTCATGGTCTGCACGCCGCCGGCCACCACTACATCCATGCAGCCGGACATAATGGCCTGTGCAGCAAAGTGCACGGCCTGCTGCGAAGAACCACACTGGCGATCGATGGTAGTGCCGGGAACGGCATCGGCCAAGCCAGCGGCTAACCAACAGGTTCGCGCGATATCACCCGCCAGCGGGCCAATCGTATCGACGCAACCCATAATGACATCTTCGTAGTCGAGGTCGGGGATCGGGTTGCGCTCAACCAGCGCTTTCAACACATGGCCACCCAGGTCAGCCGCATGCACATGGGCGAGACCGCCTTTGCGACGGCCGGTTGGCGTTCTTGCTGCGTCGACGATATACGCTTGGGCGCGCTGGCTCATGCACAAACCTCTTCTGGTTTACCGGATTCGAGACCTAGGTCAAAAGCCGTGTTGCTGGCGCCAAAGGTATACTCCGCACCAAACAGCGCGCGCGGATTGAGCAACCATTCATGGATACGGTTTTTGTGAAAGCCTTCGTCGCCCCAGTTTTTGTCCAGCGCCCAACTGCGCTTGGCCCAAATATGCAGGTCGCACTCCCAAGTGTAGCCCATTGCACCATGCACTTGCGTGCAATGACGCGCACAAAGTAGCGCAGCACTGGCGGCCGCTGTCTTGGCGTGCGAGACCGCGCAATCAGCGCGCTGTGGCTCTACCGATGTTGTGTAGGCGGCGCGATAAACCACCGGCCTGGCGAACTCTATGCGCACCGCGCAGTCGGCCAGCAAGTGCTTGACGGCCTGGTTGGAACCAATCGCTTTGCCGAATTGTTCGCGATCGCAACTGTACTGCACCGTTTGCGCAAGCATGGCCTGCGCAAGCCCCAGCATTTGTGCGGCGGCGCCCAGTGCGCCACGATTCAATGCAGCGCGCCAAAGCAATGCGCCCTGCTGGCCATCGACAATTCGCGTCTCCGCAGCTGGCGTCCACTCGATACGCGCCAGTCGTCGACTCGGGTCAAGGCTTTTGTGCGCGGTCAACGAAACCTGGTCGCGACTTAACAAATGCACTTCTTCGCCGTGTGGCAATAGAAAGTAGTCGGCTTCACTGGCGAAATTCTGGTAAGGGTTAATCATGTGGCCGGCGATTACCAATGCGGAACCATCAGCTAATTGCGCTAGTAATGCATTGCCTTGCTCGGCAAAGGCCGGGTTGGCCTGCACAAGCTCTGCGAGCATGCGAGTAGAAACCTGCGCGATGTCAACCAACGGCTCGGGCAAGGCAACGCGACCGCACTCTTCAGCCAACATCACGAAATCGACTTCATCCATTTGCATACCGCCCACCGCTACCGGTACGAGCATGCCGGTGATGCCCATTTCTGCCAGCTGCTGCCAGGTGTCGCGATTAAAGCCGCTTTGTGTTTGCCAGCGAGCCCGAATACTTTCGCTACTTACTGCATCGGCCAGCATCGACGCGAGACTGTCGCGAAATGCCATCTGGTCTTGGTTGAAAGTAAAATCCATTGCTGCTGCTCAGTGATTCATATCGTTTGTTGCTTTTTTTAATGCCGTTATTTGGGTTGGAAATGCTCTCGCTAAGCGAGCTATCCGCGCGGCATTTCAAGCATGCGCTCGGCAATAATATTGCGTTGAATTTCGTTGGTGCCCGCGTAGATCGGCCCCGACTGCGCAAACAGGAACCCATCCAGCCAGCTGCCAAGCTCGTCATCGGCAGCGCCCTGTTCAGGAATTATCTCTGCGCGCGCGCCCAACAGGCTCATCGCAGTGGAGTAGATATGCAGGTCGAGTTCAGACCAGAAAATTTTATTGCAACTGGATTCGGCACCAATGCTGCCACCGGCCATCAGGCGCGATGCAGTTTGGTAGGTAGATAGCGCGTAGGCCTCGGCATCCATGTAGCAGCGCACTACCGAATCCTCTATCGAGGAATCAAGGATATCCTGGCGTTTTTGCCTGTACAGTTCTACCAGGCGCTTCGCCGATTGTTGAAAGCGCGCCGGGCTGCGCAGCATTAGGCCGCGCTCAAAACCAGCGGTAGACATGGCAATTTTCCAGCCCTCGCCCTCTTCGCCCAAGCGGTTAAATGCCGGCACGCGCACATTGTCGAAAAATATTTCCGCAAAGCCTGGCAAGCCGTTTAGCTGCTCGATAGGACGCACCGTTACCCCTTCGGCATCCAGCGGAACGAAAACAAAGGACAAACCACGATGGCGGCTTGATTCCGGGTCGGTACGAAAAATACAAAAAACCCAGTCGGCGAACACTGCACGCGTAGACCAGACCTTCTGGCCGTTAATCACATACTCGTCACCATCGCGAACCGCAGTAGAGCGGATTGCTGCCATATCCGAGCCAGCGCCAGGTTCAGACCAGCCCTGCGCCCAAATTTCTTCGCCACTCGCCATCTTGCTTATGAAGCGCGCTTTCTGCTCGTCGCTGCCATACTCCATTAATGTGGGGCCCAACAAAAAGATACCGTTCTGGTTCACGCGCAGCGGCGCCTCTGCCCGGTAGTACTCTTCCTCAAAAATTAGCCATTCGATCAGGTTACAGCCACGGCCACCGTAGGCCTTGGGCCAGGTAACCATGCCCCAGTTGCCTTTAGCCAGGGTTTTTTCCCACTCGCGATGCTGTTCGAAACCCTCACTTGTATCGAAGGATGCCAACGGCTCGGCAGGAATGTGTTGCGCCAGCCACTCTCTCACTTCAGCGCGAAATGCGTTTTGCTCCGCTGTGTATACCAGTTCCATCGTTACCTTGCCTTCACCTATCGAAGTGGTAAAGCCACTTCGATAGCAATGTTTAAAACCGCTTGTAGCAGCGCCTAAGTGCTGCGATCTCCTGGCGGGTTGTCTTTAATTTGTCGCGCGCGAATATTGGCCGGATCGAGCGCGCTGATAATTTTCAATTGCTCAGCATCTGGCGTCGGGGTTACCGGCACTTTATCCGGCACATGAATATCAAAGCCGGTGTTATCGCGTACTTGCTCAACACTGATGCCCGGGTTCAGGCTAAGCAAGCGCAATTGTTTTTCGGGGCCACCCCAATCCATCACCGCCAAATCAGTAATGACCATACGCACGTCTATATCGGCGAACTGGTAACCACGCGGCAAGCGTGCCGGGTTATAACCAATGGAGCACACCACATCGCACTCACCTTCAACAAACACGCGACGCGAATGCGCTGGCACAAAAAAAGAATTGGCATGCGAAATTGAATTGCCGGGGAAGCCTCGCGTGCCGAGCATCTGCACTTTGGGTTTGTCGTAGCTACCACCGAGGGCGGAAATATTCGATTGGGCAAATTGATCGACCTGGCTGGGGCCCACTAAAGCGTGGCGCCTGCCGCTCCAGACCACATCGAAGATGCGTGAAAATCCCATCCAGGTTTCTTGCGCCTGCGGCTGCGACGGCTTGCGGCCGCTAACCGGGTTGGGCTCGGTGAGTAGCCACGCCTCCGAGTCGGTCATCATGATATCGGTGTTCGACGACTTCATGGCCAGGCTGGCGGCCAGTCGCGGTAGCACGCCAATGCCGGTTACAAGTATTTCCCCATCGTCACGAAACGCTTCGGAGGCGGCACAAACCATTAGTTCGGCCAGGCTATAGTCTTGGCCCGAACTGTTCTCTGCACTACTGCTCATGGATATCTTAACCTTGGCCGGCGGCCATTAATAAACTGGCAGCGGTAGCGAGCGGATTGCATCGAGCCCGCCGACTGACTGCTGGTAATCTTCCTCGCTACCGGCGAGGTATTTATCGGAGTAGGCAGCAAAACCGCCCTGTTTCGCAAAACCGTTGTACTCTTTGAAATGCGCAACATCAAAACCATATAACGGGCTGCACGAAGAGGGATGTGCGCCGCCTGCAAGGGGCACTACCATATTGGTTACCGAGCGCTCCCAGTGCACATAGCGCGCCTGGTCGCCTGCGTGAAAAGTTTCAGTGTCGACCAACTCATCGCAGGAGACGATTGTGTTCGACGCAGCGCGTGCGAACATATCGTCCATATACAAGTCGGGCCCGCGCACCTGGCACACGCCGCGCTTGTCGGCGCGGTCGACATGCAGCAATGACACATCGAGATTGAGCGCAGGCATGGCCACCCATTGCTTATCGTCGTAAGGGCTGTCGACCAGCGCAATATCGGGGTTGTTCTTAGTCACATCGGTGCCCAAGCCAAGGCAGGTTGGCATGTAAGGCAATTTCCAGGCAGCCGCGCGCAGCCCTAGCAACATCATGCCCTCGTCAATTTCCATCACGTCGATTTCGCCGTTCTGCCTGGCCTGGCGAAAGAAGGGCTCTAGCGGAATAAAATCCAGTGAAACAAAAGCGAAAATCACTTTGCGCACTTTGCCCGCCGCGCAAAGCATACCAACGTCAGCGCCGCCATAAGCTACAACGGTTAGATCCTTGACATCGGAACGCAACAGCTCCCTGACCAGGGCCATGGGTTTGCGGCGTGGACCCCAGCCACCGATACCGATTGTCATACCACTTTCGATCGCGGCTACAGCCTTGCCGGCACTAACGACTTTATCCATCAAAACTCTCTTGTTACGGCACGTTGCGAGCGCCTGTAAGTGCATGAAAATGCACTAAATTAGGGCTTTTTCAGAGGCTTTTTTTGATGCGGCTATTATCGTGTTTCAACAGCCTTGTATCATCACGCATTAGGACTATGACGCGTTTCTCTAGCTGCTTTATATTTACTGCCAATCATTACAGCGCCGCGCATGTCCAGAATGGGCGGGGCGCGTGGCATTCTGGCCTTGCAAAAGCCACACCAACAATTTGCCAACCCATACTACGAGTTAGCGCTTAATGCATCCGCAAGACTGCCCAACCACGCCCAAACTGCTTGCCGCTGCGGCAAAACATTTCGGCGATCGTGCGTTTATTGAAGAAGGTGATGTGCGCATCAGCTTTGCACAGTTCCACGAGCAATGCCGGATTGCCGCCGCCGCACTACTCTGCAACGGTTTTAAAAAAGGCCAAAAAGCAGCGATCTGGGCGCCCAATATGCACCAATGGATCATTGCTGCACTAGCGGTGCAGTATGCAGGCGGCATACTGGTTACCGTGAACACGCGCTACAAAGGCAACGAGGCCGCCAGCATTTTGTCGGCTGGTAGTGTTAACACATTGTTTTGCGTGGGCAACTTTCTCGACAACTACTTCCCCGACATGCTGCCGGACGACTGCCGCAACAGCTTGCAAGAGATCGTTGTTTTTGGTGATGCGCAAAATCCGGGCGAAACCAGCTGGGCTGAATTTTTGCAGCGTGGGCAAAACCACCTGGCAGAGCAAGGTGCGGACACGCTCGAAGCCATTGCTGCGTCGGTACAGCCCGATGATGCCTCCGATATTCTGTTTACATCGGGCACCACCGGCGCGCCGAAGGGCGTGATCACCGCGCATGCGCAAAATCTAAAAACATTTGCAGCCTGGACAAGCATTCTCGGGCTGGACGAAAACGATCGCTACCTGGTGATCAACCCGTTTTTTCACAGCTTCGGCTACAAGGCCGGCATACTTGCCTGCCTGCTGCGCGGTACAACGCTCATTCCACACAAGGTATTCGACGCCGACGCGGTGCTTCAACGTATCCAAAGCGAACAAATTAGTATGCTGCCCGGGCCACCCACACTGTTCCAGTCAATTCTTGCGCACCCACGGCTAGCCGAGTTCGATATTTCCAGCCTTAAGAAAGCGACTACCGGCGCGGCCACTATTGCTGTTGAACTGATTCACCAGATGCGTTCAACGCTGGGTATCGATACGGTAATAACGGCGTACGGTCTTTCGGAATGCTGCGGGCTCGCAACCATGTGCCGGCGCGGTGACTCGGCCGAAGTGATCGCCCATACATCAGGACGCGCCCTGCCCGATATCGAAGTGCGCTGCATCGGCGCAGACGGCGCCGAATTGCCCGCCGGCGAAGCCGGGGAAATAGTTGTTCGCGGTTACAATGTGATGACCGCCTACCTCGACAATCCCGAAGCAACCGCAGAGACGATTGACGAGCAAGGTTGGCTACATACCGGGGACATCGGTGTGCTCGACGAAGACGGCAACCTGGCAATCACCGATCGACTCAAGGACATGTTTATTACTGGCGGTTTCAACTGCTACCCTGCCGAAATTGAAAACCAACTTGTTGCGCACCCCGACATCAACATGGCCGCGATTATTGGTATTCCCGATGAGCGCATGGGTGAAGTAGCGATGGCCTGGCTAGTGAAAAAAGACCAGAGCAACGCAACTGAAACCGATATTATCAGCTGGTGCCGTGAAAACATGGCCAATTATAAAGTGCCCCGGCTACTGCGTTTTGTTGAAGCGCTGCCGATGAATGCCTCGGGTAAAGTGC
>JABDNS010000067.1 GCA_013043705.1 Pseudomonadales bacterium
ATGAAATGGAAGAGCTGAGTGCGGCGATGGCTACCAGGAAGAAAAACGCCGAGCCAAAAATGGCGCCGTTCCACATGCCGCCAAATGCGATAGGCAGCGTTTCGAAAAGCAATCCAGGGCCAGAGCCCGGCTGCAGGCCGCTGGCAAAAACCAGTGGAAAAATAATCATGCCGGCAATTAATGCTATTAGCGTATCCAGAAACGCTACCATCACTACTGCTGAGGGAATCGAACTCTCCTGCGGCATGTATGCGCCGTACACCATCACAGTGCCCATACCCAGGCTAAGCGTAAAAAACGCATGGCCCATGGCAATAAGCACCGATTCGCCGGTTAACTTGCTAAAGTCGGCGTTAAACATAAAGCCAAACGCTTCGTCGAAACTGCCATTTCGAATTGAGTAACCAAGCAGTATCAACAATAGGATAAATAGCAATGGCATCAGGTTATCAACAGCGGTGCCGATGCCCCGGGTGACACCCAGGCCTACGATTAGGCCGGTGATCAGCAAGAACACACTATGCCAAAGTAATTGTCTTTCATTATCGTTCGCCAGCACACCGAAGCCGGCAGAAATTTCCTGCGGCTGTTTGCCGATGTAATCTGACTGCACGCTTTGAGAAAAGTATTCCAGCGCCCAACCGGCTACAACGCTGTAGTACATTAAAATCATAATGCCGCATACCACGCCGAGCACACCGAGCAGCGCCCAGAATTTTGATGCGCCGGCATCGCGTGCGTTCACGATCATGGCGTGTATGGGGTTCTCGCGCGCGCGGCGACCCAACATCACTTCGGCAATCATAATGGGTATGCCTAACAGCAGAATACACAGCAGGTAAACCAGCACGAAGGCGCCACCGCCATTTTCGCCAGCGATGTACGGGAACTTCCAGATATTACCCAGACCCACCGCTGCGCCGGTGGTGGCCATGATAAAAGTCCATCGTTTGTTCCAGATTGGCGTGCTGGTTTGAATCATGGGTTCGGGCTCTGTCGGATTTTGTTGGCATTGAGCGCGTGGCGCTGAATAACGCTGGCCAAAGTGTAGCGATTGAGCCGCCAATCCTCTAGCGAATTGCCTGGTGCAATTGTTAATTTTGCGCTTTTATACTGGCGTTTGAGGCGGATCGTTACCGAAAGCGGGCTACTGCGCAGCACTGGCGCTGTGCTTGGGTATAATCGCGCGCGTTTTACGGCAGCCAACTTTGGTCGCCGCTGCAGTAACCTTTTCGGAGCCCGGTACCGTGGCAAGCAAGTCCCCAGAATCACGCAGTGAATATCTTCGCAATATCGCGATCGTTGCGCATGTCGACCATGGCAAAACTACTCTGGTCGACAAGTTGCTCGAGCAATCCGGCACGCTGGACCGGCGCGACCAGGGCACCGAGCGCATTATGGACTCCAACGACCAGGAGAAAGAGCGCGGTATCACGATCCTGGCCAAGAACACCGCAATCAATTGGCAGGACTACCGCATCAATATTGTCGACACGCCAGGGCACGCCGATTTTGGCGGAGAGGTTGAGCGCGTGCTATCTATGGTCGATTCCGTTTTGCTGCTGGTCGACGCGGTAGACGGGCCGATGCCGCAAACCCGTTTTGTCACGCAAAAAGCATTTGCCCAGGGTCTCAAGCCGATTGTTGTGATTAACAAGATCGACCGACCCGGCGCCAGGCCGGACTGGGTCATCGACCAGGTTTTTGATTTGTTCGACAGGCTGGGTGCGACCGAAGAGCAGCTGGATTTTCCCATCGTTTATGCCTCTGCGTTAAATGGTATTGCCGGGCTTGATGAAAATGACATGGCCGAGGATATGACGCCGCTGTTGTCGCTGATTATCGACCAGGTGGCGGCGCCGGAAGTTGATATTGACGGCCCGCTACAAATGCAAATCAGCGCGCTGGATTACTCCAGTTATGTTGGTGTGATTGGAGTAGGCCGGATTACACGCGGTCAGCTGAAGCGCAATACTCCTGTAACCGTAGTCGATCGCGAAGGTGCAACGCGAAACGGCCGCGTGCTCGACATTCTTGGTAACCTCGGCGTTGAACGCGTGCCGGTAGACGAGGCCTGTGCCGGCGATATCGTCTGTGTAACCGGCATCGAGTCGTTAAATATCTCCGATACGCTGTGCGCGCCCGACCATATTGAAGCGTTGCCATCGCTGAGTGTAGACGAGCCAACCGTTTCGATGACCTTCCAGGTGAATGACTCGCCGTTCGCCGGTCAGGACGGCAAGTATGTTACCAGCCGCAATATTAAGGAGCGACTCGAGCGCGAGCTGCTGCACAATGTGGCGCTGCGTATTGAGGAGGGCGATTCGCCCGACAAGTTCAAGGTATCCGGACGTGGCGAATTGCACTTGTCGGTATTAATAGAAACTATGCGCCGGGAAGGGTTCGAGCTGGCGGTAGGCAGGCCGGAGGTGGTGCAGCGGGAGGTTGACGGCGTTATACAAGAGCCTTACGAAGCGGTGGTTATCGACTGCGAAGAGCAGCACCAGGGCGCGGTGATGGAGGCGCTGGGTTTACGTCGCGCCGACCTGCAGGACATGGTGCCCGACGGCAAAGGCCGTGTGCGCATCGACTACATTATGCCAGCGCGCGGCTTGATTGGCTTTCGCTCCGAATTTCTTACCATGACTTCCGGTTCGGGCATCCTCACTTCAATTTTTGATCATTACGCACCGGTGAAAGTTGGCGAAATGCAGTCGCGCAACAATGGTGTGTTAATTAGTAATGTTAAAGGTAAAACGCTGGCTTACGCCCTATTTAACCTGCAGGAACGCGGCAGGTTAATGATTGAAGCGAACGTTGATGTGTACGAGGGCCAGGTGGTTGGCGTGCATAGCCGCGGCAATGATTTAACCGTAAACCCTACCAAGGCCAAGCAGCTCACCAACGTGCGCGCATCGGGTACCGATGAAGCGACTATCCTGAGCCCGCCTATTCGGCTGACGTTAGAGCAGGCGCTTGAATTTATAGAAGATGATGAGTTGGTAGAAGTAACGCCGAACCATTTGCGGGTGCGCAAAAAATTCTTGCTCGAGCACGAGCGCAAGCGCGCATCGCGAAGCAAGTAAACTGCAAGAAATGAAGGCGCTGATTCAGCGGGTAAGCCGCGCTGCGGTAACGGTAGAAGGCCAAACCGTGGGTGAAATTGGCAGCGGCCTGTTGGTGCTACTTGGCGTTGAGCGCGGTGACGAGGTGCTAACGGCACAGAAAATGGCGGCCAAACTCTGTAATTATCGCGTGTTTGCCGACCGCGATGAAAAAATGAATCTCAGTGTTAGCGATGTTAAGGGTTCGGTACTACTGGTATCGCAATTTACGCTGGCGGCAAATACCGATAAGGGGCTGCGACCCAGCTTCTCGCGTGCTGCAGAACCCACCGAGGCGGAGCGCTTATACCTGTTGGTAGCTGAAAAAATTCGCGAGAAAAATATTCGTGTAGCCACCGGGCAGTTCGCTGCCGATATGCAGGTCGAGTTGGTTAACGACGGCCCGGTAACTTTCCTATTGCAAGAATAGGTGGCGCGAGGCGCGCGCTGGAACCCTTTGCTCAATGCGACTAGTTGCGCATATCCCGCTCTTCGAGCACGCTCCAGCCCTGTAAAGCCTTCATCATCGCCGCGCTGTTAACCGCCAATCCGGGTGCGCGCAACGCGGGTGCCGAGCGCAAAGCAGAGCTACTGATTAGCGCCGCGACCGGACAGTTTTCACTATCGATATACTCCAGGGCAGCAGCAATGCGCCCTTCGCTGCTAACCCCCAGCGCGGTGGAAAAGTCATCGGCCACAACGCAGCCTGGAAGTGTCACCCCGAACGATCCTGCGTCGGCTCGGAACCCGTCCTGGTAGCCGCTTTCATTAAGATGATTAAACGACTGGAACTCGATTGGCAGCCAGGTGTTGCCACAATTGCGAAAGCCAATAAAACCGTAGGGCTTGCCGCAGGTTTGCTCGCCTATAAGCACCACTTCAACGCCAACACCACGCAGTGCGTTAATAATACTTTCGCTGGCAGAGCAGGTTGCATGATCGGAAATCACGATTACCCTGGCAAGCGACAGTTGCGGCAGGGTTGTGTTCAGCCCACTCACCGGGTCGCGCCCGATACTCTGGAAAATAAGGTTTTCATCGCTAAAGTTGTCGTTAAACTTCAATCGTTCAAAAAACTTGCCCGAAGTCTTGCTGCCGCCCGCGATCATGTACGAAAGCTGGTTGGCGATAAAAAGCAGGCCGCCACTGTTGTAGCGAAGATCCAGGATTAATTCGTCGATGCCTGTGCCCCCGTTGTGATTGGCGAACATCTGCATGGCACTTATAAGTTCACCCTCTGCATCCTGCGCGTGGTCGTCAAAAAATAAGTAACCGGTATCGGTGCCAATTATTTGTTCATGCTGAACCGGCTCAAAATCGACATCTTCAGATACCAGTGTGATAACTCCTTTGCCGGCAATACTAAAATCGTGCGATTCGCCGGTATTGCGCGGGAACAAGAGGGGCAGCGAGATCTCTCGATCTGCGCCGATAAGGGTGAAGCCATCCACTTCCGTGATTTCGTCGCCCCTAACTATGTTTGCAAGTGCGGCGGGGGAGTTTGGTGCAACGTAGGCAATGCGTATTGCACCTGTAAAGTCTGGTTCCGATGAAGTCAGGCGCATGCCGTAGCCGCGTTCGCCGTCACCGCTGACCAGGTTGTTGTACTCTTCGCTGCTTATGAAGGCCGAGTAGGCGTCCTTGGCTTTGCCGGATGCTGTTATGTCATCGGTTACCAGGTAGTCGAAGTGTTGGCTTGTACTGGCGAAATCAGCAGGATCCTGGTCGATAATATCTTCGGTCCAGTAATAGTAGCGATTGAAAATAGAGCGCAGATAAAAGTTTTGTCGCAGTGTGTCGCAGCGGCCGGCGAAATTTCCGGCGCTGGGGAATACATTCTCGACCCAGCTAGGGGCTGGCGGATCGCTCCTGGAGCAGCCCTGTAGAACGCTAATTATTGTGGCAACTGCTAGCAGCCTATTCAGGCGATAGCGGGTGTTGGCTGATGTCATAGTCGCTGGCTTACGCATGGTCTCGACCTTAAAGGCTGCTGGTTAGATTGCTGGCTTTGCAACACACAACGCGCGGCTAGCTGCTGTGCAGCCATGACACGCTGTGAATACATCCCTATACGCTCGACGGCAGCTTCCCTGCTGCCGACCGTAGGTGCCGGTTCGCAACAAACAACGCGCGGCTAGCTGCTGTGCAGCCATGACACGCTGTGAATACATCCCTGTACGCTCGACGGCAGCTTCCCTGCTGCCGACGGTCATGGCTGCACAACACCTTTCCGCGCGCTACTTGTATCACCGTGCATTTTGGCTACAGCTGCTCCTCGGCAAACGCGGCAATGCGGCTGCGCTCTATGCCGTTCACATGCATGATTGCGGCGTGCTGAAACGCTTTGCTTTTCTCTACCAAGTAAGTAAGGCCACTAGTGAGCGGCGAAATATATTTGTTGTCGATTTGGGCGAGGTTGCCCAAAACTATAATCTTTGAGTTGTTGCCTACTCGAGTGATAATTGATTTTAACTGGAACTGGGTTAGTCCCTGCGCTTCGTCAATAATGATATAGGCATTGTTAAACGAGCGGCCGCGCATAAAGTTCAACGATTTAAATTGAATGTTCGCTCGCTCTTTGATGTATTCAATACTGCTGGTCATGTTTTCATCGCCGCTGTGCAGCACTTCCAGATTGTCGTCGAACGCAGCCAGCCACGGCGCCATTTTTTCTTCTTCAGTGCCCGGCAAGAAGCCAATATCTTCAGCAATAGGCGGCGTGGAGCGCGCAACGACAATTTTGTCGAAGCGTTTTTCTTCCAGAATAGCCTGCAAGCCGTAGGCCAGCGCGATAAGCGTTTTACCTGAGCCCGCGGGGCCGGTCATTACCATCAGGTCGACATCATCGCGTTGAATCAAGTGAAACGCCATGGCCTGCTCGAAGTTGCGCGGGCTAATCCCCCACAGGGTTTGCTCGAGCAAGCGGTCTTTGTCGAGATGCAAAATTTCAATGTGCTTTTCGCCGACCTCCAATACCTGCCCGGCAAATTGCTGTTCATCGAAAACCAGCATCTGCGGGTAAGCATCGGGCAAGTAGGCGCGGTCGAGCCGATAGCGCACGCTACCATCGTCGCCGTGCAGTGTTTCTACTTTTTCTACCTGCGCCCAAAAGTCACCCTGGTATTGTTCATAACCTTTGGCCATGAACTCGATGTCGTCCACGACCTTGTCTTTCTTGTAGTCTTCAACATGCTCCAGGCCTGAGCCCTTGGCCTTCAGGCGCATATTAATGTCTTTGGTTACCAGGCAGACCACGCGCTTGTCATCTTCGGCCTGCAAGTGCAGGGCGACGTTGATAATGCGGTCATCGTTATAGTGATGTACAGGATTGTTAAGCAACAGTGCCGAATTACTGTGGTCGATGAGCTGGTCGGGGAATATAGCCAGTGTGCCACGTTTTGCTGCAGTGCCTGGAATCTCGACGCCCTGCTGGATTGCTTTCGGCGAGGCGTTTTCGAGAATATCATCGATCGCGTTAATCGCAATGCGGGCTTCGCGGCTCACATCCTTATCGCGTCGATCCTTGATTGCATCCAGCTCTTCGAGCACCGTCATCGGAATGACGACACGATGCTCGGCAAACGCATGTATCGCCATTGGATCATGCAACAGAACATTGGTATCGAGAACGAATATTTTATTCATTGCAGCGCCGTCTGGATTTACCCGCAATTGCATTGCGGGCAGTTCCAGCCCCGCAATGTCACGTTTATATTTATTGGCTGCATAATACCAGCAAAATTGTCGCTGCTGCGTCTGCCCAAACTGCAAAATATTTGGGACAATCGACGTACTTTGCAAGGCACGCCATTTTTGCGTTCTAAAAGCTGGCTGTAGAAAAAAAATCCAGCCGCAACCTTTCGCCGCCACCAGCCAGACCAGGTAACTATGAGCCAGGACAACGGCAACCAGCCGACAGATTTCGACACAGAAAAAATTTCCATCAAGGACTATGCCGAGAAGGCCTACCTCGATTACTCGATGTATGTCATTCTCGATCGCGCGCTGCCTCATATTGGTGACGGCCTAAAACCGGTGCAGCGGCGTATCGTTTATGCCATGTCTGAACTCGGGCTAAAAGCCGGTTCCAAATTCAAGAAATCGGCGCGAACCGTGGGTGATGTGATCGGCAAATTTCACCCGCATGGCGATAGCTCTGTATACGAAGCGATGGTGATCATGGCGCAATCGTTTGCTTACCGCTACCCGCTGATTGACGGGCAGGGCAACTGGGGCTCCTCCGATGATCCCAAATCTTTTGCGGCAATGCGCTATACCGAATCGCGGCTGACACCGTTTGCCGATGTCTTGATGTCAGAAGTAACGCAAGGTACCGTTGACTGGCAGCCCAATTTTGATGGCACGCTCGACGAGCCGGTTCTACTACCCTCCAAAGTGCCCTCCATATTGCTCAATGGCACCACCGGTATTGCGGTGGGTATGGCCACCGATATTCCTCCGCATAACCTGAATGAAGTAATTTCCGCTTGCGTGCATTTGCTGGATAAGCCCAAAGCTACGCTCAGGGATATCGCGGAGCATGTGCAGGCGCCGGACTTCCCCACCGACGCAGAAATTATTACACCACGCGATGCGTTGCTCGATATGTACGAAACCGGCAAGGGCAGCCTGAAGATGCGCGCGGTTTACACGCGTGAGCAGGGTGACATTGTAGTAACTGCGCTTCCGCACCAGGTTTCGGGTTCGCGTGTGTTAGAGCAAATTGCGGCGCAAATGACCGCGAAAAAATTGCCGATGGTTGTCGACCTTCGCGACGAGTCCGATCACGAGAACCCGACCCGGCTGGTTATCGTGCCGAAATCCAATCGCGTTGATGCCGCTGCGCTCATGTCCCACCTATTCCACTCCACCGACCTGGAGCGAAATTATCGGGTAAACCTGAATATGATTGGCCTTAACGGTCGGCCACAGGTTAAGTCTTTAAACCTGATTCTTAAGGAGTGGCTACAGTTTCGCAAAGCCACAATCAAGAGAAGGCTGGAGTATCGGCTAGAAAAAATTCTCGATAGATTGCACTTGCTTGATGGCTTGCTGATTGCGTTTTTAAACCTGGACGAAGTTATCAAGATTATCCGCAGCGAAGACAAGCCCAAGCAAGTGTTAATGAAGCGCTTCAAGCTTAGCGAGCTGCAAGCCAACTATATTCTCGATACGCGCTTGAGGCAGTTGGCGCGATTGGAAGAGATGAAAATAAAAGGCGAGCAGGAAGAGCTTAGCGCCGAGCGCGACGGCCTCAAGAAAACGCTGGGCTCGGATGCGCGACTAAAAACGCTAATGAAAAAAGAACTGCTTGCGGTTGCCGAAGAATTTGGCGACGCGAGGCGATCACCGTTGGTTAGTCGCGATGAAGCTATGGCGTTTAGCGAAGACGATATTACAACTGCAGAGCCTGTAACTGTTGTTCTTTCCGAGAAAGGTTGGGTGCGCGCCGCAAAGGGTCACGATATCGACGCGGCAACCTTGAATTTTAAATCTGGCGACCAGTTTTTGTTGGCAGCGCATGGGCGCTCGAATGAATCGGCAGTGTTTCTCGATTCTACGGGTAGAAGTTATTCGGTGCCGGTTCGCACTTTGCCAAGCGCCAGGGGCCAGGGCGAACCATTAAGCGGTAAGCTTAGCCCGCCCTCTGGTGCAACTTTCCAGGGCGTGATGATGGGCGCCGATAGCCAGCAGTATGTGTTGGCAACCAGCGCCGGCTACGGCTTCGTGGCGAAACTGGGCGATATGCACGCGAATAAAAAAGCCGGCAAGTCGCTGTTGACGGTGCCAAAAAATGGGCGCGTAATGACGCCGGTTGCAGCTGGGGAGTTAGGCAGCGCGCTGTTGGTTTCAATTAGCAATATTGGCCGTATGCTGGTTTTCCCGCTGTCCGAACTACCGGTTATGGCGCGAGGCAAGGGCAACAAAATCATGAATATTCCATCCGCAAAGCTGGCTAGCGGGGAAGAACATATGTTGGCGATTGCGGTATTGCATAAGCGCGACACGCTGGTGGTACAGGCGGGCAAGCGCTACCTGAAAATGAAGCTATCCGACCTTGAGCATTACATGGGTGAGCGTGCGCGACGCGGCAACAAGCTGCCGCGCGGCTTCCAGAAGGTCGATAGTGTATCGATAGAATCAAAGCCCGAATAGGCGGTTATTTTTTGAAGCGATGAGCAATGTTTGTTTAATCAAGGTGTCTGGCAAAGACCAGCCGGGCATAACTAACGCCATTACCGGCTTGCTGGCCAGGCACAGCGTAAGTATTTTGGATATTGGCCAGGCCGTCATCCACAACAACCTGGCGCTGGGTATGCTTGCAGAAATGCCGGGCAACTTTTCTTCGGGTTCACTTGCCTCGCTTCTCGACGATATTCTCGCTAGCTTTACGCTAGATGTGGAGGTACTGCGGGTTAGTGATACGGATTACCATGCCTGGGTTGCTGAGCAGGGTAAGCCTCGACATATTCTTAGCTTGTTGGCGCGCAAGATCAGTGCAGACCAGGTGCAGCGAGTGACCGGCATGATCGCGGCACAGCGGCTGAATATTGACAAAATAACCAGGCTTTCGGGCCGCGTCGCGCTTGGCGGTGATGCGTCGAGCGCCGACAGTGCCTGCATAGAATTTTCCCTGCGCGGCGAATGGCCCGACGAGCAACGTATACGCAGTGAATTTCTTGAGCTTGCCAATGCACTCGACGCTGATATCGCAATTCAGCAAGACAACATGTTCAGGCGCAATCGAAGGCTGGTGGCCTTTGATATGGACTCGACACTTATCGAGGCGGAAGTTATCGATGAGTTGGCCAAGCTGGCCGGTGTCGGTGAACAGGTGGCCTCGATTACTGAAGCTGCAATGCGAGGAGAGCTTGATTTTGCGCAAAGCTTCACGCAGCGCGTTGCCTTGCTCAAGGGCCTTGAGGAGTCAGCGCTGGTAAAAGTGGCCGCAAGTTTGAAGTTAGTTGAAGGAACCGAGGTCTTGCTTCGAACGTTAAAAACGCTGGGTTATAAAACAGCAATTTTGTCTGGCGGCTTCGAATTTTTTGCTCATCGCTTGCAGCAGCAGTTGGATTTTGACTACGTCTACGCCAACCAACTTGATATTGTCGATGGTATTGTTACAGGCAAGGTTCGCGGGGATATCGTCGATGGCAAACGCAAGGCATTTTTGCTGCAGGAAATTGCGGATAAGGAAAATATTGCGCTGGAGCAGGTGATCGCGGTTGGCGATGGCGCCAACGATTTGCCGATGTTAAGCCTGGCAGGTCTGGGTGTTGCGTTCCGTGCCAAACCACTGGTGAAGCAATCGGCCAGGCAGTCTATCTCCAAACTCGGGTTAGACAGTATCTTGTACCTGTTAGGTATCAGCGACCGTGAGCGGCAGTAAATGCTTTGTGTGATCAGGCGATGTCAGAAAATTCGTAGCTCATCGCGGGTAGCGGCGCCTGTAAGTAGGAGCCTTGCACATAAGGGATTCCCGTTTGCCATAACTGCGCTAGATCCGCTGCTGTGTTTACCGCTACAGCTATACACACTGCGCCAGTATCGCTGCTCTGGGAAATGATGGTCTTTAAACCTTCTTTGGAGTTGTTCTCTTCCGCGTTGAGATTTTCTGTTAGTGCCGCATCCAATTGTACGAAGTCTGGTTTGCAAGCTTTAACGATATCTACCTGTTCCGTAGCCACCCCTTTGATCGTTGTTTTGAAGCCGTTTTCAAGCAACGTTACAAAAAGTTTCCTGCATTTCGCTTCATAGTTTTGTGCTTGCTCGGCACTCACGTTAAACGAGATGCTGTCTTTGGGCAGGCCGCTGGCTTGAACCGTGTCCATCAGCCAGCCAACGAAATGCTCGTCGCTAATTGCGCTGGCGGTAAGCGGCACAGACAGGCTGATATGCGGGTTTTCGTAAACCAGCGAGGACAACGCTTCTATTGACTGCGTTACAAGCCACTGGTCCAGCGCCACGTTATCTTTCTCGATGCCAAGGCTCTCCAGTAGTTCCGAAGCATCCTGTTCAACACCAGCGTCATTACGCATGAACACAAACGCGTCGTACCACTGCGTAGACTGATTGTGCAGGCCAATAACCGGTTGATACTTAATTTTCAGTCGATCAAGTTCCATCGCAGATTTCAACGCCGCGCTGCCCTGGGCGTTGTCGATACGTGGCGAGAATAGCTTGAAACCGCCCGAAGCGAGTTGCGTGGCGCAAACGTTGAATGCTTTTTCAATAGCATCGCTCGCACTCATATCTGCGACACCATACTTGGATATACCAATTGCAGCGAAGTTGCCGTTGTCCGCTTCGCTCGCATTATTGATGGTTTGGTCGATGAGCTGGCAAATTTCTTTGCCCAAATGATTTTCTACTTCGTCGTTATCCGGGGTTGCGATAACCCAATGCTCGCCGGAGTAGCAGCTAACAAAAGCATTGGCAGGCAGCAAGCTGCGAAGCTTTTCGTCGATCGAGTCAATAAGTTTCGCATAATTGACAAGATCGATATTGCGACGAAAGCCAGCCACATTGGATAGCGATACAAAGTAGACCATACCTTTGCCGCCAATTTGCTGCAGCGCCGAAATATCACGAAGTGCAACAGCTGGCGACGAAGCGCTAGCTGTTACATTGGCTGCGCCAGCTTGGCTTGGATTAGGTGCGCTCGCGGGGCTGTTGGCAGAAATATCATTGCCATGCAGGCCGCGCAAGATGATTTGTGTGCATGCTTCACCTTCGTGAGAGGCAGCGGAAAAATCAATGCTTACCTGTACGCTTTCACCGCTGGCATTTTGCAAGTAGGTGTCGGTGCTGGGGATATCGCTATCGCCCTTGCTAAGTAATTTGATGACCTTGCGCATTTCGCCCTGGCTATTTTCTGCTACCAGGTCCATTAGCGGCATCAGCTCCAGGTCGTCAACGTCGCTGTAGCCCAAGGTTTCTACAAATACGGTGTTGGCATCAATCAACATGCCGTCCGCTACGTAGGCGATGGCATCGGCGGTAGTGCTGAGTAGCAGCTGGCTTTTCGCCTCAGCTTCAGCCAGCACACTGGCGCTGCTTTGCGCGTGCTGTGCGTTGTGTAAGGCTTCAACTTCGCGGCTTACCGCAAACAGGAAGCGCTCGCCTTCATCGATGGTCAGGTAGTCGTGAAAACCGCACTGCACAATTTGCAATGCGTTGGTGGCAGAGTACTCGGCATCGAGAAAAATGGAGCGGGCATTGGAGTTTGCTTCGCCCAACAATTTGTTGATAACAACAGGCAGGAACTCGCTTGAGTCACCATAGCCAATAACCAGGTCCCAGTTTTGTTCCAGCAACGATTCTTTCAAGTCTTCAATAGAGCTGGCGCGATGACAATGCGTGGACCAATTGGCTTGTTTAAAAAGATCCTTGGTTCGCTCCGCGCTACCGGGTTCTTCATGGGCCAACAATATGCTGATACGCTCAAATGCCGGCGCACTGTTTGCCTGTAAGTCGGCAATGTCAGGGCTGTCAGATGGATTGCTCACGATTGTTTGATCCAGGTCCAGGTCGAGGTCCATGTCATTAGTGCCGAGGGCTGTACTCATTTTTTTCGCCAATCTTTAACTGCTGAAATTGGAATAAATATTCAGCCACCGATGTTCTGTGCGGCTGTCTTTTTTTCAAAGCATGCGCTGCAACGAGAAATCGAGGCGCATAGGGGCAGGGTAGGTGCAACGTACATCGCGGTACACCGGGTGAAAAGCGTGCCAGCTTATATACATTTGCTTGCACGCCGGATCTCACTGCAGTAACAAAACTGCCGGGCCGCCCCCGTGACTGCCACAGCACCAGGTCAGGGTGCCGCCGTCACAAGTATGAGTATAGGCAGCGAACGCTTCGGCTGCCGAAAATTGCAGCAGCTTCGTCGAGCCATAGCTGGCGTTTGTCGCGGCCGCGATGAACTCGGCTTTGTCCGTAGGTGCTGGTTTGCAAGTGGCTGTTTTAAATAGTTATATCTGTCTGGACAGGTCAATTTTCGAGGTGGCGCCAGGTATTTCTCGCACCAGTCTGGGCAGTAAATACCCCGGTAATTCGCCGCGCATTGCGTCGTGAATGTGCAAGGCCTGCGCATCGCTAACTTCAAAGTGTGAAGTGCCGCTCACTTTGTCGAGTTGATGCAGGTAGTAGGGCAGCACACCGTGCTTGAACAGCGTGCGGCAAAGTTGTATTTGAGCTGCTTGGCTGTCGTTAACGCCACGCAGCAGCACGGCCTGGTTGAGTAGCGTGGCACCCGAGCTTGATAGCGCTTGCAATGCGTTCGCTACTTGCTGGTCCATTTCTGCTGCATGGTTGCTATGCACCACCACAACCAGCTTGCCCGGCCACTTTTCCAATCTGTCGAGCAATGCGCGCGTCACGCGCGATGGCAGAACAACCGGTAGGCGCGTATGAATACGCAGACAATCAACGTGTTGGATCCTGGCGATCTGCTCCAGTAGTTCACCCAGTTGCTGGTCGGCCAGCGATAGTGGGTCACCACCACTGAGGATTACCTCACTAATTGACGGATCGGATTGAATCTCTTGCAGCGGGCGCTGCCAGTCGCTGCGACCAAGTCGATTGTCCTGGTAAGGGAAATTCTTGCGAAAACAATAGCGGCAATGAATTGCACAGGCCTGGGTAACTACTAGCAGCGCCCTCGATGCATATTTTTGTATCAGGCCCGGCGTGTTGTTGTAGTCGCGCTCGGCCAGTGGGTCGGCACTGAAGCCGGGCATTTGCAAAAGTTCTTCGGCGCGCGGTAGTACCTGGCGCAGCAACGGGTCGTCGATATTACCCGGCTGCATACGATTGATAAAGGAGGCGGTAACCCGAAGCGGAAAGCCAGCTATCGAGCCGCTGTCGACGAGCTGGTGGCGGTAGCTCGCAATGGGAATACCCAGCTTACCGAGCAGCTCGGCAACTGTGATGCTGGCAGCGCTGAGTTCACGCTGCCACGCTGTGCTTTGTTTGTGCCGGGCAGCGGCGCTACTGTCGCCAGATACCCCGCTAGACGCAATGTAATTATCTGTCAGGCGATGCCGTGCTGATGCGGGTATCATTGATTTGTGTGTTTTCATTGCCCGCATTCCCGGCCATCGTTGGTTCACTTGGAAGCTAAGCGGGTTATGATCACACAGTCATAGTTGGTTTGCGAACCGGCAAATAGTGTTTTCCTGCCCGCTTTATGATTTGCAGGCAACGGTCTACCAGGGGCTTGGCATGGGTAATTACTCGACAAACGAATTTAAAAACGGGCTTAAGCTTATTATTGAAGGCGACCCCTGCAGCATCATTGAGAATGAAGTGGTAAAGCCCGGTAAAGGGCAGGCATTCAACCGCGTTAAATTGAAAAACCTGAAAACCGGGCGCAGCTGGGAGAAAACCTTTAAGTCAGGTGAGTCGGTAGAGGCCGCTGATGTTATGGATACTGATATGGAGTATCTTTATAACGATGGCGAATTCTGGTACTTCATGGATCCTGAAAGTTTCGAGCAGTTACCTGCATCGAACGAGGCGGTTGCCGACGCCAAGCTGTGGCTGAAGGAGCAGGATAAATGCATCGTTACTTTGTGGAACGGTAGCCCGCTTACGGTGACGCCACCGAATTTTGTTGAGCTGGCGGTTACCGAAACCGATCCCGGGCTGAAAGGTGATACTGCGCAAGGCGGCACCAAACCCGCCACGCTGGCCAGCGGCGCGGTGGTTCGCGTGCCGTTGTTTGTAGAGGAAGGCGATGTATTAAAAATTGATACGCGCAACGGGGAATATGTTTCGCGCGCTTGACGCCCGCTGTTTTGCCTCATTGTAAGGTAGGCTATCCCCCAATTTGAATACGCGGCGTATACAGCGAACAGGCCGGATAGCTAGCACCGGCGCTTACCCATTGCGGTTGCCGCCTTGCGATACGCAAGCGCTACTTGCCCGCCGCGCCCGGTTTTTGCGTGCCATTCGTAGCTTCTTCGATGCCCAGGCTGTAACAGAAGTTACCACGCCGCAAATGGGCGCATACCCGGCAAGCGATCCCCAGCTATGCAACTTTCGTGTAGATAACCCTTTGGCCGTTAGTGATAAAGCGGCGCACTTTTATTTGCAGACCTCACCTGAATCCGCCATGAAGCAACTGTTGGCGCGTGGCAGCGGTTCTATCTACCAGCTATGCCAGGCTTTTCGGGTCGATCCGCCCGGCGCATTGCACGCCATGGAATTCACCTTGCTCGAATGGTATCGGCTTGGCTTTGATTTTGACGAAATTATTAGCGATACGCTCTCTCTCGTCGCTACGTTATTGGGCGATAGAAAAGTAGAGGTCATTAGTTATTTTGATATTTTTCTGCGCGAGCTTTCACTCGACCCGCTGCTGGCTGGGAAAAATGAATTGCGCGATGCAGCCAAACGGCGTGTAGACGTAGACATGGATGACGTGGATGAACAGATTTGGCTGGATCTGCTGTTTAGTCATTGCATTGCGCCGCAGCTTGGCCAGGGCTGTTACACCGTCATCAGGGATTTTCCACCGCAGCAAGCGGCAATGGCTGAGCTTGCTATCGATGCAAAGGGTAACCAGGTGGCGGCACGGTTCGAGCTGTTTATTGAGGGTGTTGAGATTGCCAATGGCTATAAGGAGCTAATCGATTGGCGTGAACAGCAGCGGCGTTTCGAACAGGACAATAAAACCCGCCAGGCCCGCGGTATCGCACCGGTTGAAATCGACAAGGGCTTGTTGGCGTCGATGCGCGAGCACGGCTTGCCCGCCTGCGCCGGCGTGGCGTTGGGCGTAGATCGGCTGTTAATGCTAGCGCAATAGGCCGAACTTTATAAAAAACGGCCGTTATTTAATTGAGCTCGCCAAGCATGGTGCCAACGCGCGTTTCGCTGCCAGCTTTTACCCAATTTTGAAATTGCATTTTATCTTTTGGGAAAAGTGCAATAACGGTGGAGCCGAGTTTGAAGCGGCCCATCTCGCTACCCTTGTCGAGCAAGATGGCGCGCGAGTAATCGCTTATGCAAGCACTTTTTGCCTTGGGCGTGACCTGGCCGCTCCACACCGTTTCTATGCCTGCAACGATCACCGCGCCAACCAATACCAGCACAAAGGGCGTTGACGGGTGGTCGAATACGCAAACCAGTCTTTCATTCCGGGCAAATAAATTGGGCACGTGTTCGGCGGTGGTATTGTTTACCGAAAACAGCTCACCCGGCACATAAATAGATTTTCTCAAGGTACCCTCAATAGGCATATGCACGCGGTGGTAATCTCGAGGTGACAGGTACACCGTAACAAAATTGCCGGCGTCGAATTCGGCGGCTAGCTCTTTGTCACCACCTAGCAAGGCCTGCAATTGAAAGTGCTGACCCTTGGCTTGCAGTAATGTGCCCGCAACAATTTCTCCTGCTTCACTAACCACACCATCGGCAGGTGCAACAATGCTATTTGGCCTGCGCTCAATCGGGCGCACGCTTGGTTTCAGCGCACGGGTAAAAAATTCATTAAAAGTGCTGAATTCAGTAGGGTCGCCAAGCTCTACCTCGCTCATATCCACATCGTAGTGGGCGATAAAGCGCACGATCAGGAAATTCTTTAACCAGGTGATATTAGTATCGGCCAGATAGCCAGCCAGCCTCGACAGCAGATGTTGGGGAATCAGGTACTGCGTGGCAATGAATAGCCTTTGCAACACTGTCATGGCGGGTTTTCCGTTAGGCGTTAATGTTTTGGTGCTGCTGTGCTAGTTGCGTAAAAAAACATTCCAGGGCATTATTTTAGCGATCCCGATTGGCGAGGATGTGTCGATAGCTGGATACCCGCGAAGGGTGGAGTTCGTTGTTATCAATCGCTGCCTGCAGTGCACAGCCATCGCTAACGCCATGTTCGCAATCCCGGAAGCGGCATTGCAGCGTCTTTTCGTAAAACTCGGGCATGCCCGCAATGATATCGTTCTCTTCGAGATGCCACAATGCAAACTCGCGGATGCCAGGCGAGTCGATAACCGCGCTGCTACCAGTTTGCTTGCCGCGTATAAAATACAGTTGCGCGTTGGTTGTTGTATGCCGGCCTTTGGTGTTGGCCGAAGAAATATCACCAATTGCCGCTATAGCGTTGCCACATAGCGCATTGATAATCGATGATTTTCCAACCCCCGATTGGCCTACTAATATGGCGGTCTTGCCATTCAGTGCCGCATCGAGCGATGTGGTGGCGCATTGCGTATCCACGGTGGTGTATTGCAACACCTTATAGCCAAGCTCGGAGTACAGTGCAGCCAACTGCATAACTTCGTCGCTGCGTGCAGCGCTTACTTTTTTCTCATCCAGCAAGTCCTGCTTGTTAATAAGAATCGTTACAGGGATATTGGCGTTGGCCGCCGCAATAAGGTAGCGGTCCAGCAGGTTGGCGATAGGCGCAGGCTCGGGCGCAATAACCAGCACGATGACATCGATATTGGCAGCGATCGGTTTGGCAACACTGTATGGGCGCGGGCGCGATATAACGCTATGCCGGGGCAGCAGCGCCTCGACCACAGCTGCCTCGGTACTGGAGTTGGCTTCGCGCCAGGACACCCGATCGCCGCAGACAACCGGCGGCAGGTTTGCCCTTAGTTTGCAGCGGGTAGCGGAGGCGCCCGGGTCACCGATTTGGGCTTGTTCTACCACGTCGATCTCGCCGCCGTAATGCGCAATCACCAGCCCGGTCGACAGGTCCCCGGCATCGTTGGCCAGCGCCTGCTGGCTCTTGGCGATGCGCGCAGATTGCCTGTGGCTGAGTTTACGTTTTGCCATTCCAGGAAAGTGCAGCTAAAGGCCTGTGAGCTAATTGTGGAGGCTGCATTTTTCCAGTCGAATTTAACGCAGCAGCTTTATCAGGCATATTATGCACGCAATTTCATAGCGGTGTGCTGGTTATACTAGTAACTGGAGAATTGGAGTTGAAGCAATGCAAGAATTGAATCGCCTGATCTGGATCGACCTGGAAATGACCGGGCTGGTGCCAGAGCGGGATCTAATTATTGAGATCGCCACCATAGTCACCGACGCCGACCTCAAAACCATTGCCGAGGGCCCGGTGTTTGCGATTAGCCAGCCGGAGCAGGCGCTGCTGGATATGGATGAGTGGAATACCCGCCAGCATGGTAGTTCAGGCCTCACGCAGCGGGTTCGCGAGAGCTTGGTAAGCGTAGAGCAAGCGGAGCGCGAAACAATCGCGTTCCTGCAAAAGCACTTGGAGGCGGGTCATTCACCCATGTGCGGTAACAGCATTTGCCAAGATCGGCGGTTTCTCGCCCGCTACATGCCGCGGCTCGAAGCTTTTTTTCACTACCGCAACCTTGATGTTAGCAGCCTGAAAGAGCTGGCCAGGCGCTGGAAGCCCAGTGTACTGGAGGGCATGAAAAAATCATCCAACCATTTGGCAATGGACGATATTCGCGATTCTATCGAAGAGTTGCGCTACTACCGCAGCAAATTATTTGATTTGTAGAAAAAAGGGGTCAGACACGAAGTGCGTGTCTGACCCCTTTTTTCTTTTTAGCTTCTACGATGCAATCTTGCCGGTCTTTTGACGCTTCATCGATTTAAAAAATTCTTCGTTGGTTTTGGTGTCTTTTAGCTTGTCGATAAGAAACTCGATCGCCGGTGTGTCTTCCATTGAATGCAACAGCTTGCGCAGTATCCACATATGCTGCAGTTCTTCGTCGGCGGTAAGTAATTCTTCGCGGCGTGTACCTGAGCGGCGCACGTTGATGGCGGGGTAAACACGCTTCTCGGCAATTTTGCGGTCGAGGTGCAGCTCCATGTTGCCCGTGCCTTTAAACTCTTCGTAAATAACTTCATCCATTTTTGAGCCAGTGTCGATCAGCGCAGTGGCAATAATAGTTAAGCTGCCGCCTTCCTCAATATTTCTCGCAGCACCAAAAAAACGCTTCGGTCGTTCAAGCGCATGCGCATCAACACCACCGGTTAGAACCTTGCCCGAGGAGGGCACAATCGTATTGTAGGCGCGCGCCAGGCGCGTAATTGAGTCGAGCAATATAATGACGTCTTTTTTGTGTTCGGTTAGGCGTTTGGCTTTTTCGATAACCATTTCCGCCACCTGCACGTGTCTTGCGGGCGGTTCGTCGAAGGTGCTGGCAATAACTTCGGCCGCGCGCACCGAGCGTTCCATCTCGGTAACTTCCTCGGGACGCTCGTCGATCAGTAATACGATAACGTAGCATTCCGGGTTATTGCGGATGATTGCCTGCGCCATGTGTTGCAAGATTAGGGTTTTACCCGCTTTGGGTGGGGAAACAATCAGGCCGCGTTGGCCTCGGCCAATCGGTGCGCACAAATCGATAATGCGCCCGGAAAGATCCTCGGTGCTGCCGTTGCCCGTTTCCAGCGTCAGGCGTTCATCGGGGAACAGCGGAGTGAGGTTTTCGAACAGGATTTTCTGTTTGGAGTTGTCGGGCTTGTCGAAGTTTATTTCGTTAACTTTCAATAGCGCGAAGTATCTTTCGCCATCTTTGGGCGGACGAATCTTGCCAGAAATCGTATCGCCGGTGCGCAGGTTGAAGCGCCGTATCTGGCTTGGCGAGACGTAAATATCGTCGGGCCCGGCCAAGTAGGAGCTGTCGGCTGAGCGCAAAAAGCCGAAGCCGTCCTGAAGTATTTCAAGTACGCCGTCGCCATAAATGTCTTCACCGCTCTTGGCATGTTTTTTCAGGATCGAAAAGATGATGTCCTGTTTGCGCGAGCGTGCGACGTTATCGAGCCCCCGCTCCTCGGCGATTTTAACGAGCTCGGAGATAGGCTTGGTTTTCAGGTCGGTCAGGTTCATAGCGAATAGTGTTTTATAGGCGGATTAGTGAATTGGGAGATCGCACAGGGGCGGCGGTAGATGCAAAGAAGAGCCGATTACCGGCGCTGCAAAGTAGCGTGTGAAATGGTTTAACCGTTGGGCATTGAGCAAAGTTTAATGTTTTGGTGGAGTGCTGCGCGGATATTGATCAGGCTAATTCCAACCTAGCAATCCAAATGTTTTCATCCCGCTTTACGTGCATTGTTTTTTTGTTCTGTTTCAAGCTGCAAAATCGTCAAACCTGGATCAAAACTTGACTGGGAAATTTAGCCCGAAGGCGTTCGCTAAATTTGCGGGAACAATTCCGCCGGCTGCTCTTCTAGGAAGCGTGGCTGGACGGGAAGCGAAACAAGGAGAATTGAGCGTTTGACAAGAGCTTATGGACGAACTTTAGCACCGATGTTGGTGGTCGTCCAGCACATTTGCGTGAATATTAACGGCTCTGCGACGAGTGGTTCCGGACCCGGCGCACTGTGTGTCAGGTGCTTATTGCGCCGTCGATAAAGGCTTCCAGCTGGGATTTTGACAGCGCGCCAACCTTGGATGCTTGCGCTTCGCCCTTGTTGAAGACCATCAGTGTGGGAATGCCGCGCACATTAAATTTCTTGGCGATTTCCTTGTGCGCGTCGACATCAATTTTGCAGACCTTGATCTTGCCATTGTAGTTATCGGCAATTTCTTCAAGCACCGGTGCAATCATCTTGCAGGGTCCGCACCACTCGGCCCAGTAGTCGACTAGCACCGGCACATCGGCATTAACCACCTCTTGCTCAAAGGAGTCGTCAGTAACATGTACAATGGCATCACTCATTGGGAATCTCCGCATTTACAAAATTTTTTCGCGCAGCCAAACACACGCCGAACCAAGCTGCTTTCGGGCTATGCTATCACCCCGCCACCCGGATGCAAGTTTAACGGCTCCTGCATGGAGGTCACGCTGTCCGTGGGCTGCATACGCCGTGCAATATCATGTTGGGGGTAAAAACTGCATTTGCAATGGCGCAAGCCAGATTTATTTAAGCGAATTTAATATAAGCATATAACCGGCCTGCTGGCGAACCCGGCACGCGCTATAAAAGACAGTGTAACGGGTAACACCATGAAAAAAATGTTATTTGCGTTGTTGATCGCGGCCTTGCTAGCAGTATGGTTTTCTTTTGATCTTGGACAGACGCTCACGCTGGATAACTTTCTTGCACGCAAAGCCGAGCTGGAGGCTTATGTTGCAAAAAACTTTTTCCCCTCGCTATTGCTGTTTTCTGCCCTATATGCAGCCAGTTTTGCATTAGCACTACCTATCGGTGCGGTACTTACGCTGGCAGGCGGCGCACTGTTTGGCCTGGGCTGGGGTGTTGTGTCGGTTTCATTTGCCAGCAGCATTGGCTCGTTGCTCGCGTTTCTGGCTGCACGCTACCTGCTAAGAGACTGGGTCAAGCAACGATTTGCCCAACGCATGCAAAGTATTGATGACGGTGTGCAGCGCGATGGCGCGTTCTATTTGTTTACCTTGCGGCTGGTGCCAATTTTTCCGCCTGCGCTGATTAACCTGGTGATGGGGCTCACGTCCATGCGCGGCTGGACTTTTTACTGGGTTAGCCAGCTAGGCATGCTGGCTGGAACCATCGTGTATGTGAATGCCGGCACCGCGCTGGGCAAGGTGAGTGCAGGCGAGCCTATCCTGACGCCGGGGCTAATTGCCGCGTTTGTGTTGCTGGGTGTTTTTCCATTATTAGCCAGGCGCTTTGCAGATTTTGTGCGCGCGCGAAAAGTTTATGCGCCGTTCAAAAAGCCACGCCAGTTCGACGCCAACATGCTGGTTATTGGCGCCGGGTCCGGCGGGCTCGTGAGTGCCTATATTGCTGCACAGGTTGGTGCCTCGGTAACGCTAGTAGAGCGGGAAAAAATGGGAGGCGACTGTCTTAATACGGGTTGCGTGCCGAGCAAAACATTGTTGCGATCGGCCAAGATCGCGCACTATATTCGCCGCGCCGATGAGTTTGGTTTAAAAGCTGCCGAGCCGCAAACTGATTTTACCGCGGTGATGCAGCGCGTACGCGATGCAATTGCCGCTATTGAGCCGCATGACTCGGTAGAGCGCTATACGTCGCTGGGTGTCGATTGTGTGCAGGGCAATGCAACGCTGGTTTCGCCCTGGGCTGTGCAAGTGGATGGCCGCGAAATTACCGCGCGCAATATTGTCATTGCCACCGGCGGGCGGCCGCGTATGCTCAGCATCGAAGGCGCAGACCAAATTCCACTATTTAATTCCGATACCATTTGGGAGCTGCGCGAGCAGCCTGGGCACTTGCTGGTTATCGGCGCAGGCCCGATCGGTTGTGAACTGGCGCAGGCCTTTGCCAGGTTGGGCAGCAAGGTAACCATACTAAGCCATGGCGAGCAGGTGCTGGCGCGAGAGGACTGCGAAGTTGGCGACTATGTGCGACAACGTCTAGCGGGCGAAGGCATTTCCTTTGCCATGCAGCACGATATCAAGCGCTTCGAAAATAACCACGGCCAGTGCCGGGTAATTGCCGATCACGCAGGTGAGGCACGCCATATCGAATTCTCGCATGCGCTGATGGCGGTGGGTCGCCAGGCCAACACCGAGCGTATCGGGCTTGAGCAACTTGGTGTAGAAACCGGTCGCGGTGGTACGGTGCCGGTAGACGACTTCCTGCGCACCAAATTCCCTAATGTATATGCGGTAGGGGATGTTGCGGGGCCCTACCAGTTTACCCACACGGCATCGCACCAGGCCTGGTATGCAGCGGTGAATGGCTTGTTTGGCAGCTTCAAGCGGTTTCGCGTTGACTACAGCGTGATTCCCTGGGCAACTTTTACCGACCCTGAAGTTGCGCACGTGGGATTAAACGAGCGCGAGGCTAACAAGCAGGGCATCAATTACGAAGTTACCCGCTATGACCTGTCTGACCTGGATCGCGCGATAGCCGATGGTGAAGCGGCCGGTTTCGTTAAAGTTTTAACGCCGCCCGGTAAGGACAAAATATTGGGCGCAACTATTGTTGGTTATCACGCTGGTGAAATGCTTAATGAATTTATTGCCACCATGAAGCGCGGTGGCAAGCTTGGCGATATTCTCGGCACGATTCATATTTATCCAACCCTGGGTGAGGCAAATAAATTCGTTGCCGGTGAGTGGCGTAAGGCACGCAAACCCGAAAAGCTGCTAGCTATTGTGCGTAGATTTTTTGCCTGGCAGCGATCTTGAGCGCGCTTTTTTAATAGGGTGTTTTTTTAATTCAGCCTGTGTAGCCTGGTAGCCCTCGTCGACAATGTGCCCAACATTCTCGGTGTCGGTGCGGCTAAAGTGAAAAACCTTAGGCTTAATAAGCAAGTCGACTTCACGCGTTTGCAAGCGCGTGCTGTTGTCGATAGCGATATCCAGCGCATTCATCAGTACATCGATAATATCACCGGGTTTTTCGTACTGGCGCCTGGCATTCAGGTCTACCGCAATTTTGAAGTTTGCGCCCAGGCCATCCAGCGGCGATAGCGGCACGTTTTCAACCAGCCCGCCATCTACCAACATTTCATCGTCGATCTCAACCGGTGCAAATACTGCTGGCACGCAAGTGCTGGCCATTGCAGCCAGTGCAACGTCACCTTCTTTCAATATCCGTACTTTACCGCTGCCGATGTTGGTAGCAACAACGGCAAGCGGAATATTCGCTTCGGAAAAATCAACGTCACCGATCATGTCATGCAATGTGCGCGCGAGCTTTTCGTTGCTTAGCAAGCCAAATCGCGATAGCTTGAAATTGGTTACGTCCAGCCAGCCCATTTCCTTTACCTGTTCTTCAATCTCGGCGGCCGGAATGCCGAAGGCGTAGAGTATTGCAATGAAAGCGCCGATGCTGGTGCCAGTAATCGCCTCGAGTTTAATATCGTTCTCTTCCAGTGCTTTCAACACACCGATATGGGCTGCGCCAAGCACCGCCCCGCCACCCAGCGCCAGCCCGACGCGGGTTTTACGTTGCTCGTGTTTCTCACCAAGCAGGCGATCAAGTATTTTTTGAAATACGGAGGACATATAAGCGGGCGCTTTGTTGCGCGTAAAGGTACGAGACTTGTTCAGTAGTGCGGCGGTTTTTCGAACGCAGGGTCGATATCGCTATTGGCGTTTAGCGATTTAAACTGGTCGCCAAATTTATCTACCTGTTCACGCAGGGTTTCGATTTGCTGGTGCTGCTGGTAGAGCGCGTCGGAAAGCTCGGCGACACTTTTTTCCAGAAACGCAATTTTGCTTTCGAGTTCGATATGCTCGCTATTCATAGACATTGGGCATTCATATTGAAAACAGCAACAGGTAGAAGAAACAGGCACGAAGCATAGAAACCAACGCTAGCACCGACCGCGACAGGACTTGGCGTGCAGGGGTGTCGAGCGGAGATGTCGCTTGGAAATCCAGCCGCATTTTACCAGAGTCGCGGGCGCATTTGGCGCCGGCGCTAGCCAGCGGTCAAATGCTGCTGCATCACAACTCGCCTTGTGACGCTGCTAAATTGCCCTGAAAGACGCTAAACTGAATAAATAGACGGTTTGCGAGGGCTCGCCCCCGGTGGCGAAAGGGAGCGCATCATGAAATGGTTTACCTTTAAATGGCTGGCGGTACTCGGTGCGCTGCTGGTTGCACCGATGCTGATAAAAGGCCCGGACGGTAAGCCTATTATGTCGATAAGCGACTGGATCCCTAATGATTTACTGGAATCTGCCGGTGATGCCGGCCAGCGTGCCACAGCCCTGGCGAGCGAGCTCGCGGGCAAAGGCACCGATGCCGTGCGGGCTAATGCCGAAGCGCAGGTTTATAGTTGGCGCGATGCGAACGGTACATTGCACTTCAGCGACCGGCCGGTGGATGGCGCCAAGGCCATCGACGTAACCGGGAACACCCTGGAGATCCCCGCCGACCGCTTTGTACAGGACGGCACCCGGCCTGTGAGCAAGGACAATGGTCGTACAGGCGGCAGGGCAACCTTGCTGCGCGAACGCGACAACGTCTCCGGGAGTTTGGCTTCGGCATCCGGCGCCCAGCCCGCGGTCGACAATGCCGGTTTGGAGGCTTTGATTGGCGGCGACTTCAGCAAGGCTGGCGACGTCCTGAAAAGCTTGCCCGCATTGCTTGAACAAGCCAAAAAAGCACGCGAAATGCCCCCCGAAGCCCGCTAGCGAATTTTTTCACCGCGAAACGCGAACTACTGCGCTCGACAAACGCCACCGCGCTGGTTAGGCTGCGTCGCCTTGCCGCGCTGCGCGCGTTCGACAACCTTATTTAGGACAGCAACATGAAAGCAATTCGCTCTGCGGCCGGCTTGGCCGTGATTTCTACCTTCCTGATTGCCTGTGAACAAAGCCAGCAGGGGCTGCCGCGAGCCTCGGAGATTCCCGAGTCGGGGCTGGCGAAAAAAAGCTATGCGCTTGGCCAAAGTATGGGCACAAGTGTCAAAGCCTCGAAGCTGGAAATCGATCACTCGTTTTTTAACGCGGGTTTTTACGATGCGATTGAAGGCGTGCAACGCATGACCCAGGAAGATATCCAGGCAACATTAATGGCTGCCCAGCAAGAGGCCCAGCAAAGCCAGATGGAAGCGCGCACGGCAATAATGGATAAGAACAAGCAAACTGCCAGTGTATTTCTTGAGCAGAACGCAAGTGCCGATGGCGTGGTTACCACCGACAGTGGCTTGCAATACAAAGTGTTGGCAGAAGGTGAGGGCGACAGCCCGGCCGCTGAAGATACCGTTACCGTGCACTACGAAGGGCGCCTGATTGATGGCACGGTGTTCGATAGTTCGCTACAGCGCGGTGAACCTGCCACCTTCCCGGTCAACGGCGTGATTGCGGGCTGGACCGAAGCATTGCAACTCATGAAAGTTGGCGCCAAGTACCAACTCACGATTCCCCCCGAACTCGGCTACGGTGAGCGCGGTGCGGGTGATCGCATCGAGCCGAATTCGGCGCTGATTTTTGATGTTGAATTGTTGGGTATCGAGCCGGCCAACAAGGCCGCTGAGTAGCGGTGCAAGACTAGCGCAGCTTGTGCGCCATGCCATCTGAGGTAATCGCCAGGTAATTCTCTTGCGGGCCGAACGCCAGTGCTAAAACTGCCGCGGTGTTGGGCGAGGCAGGGTGCCTGCGTGGCGCGCGCCATTGTTTGATGCGCTGCATACTCGCTACATCCCACAACTGTATATCGCGGTTTGCAGTGCCGGTGAGCAACTGCCTGCCGTCGCTTGAAAATGCAGCGGCGGTAAAGGTTTGCCCGCGCCGCAGTGCTGACGAATAAAGTGGTATGCGGTTAATCAAGCGGCCGTCTTCAGTATCCCAAACCGCAGCCTGGTCGTACTTGGCCATGGTAAACGCACGCTTGCCATCGGGCGAGAACTCCACCAGCTGCACTTCATCGCTGTGCTCCCAGCGCCGCAACTCCCGGCCGGTGCGCGTACTCCAAAGCCGCGCGCTAAAGTCGTCCGAACCGCTTAATACAAGCGCCGAATTCGGATCGTAAGCCACCGAGTTAACCCTTCCATCGTGGTAAAACACCTGGCGTACGCCGCCGTTTTTCACGTCGAACAGCGCCGCGCTGTGGTCGACCAGGCCCAGCAGAGCGAGTTCGGCATTGGGCAACAGGTCTACATCAAGAATTTCGCTAGGCGCGGTCCAATAAGTAATTGCCGCACCGCTTTGCATATCCCACAGCACCATAGTCTGTGGCTTGGCGGTTAGCGCATAGCGGTTGTCGATGGACATCGCCGAAGCGACAATTTGTGAAGATTCTCCCTGCTTGTGGTTCCAGTTATATTTTCTTTCATTGGAAAAAAAATTCCACAAACTACCGCCATGATTGATGGAGCCGACTATCGCGAACTTCGCATCGTGCGAAAAACTGGCGCTGTATAGGCCTTGCACGGCCATAGTGTGGCTTTGCTCTGGCCCCTTGGGCGAGCACGCTGCCATGGTTGTTAACAGGCCGATAATGAATAATGGTTGTGGCCAGTGTTTTATTACAGCCTTGTTTGCGCCCGCAGCCGATCTACAGCGCGCGCGAAAAATCTGCAGCGAGGTGACTATTGAATTGGCCAATTGCGTAGCTTCCGGTTGGCAGCTTCTTTTGCGCATACTAACAACTGGCCCTCGCGAGGCCAATCGGGATTAAGTATTTTGCAAGGCATGCTGTTAATGCTCAAACAAAAAAACAGCGAAGGCACCGCAAGGTGCGTTCGCTGTTTTTTAAAAGATTGCTGCGTTTTTGTACCGGCAATAAAGAAGCCACATGGGTTTTTGGCTTAGGCACCCACAACTTGTGATTTGTGTGAGTAGTGGAGTTGCTCAACTAGCTGGTCTTCGAGCTCAAATCTAGCGACCAGTGTTTCACCGATTAGCGATAATTCATGTGCCAGGCTTGCACAGCCTGCTTCGCGATTCAACATGCCATCAAGTGCGTCGTTGAATTGCAAAACTTTCTCGGTGGTGGTGCTAATTTGCGGGTAGATTTTTTTCGCAAAGTCCAGCGCTGCACTATCACCGAATTCTTCGGCTTCCTGGATGAGTTGGTCGTACACTTCAAAGTGGCCGGCAGATACGTAGTCGACCATCAACTCGCAGAATCGCTGCAGGCCTTCGTCGGGGTCACTACTATTGCTCGCGAGCTCGTGCACACCACTTACGGTGCAAAACTCGACAATCAATTCCTGGCGTTGTTGCAGCCAGCCTTCCAGAATCTTGGATACACCGCCCCAGCGCTCGCCGGAGTCTTTACATTTTTCTAGCATGTTCCCCACCCTAACTAAAGATTTTGTTAATTTGGTCGCGAAAAACTGCTGCCGCGCCTGGTGCCCGTCTTTTGCGAACCCGTCTATTTAGCCTAGCCCAATTTTGCGACCTGCTAGGCATTATCTTTGTGATATTACGTTTCGACTGCCTGGCGCCTTGTAAAGCGATAGGGCTGGAATCAGTTTAGGAAAGCACTGGCTACCGAACAAGAAAAAAGCCCCGCATTAATTAACGCCAATTTTAGGATATATTTGTATTTATTTGATTTTTATTAATTTTTTTGCCATCGAATAGTACGTTCGATTGGCCTGGCGCGAGCGCGGGAGTGGTCTGTACTTAATTAGTAAGTAAGCACTAACTTACCGTTTAAGCCAAAGTTTACTGGTAAAGATTTATTCGAAGCGATTAAATTCTTGGGGCCTGGCTGCGTAATTGCAGTAACCACCCGATCGCGAGGCCGGCAAACGCGACCAAGGTCCACGCCGGGATGCTCAAGCCGAGAAAAGTCCAGGCGACCTCCGCACAATTGCCATCGCCACGCAGCAAAATGCTAATTGCTTCGGTAAGCGGGAAAGTTTCCAGAATAAATTCCAGGCTGGGGCCGCAGGCGGGCACCTGGTCCTCCGGCAGGCTTTGCAGGTGTAGCTGGCGAATAGAAAAAAAGCTTCCCGCCCCTGCAACCGCAACACCCAATGCGGCGTAAACCCGCGCGCCTATAACACCCGGCTTGTGAAGCGCCGCGACGAGCCCAAGCATGCCGCAGAGAAACAGGAAAAATCGCTGGGTTATGCACAGCGGACAGGGCTCCAGCCCTTCCACATACTGCAGGTAGTAACCAAAGCCGAGCAAGCCGGCAACGGCCAGAAAAATCTCCCAGCGAATTACGGCGGGTTTAAAAAGGCTTAGTAACATTGCTCGGTCCGGATTGATGGCTTGGTGTTGTAGCTAACACCTTATAAAGAGTATATCAGCCACGCGCCTTCTGCTTGCGATTCGCAATTTAAAGCAAGCTCGTGTCGATTGTCCATATTGCTTGTATACTGACTGACAAGATCATGTTGTGTTCCCGGTTCGGCTTGGCCAAAGACATTAATTTAAAGATTGTCGAGTCTAAAATGCCGCAGATCAGCTAAAAATCATTTACTCGTAGCTACGGAGTTAATCGCGATGATGGTTTACGACATACAGGCACCGTGGCAACGCGGATGGCTCGTACTTTTGTTAAGCGCTATTGTGCTCGGTATGGGTGCGGCTCCTGCCTATGCCGAGGATGAAGAGGAGGGTGAATCTGCAGTTTCTCGTTATGTAGAAATTAAACCGCCGTTCGTAACTAACTATGGCAGCAGCGCACGTCTGCGTTACATGAAGGTGCAGGTGACTTTAAGAGTTTTGGGCGGTGCGGGTGAAAGCCAGGTGAATCGCCACATGCCCTACATAAAAGATACTTTGCTAAGTCTTTTTGCTGTACAAACGCGCGAGTCGATTGGCAGCGCGGAGGGTAAGGAAGCATTGCGCAAGCAATCGCTGGAGGCAGTATCAAAAATACTTGAACAAGAAGATAAGGCCAGTCACGTTGAGGACTTGCTTTTTACCAGTTTTGTGGCGCATCGCTAGCGGTTTGTAATATGAAAATCCTCGCGTGCTAGCACTGACGCGCGCTGCCTGGCGATCTGCTGCATTGTCGGGTAAATTCTTTCGAAGTGCGCCATAGCGTGGCGCTCATCCTCAAGCAAGGCATCCAGTTGTACGCAAAGTGTGTTGTTGCCAAGACGCTTGGCGATGCCTTCGGCAATGCGGCGTATAATTTCTGGCTCACGATATTTTTCCAGTAACCGATGTTCGCGCAGTCGCTGGCTAAACGCCCGGGCATCGGTGCCAAACGCATGTTCGTGTTTTTCAAGTAGTTCAAAAATAGCATCGCTGTACTGTGCGAGCGTGCCATCGTGAAAGGTACCCCAGCTTCTACTCAGTAAATAATCAAACATTAAGTCTATCGCAATGCCGTGATAGCGCCTGCTCGAAGGATCCATGCTTGCGCGAAAGGCCAGCAAATCTTCGAGCGTGTCGAAGTTTGCGTCTACCGAACGGTGTAGCGCAATACCGGCGATCGTTTGTTCAGGCAGTACATCGAACCTGGCGGCGGACAGAAATGTTTTGCTGCCAATCTCTCCCTTCACAAAATCACCTAGCAGCGCGCCAATAAGCAGTCCCGGGTCGTCGCCGGCGAGGTGGAAATGTGCGAGATAATTCATCTCAACCCGGCAGAGGTTTAGCGCGAGTAGTACTGTTTGAGAAATTCATCGAAATTCATTGAATCGTTTTGTTCTATTTCTTTTTGTAGTTTCTGCGAAGCAGCTATTTCATTATTAAACGCATTGTTGCGTTGCGAAGATATATTGCGCGCGCGATGTTGCTGCATAAATCGCGCAGATTGCGCAGCGGTAAATTCTAAAAAGCTCGAGCCGCTTTGCTGCAGCTCGTGCGACAAGCGTGCTGCTGGCGTGAGCGATTGGTCTTCAATTTTTTCACGCTGGGTAGCAAGCGCGCTGGCATGTTTTTGGTTGGCTTTTACGTTGGGCTTCGTGTTTTGGTTGGCACAATCCAGTGCATCGGCAACGCCTTGCATCTTGCCCAGTAAATCTGCCGCCAATTGCCGCGCATTGATAAGCTTGCCGTGTTGGTCTAACTGTAGATCGGGGTCGCGGCCAAACTTAACGATGCGTGCCTGGTTTTCACCAATGCGCCTGAACTCTGCTTCGTCACACTGTGCGCTAGGATAAGCGAGACAAAAAACCAGGAAAGTATCCAGGAAGCGAATCGTTTCTTCGCTAATACCCAGCGGCGCAAAAGGGTCAATATCCATGCACCTGACTTCAATGTACTGTATGCCCCTGTCGCGTAGCGCGTGCAGCGGCTTTTCGCCAGACTGCGTGACTCGTTTGGGACGCACGGCCGAGTAAAATTCGTTCTCTATTTGCAACACACTGGTAGATAATTGGCGGTACTCGCCATCCACGAGTGTGCCAATCTTTTCATAAGCAGGATAAGGCGTTTTAATTGCACCCTGCAGCGTAGCAATATAATTATTTAGCTCGTTGTAACATACAAAAAGCGATTTTTGTACTGCGCTTTGATAGCCAAGGTCGCCCATCCGCAGCGAGGTTGCGTGTGGCATTCCGTAATCGCGCGTGCCTGTTTTATCGAGATTATGCGGCCGGCCTTCGAGAAAGCTTGCGTCGACGCAGGGCGCTGCGCCGAACAAATAAATTAACAGCCAATAGTTGCGCCGGAAATTCCTGATCAGGTCGAGGTAGCGCGTATCGGTATAGTGACGTAGCCGGGTGTTGGAAAAAGTTCCGGCGGCGGTATCGGCTTGGTTGAGCTGATTGCAATAGCGCTCATATTCAAGGTTCCAGTACGCGTCTGGCAACGAAAAATTGTAGTGTACGCCGGCCACCGTTTGCATGGCCCTGCCGTAGCGATAGCCAAGGCCGCGGCGATAGGCAGTTTTCATGGTGCCGATGTTTGAGTTTCCGTACTGTGCCAGGGGAATTTTTTCGTCTGTTGGCAGCGCGCAGGGCATACTGGCCGCCCAAATGTCCTCGTTATCAATCAGGGACGCAACTTTGCCATGCGCATCGGCCAGAAAATCCAGCGAGTCATGAATATTTTTGTGCACCGGAGTAATGAACTCGAGCAGCGATTCGCTGAAATCGGTAGTGATCCAGCTGCTGGTTAGCGCTGATCCGAGTAACTGCGGGTGCGGTGTTGTGGCCAGCTCATGTGCCTGGTTAACCCGCAAACCCTCTTTTTCGATACCGCGGTTAATCTGCGCGAGCTGCTCGGCAGCGTCGTTGCTTGCGAGAAAATCGAGATTGGCGATAAAGCGATCGTGCAGGCTGTTGCTTAATTGGCTATCGGGCACGAGCGTGGCTTCCTTTGCAGGCGAGTGGGCGCTTTGTGAGTGGGGGGGGTGCAGATTATCCCGAAAAGTGGCGCAGGTCGCCAGCACATTTGCGCGGCGTTGCGCTAGTATAATCAGCGCAACGAATTTTTCCTTCCCGGTGCGGTATCTGCACGGGGCTAACAGATTAAGCGATATTTAAATGATTGACGAGTGGCGAAAAAAAACCGACGAATTTAATGCCTGGCTGTGGAGTGAGAGGGCCGAGCGGGGCAATGTGGTTAAACGCGGGGCAATAGCCGCTCTGAGAATTGTGCTCGCGGTCTGGCGTGATTTACGTGACGGGCATGTCAGCATGCGCGCGATGAGCCTCGTGTATACAACCGTGATTGCGATTGTACCAATGATTGCGCTGGTATTCTCGGTGTTGAAGGGCTTCGGGTTGCACAATCGCGTAAAGCCGGCGTTGCTTGAGGCTTTGATTGACCTTGGCGACAAGCGTTTTGAGATTGTCGATAAAATTATGGAGTTTATCGACAATGTCAATGTGGGTGTGCTCGGCTCGGTTGGCTTTGCGATCTTGCTATATAGCGTTGTTTCAATGATGCATAAAATTGAGGCGGCGTTTAACTATACCTGGCAAATTTCCAGGTCGCGCGATCTTTCACATCGATTGCGTGATTACCTCAGTGTCGTTTTCGTTGGCCCGCTACTGATATTTCTGTCGGCTGCAATAACTACCTCCATGCACGCCTCGGAAATTGCACGCACAGTTTCTGCAATGCCAATGGGTGACCAATTGATGGCACTGCTAGGCTACGCGTTGCCGTACCTGATTATGGCAGCCGGGTTCGCGTTTATTTACGCGTTTCTGCCCAATACCCGCGTACGCTTGGGTTCGGCCTTTATTGGTGGCTTGGTAACCGCTGTTATCTGGAAGATTATGGGTTGGGGCATCGCTACCTTTGTTGCCAACTCCGCCAATCAAATCGCCATTTACTCGGCGTTTGCGTCGATTATTATTCTTATGGTGTGGCTGTACCTCGGCTGGCTAGTGCTTTTGGTTGGCGCAAGCATTACCTTCTACCACCAGTGTCCCGAGTATTTGCGCGTCCAGCAACAGCACAAGCAGTTGAGTTTTGAGAATGCTGAAAAGCTTGCGTTAAGCATTATGTGCATGGTGGCTGACCGATTCGAAAAAACCAATGAGCCATGGTGCGCGCGCGCAATTTCCAGCGAATTAAAATTGCCTCCCTACCTGGTTGATGATTGTATCGATACCTTGGTCGAGGCGGGCTACCTGGTGCGTTCTAGCGAGCAAGACCAGCTATACCCGGCCAGCCCGCTGGATAGGCTCGAAGTAGTTACGCTTTTGCAGTCGGTACGCAGAACCGGTAGCTACGAAAAAGACAACCAGCAGTTAAGTTTCGATGCGCGCGTAGATGCATTGCTGGAAAAGATGGAGTCGAGCAGGGTGCGAGAATGCGCGGGGGCAACTATCGCCTCATTGCGTTCAGAATAAATGGCCGTAGCAAAGCTTACTGGCCTGGCCGCCGTCGCAGCCCCGGATGCACGCGTACTTGTATTGGGCAGCATGCCAGGTGCCAGGTCATTGCAACAACAGCAATATTACGCGCACCCGCGCAATAGTTTTTGGGCGATCATGGCAGACATTTACCAATTCGACCGCCATGGCCCGTACCCGATACGCCTTACGAATATTCGTCAACAGGGTGTTGCATTATGGGATGTGGTTGGCCGCTGCCATCGAGCGGGTAGCCTCGATTCCAGTATCGATAGCCAGAGTGTGGTTGCGAATGATTTCCCGGCCTTTTTTTCCGCGCACCCGCATATCTCCGCACTGTTGTTCAATGGCGCAAAAGCCGAGAGCCTTTACAAAAAATTCGTTATACCAGAACTGCCGCAGCACTTGCAGTTGGTTGATTCGATGCGCATGCCATCTACCAGCCCGGCGCACGCGGCGATGCCATACGAGCAGAAGCTTGCACATTGGCGGGCCGTGCTTTGAACTTGTAAATAGCCTGGGCGGTTTAACATCATTGCTTAGCAGGAGTGCTGCATAATTTCGAGATCGCCGGCGGTAACAGGCTTTACAAGATGGCCATCCAGTTTTGCTTCGGTACTCGCTTCGGCAAGTAGTGGATCGTCATCGGCACTTAACGAATAAATTTTTGCACGCTTGTTAGTTAGCGGGCTGCGATTTTTTTCAATGCGGCGTATCGCACTAGCAAGGTCGAAGCCCGAGCTATCGGGCAGGTTGCAATCCAGGATCACGATATCGTAGTTTGATTTTTCAAACGCGGCGATGGCAGATGCTGCATCCATGGCGTTATCTTGATCCCAGCCTTGTGCGCGCAACAAGGCGCCAGTTACTTTTCGGCTAATCGGGTCGTCTTCTACCAGCAACACGCGAAGTTTTTTCTGTGCAGCGGTCTCGCCGGCTTGATTGCGGCCAAATCCGTCACTGATCGATTCGCGTAAAAACAGCGATTCAAGCAATGTGAGTTGTAGCGTTTCCGCTAATACAGGCTTTTCAAGCACGTGATGGATGCCATGATTGCGTGCGCTTCTGGCGCTAATCGCGTTCGCAGAATTAGACATCAGGATAAACGCCGGCAGCGGCACGATTGCCTGGTCAGATATAAGCCTCTCTACAAATTCAAGTCCGGTGGCATCGGGCAATCTAAAATCGATAATCGCTGCGTCTATAGCTTGCCCCAAGGCGTGCTGGCTCTTTATCAGCGCGCCCGCGTGGCTAGCTGTGTCGGCAGTGTAAACATCCAGTGCCCACCTGTTCAGGTATGCACTAATCACCCGCAGTGACACCTCGCTGTCATCAACCACCAGCACGCGCTGCCCGGTGAGCATGTCTGACGAGGCGGCGCGCGTAGCACCGCGGCGGTCTGCTTGCGCGGGGAACGAGATTTGCAGGCCAGCACTGGCCGGGTTGCCCTGCCTGCTTGCATGCGCCGGATCGGCTTTCAGTCGCTCGATTGAGCCGCCGTGTTCCCTCGCTAACACCATCGCTGCGGATAGTGTATCGCTGTCTTTGCCCGCAGTAACAGCAGCCGGGATCGCGGCTGGCGCATGGTATAGAAAGCGAACCAGCAGCCGGTTTTTGTTTTGGGCGGCGATGTCCAGTAGCAAGCTGGTTTGTTTGCATTCTACGAATAGGAGTTTGAGGCAGAGCGAAATCAGCTCGCGCAATACCATGTGTTCCCCACGCATTATGCGTGGCACATTCTGGTGAATATCGACCACTAAACCTGTCGCGCTGGCCTGCATGTAATCACTGTATTGCTGGCAACATTCTTCGATAAGCTGTTCCGGGCGAAAGTTTAGCCCTGCAGCTTGCATCTGGTCGGCCTCATTTGCCGGCTGGTCGGGAATGCGATAAAGCTCATTGACCTGCTGCAAGGCCCTGCGCGCGGCATTGTTTAGCATCACCAGGTATTCACGTTGTTGTTTATCCAGTGGCTGGTCGGTAATCAATTCAGCGAGTCCGACAATGTCGCTTAGCGGCGCACGCAGATCGTGTCGGCTAATTCTCAGAGCCGGCGCAGTTGTACTGTTTTGTGATGTTCGAATTTGTGTTTCAGAGTGTGCAGATTTTTTTGCAGCGGCCGTAATTAACATCGCAAGCAATGATGCACAACTGGCATCAATTAGTAACAGCAACGATACTGGCCATGGTGCAAGTGCAGGCATCGCCAGGGCGGCTGTTGCACGTAGCACAAACAAACCGCTAGCCACGGTTGCCAGCAGCAGCGGGCCAATAAAATCCGGTGCAGCTTTAAATTGGCGATACGCAAGACCAATGCAAGCGATGTAGATAAGCGCGCTAGCTGCTAGTTGTACTGGCAGCAAAACGTTATATAAAGCAGGCTGCGCGGAGGCGCCCGGGTTGAATAACACAGGCGCCAGCGTCGCCAAAGCTGCGATTGCCAGCGCCACACATGCGGTAATGGCGAGGGGGCGCAGCGCTTGTTGTCGCTCTGAGTCCGGCATGCACTGTACAACCAATGCAGCCAATAGGGCTGCCGCAATCGGCAACAAACACAGTGCAAAACCCGGCGAGAACAGCAAGACTTGCTGCGGCAAAAGGCCTGGAGCTAACAGGGGAAGCTGTAAGGCCAGCGCGACAACGTACAAACAAGCCACAGGCAAGCGGCGGGCATCGCGGAGCAGACCCGCGGCAACCGCGAGTGTGCCGGCAATCGTGGCGAACACAAGCAGCACCGGCAAGCTGGTCTGTGCATCCGCGGCCAGCCACATCGATCCATGATCCGCAGCAGTCATTTGGGCACCCATGTGTTTATTGGAGCGCTACCGTGAAGCGGATGCTTATGCAATTGGCAGCAGTGATGGCAGCGCAGTACGTGCTCCTGAAGGGCGGCGCTTACTTTTGCAGTGCCCGGTAGCCGATGTCGCGCCGGTATTGTGCGCCTTCGAATTGGATTGCATCAATACCCCGGTAGGCTTTGCGTTGCGCTTGTGCAATCGAATCACCCAGCGCGCATACACATAATACACGGCCGCCATTGGTAACGGTGGCGCCATCTTGCGCAGCGGTGCCGGCTTGAAATACTTTGCAGCCCGCATCAGCCGCTTGCGACAAGCCGCTGATTTTTGCGCCTTTCGCGTACGTGGCGGGATAGCCGGCTGCGGCCATCACCACGCCCAACGCTGCCTTGGGTGACCAGCGCACATCGCAGCCTTTGACGTCTTGGCGTAGCGCGGCAAGACACAGGGCCGCCAGATCGGATTCCAGGCGCAGCATAATCGGTTGTGTTTCCGGGTCGCCAAAGCGGCAATTAAATTCAATCACTTTAGGCTCGCCCGACGGCGTAATCATCAGCCCCGCATAAAGAAAACCGGTGTAGGGCTTGCCGTCTGCCGCCATACCAACAATGGTGGGTTGAATGATGTCGCGCATGATGCGTGCATGCATGGCGTCGTTTACAACCGGTGCCGGTGAATAAGCACCCATGCCACCGGTGTTTGGGCCGGTATCCGCTTCGCCAATTCGCTTGTGATCCTGGCTGGACGCCATCGGCACGCAGTGCACACCGTCGCTAACCACAATAAAGCTGGCCTCTTCGCCTTCAAGAAACTCCTCTATTACTACGCGATGCCCGGCCTCGCCGAAACTATTGCCCTCAAGCATATCGCGCACCGCTGCTTCGGCTTGTTCCAGCGTTTGCGCAACGATTACACCTTTGCCCGCTGCCAGTCCGTCGGCCTTAACAACAATCGGCGCGCCCTGGCTTTGCAAGTAATCCAGCGCTTCATCGAGCACGGTAAACGTTGCGTAGGCACCGGTTGGAATATTGTGCCTGGCCAAAAAGTCCTTGCTGTAGGTTTTTGAGCCTTCGAGCTCTGCGGCGGCGGCGCTGGGGCCAAAACAGGGCAGCTCGCGCTGGCTAAAATAGTCGACGATGCCGGCCACCAACGGCGCCTCTGGGCCAACTACTGTGAGACCAACCTCATTATTGGCGGCGAAGTTGGCCAGCGCTTCGAAATCGCCATTGTCGATCGCAACATTCTTAAGCGAAGGTTCTGCAGCGGTGCCGGCGTTGCCTGGTGCAACAAATACTGTGTCGACCTGCTCGCTTTGCGCAAGCTTCCAGGCTAGCGCGTGCTCGCGACCACCACCACCGATTACCAATACGTTCATCGTACGATTCCGTTGTGTTTGTTCTTTATCCGAGTCTGGTGCTTGCGCTTTGCCAGGCAGCGCACTTTTTAACGCTATCGAATACGGCCTAATGCCTGAAGTGGCGCATGCCGGTAAACGCCATCGCCATGCCGTGCTCATCGGCAGCGGCAATAACTTCTTCATCCCGTATCGAGCCGCCGGGTTGTATAACGGTGGTAATGCCCACTGCCGCCGCGTTGTCGATACCATCGCGAAACGGAAAAAATGCATCCGAAGCCATGCATGAGCCGGTAACTTCCAGGTTTGCGTGCTCGGCCTTAATCGCTGCAATGCGCGCTGAGTTAACGCGGCTCATTTGTCCGGCACCCACGCCAATGGTGCATTGCTGTTTGGCATAAACGATGGCGTTGGACTTAACCATTTTTGCAACCTTCCAGCTGAACAGCATATCTGCAATTTCCGCTTCATCTGGCTTGCGAGCGGTAACGATCTTCAGGTCGTCTGCGCCGATCATGCCAAGGTCGCGATCTTGTACCAACAGGCCACCGTTAACCCGCTTGTAATCGAGCGCTGGCAGCGAGGGATTAAACGCGCCGCAAACCAGCAGCCGGACGTTTTTCTTTTCGGCCACCGCCTGTTGAGCTGCGCTGCTTGCCGACGGTGCGATGATGACCTCAACAAATTGCCGTTCGCAAATTGCTACAGCGGTTTCGCCATCGAGTTCGCGATTGAACGCAATAATGCCGCCAAAGGCCGACTCTGCATCGGTTGCGAAAGCCTTGTCGTAGGCCGCCAGCAGCGTGTCTTCGCTGGCCACACCGCAGGGGTTGGCGTGCTTGACGATGACGCAGCTGGGCCGCTCAAACAGTTTTACCGTTTCAAGCGCGGCGTCGGTATCGGCGATATTGTTGTACGACAACTCCTTGCCCTGCAACTGCCTGGCACTGGCGATGGATACCTCGGCCGCATTGGTTTCGCGGTAAAACGCGGCGCGCTGGTGCGGATTTTCACCGTAGCGTAAATCCTGCGCCTTGATGAACTGGCTGTTAAAGCTGCGCGGGAATTCCGGCCCACCGCCAGGTACTTGGTTGCCAAAATAGTTCGCTATCGCGCCGTCGTAGGCGGCGGTATGTTCATAGGCCTTAATTGCAAGATCAAAGCGCGTGTCGTAACAGGTGGCAGCCTGGTTGCCGCGCATTTCGGCCAACACCGAGTCGTAGTCAGCGGCGTTCACAACGATTGTCACCGACTGGTGGTTTTTGGCGGCGGCGCGCACCATAGTGGGCCCGCCAATATCAATATTTTCAATCGCGTCTTCACGCGTGCAGCCGGGTTTGGCAACGGTGGCGGCAAACGGGTAGAGATTAACTACCACCATATCGATCGGTGCAATATTGTGCTCGGCCAGGGTTGCATCATCAATGCCGCGCCTGGCCAGGATACCGCCATGAATTTTCGGGTGCAGGGTTTTGACGCGGCCATCCATCATCTCGGGAAAGCCGGTGTGATCGGCCACCTCAAGCACAGGAATATCGTGTTTGCGCAGCAGGCGATAGGTGCCGCCGGTCGACAGCAGCTCAACCCCCATGCCGTGTAGAGCGCGCGCGAATTCCGCTACGCCGCTTTTATCCGATACGCTGAGCAGCGCGCGTCGCACCGTTACGAATTTGCTTGAGTTGCTCATATTTTGGCCGCCACTAATGTCAAATGCCCAGCGCTGCTGCCATTGTGGTGCGGCAGGTTTTGAATGGACGGTAACAGGATGGATCGAAAGCCGACAGGGACTTCAGCGCCCGTCTTGGACGGGTCGATCGAGAGGCGGTACTTTAAAGAGGCTGTACGGGCTTAGCAACGCAAAATTGCACAGCCACAGGATGTGGCGCGCAATGCGTAGACCTGAGTCAGCGGCCGGGGATCTAACAACCCGAGCGGCCGCCGAATCGGGCGGAGGGGACAGTCTTGCTAGAGGCTGGTTCTAGCAGCTAACTACAGCAGCCCGTATTGCTTGAGCTTCTTACGCAGCGTACCGCGGTTGAGCCCAAGTAAATGTGCTGCTTTAGTCTGGTTGTTGCGGACGTATTTCATCACCTGCTCAAGCAATGGTGCTTCAACTTCCGAAAGAACCATTTGATAGACATCCGAAACTGGCTGCCCGTCGAGGTGTTTGAAATAGTTGGCCATCGCCGCTTCTACGTTTTCACGCAGGCTAGCTGTGCCGCCGATAGTCGTAGCCTGGGTTTGCTCTGGAGCTGTTTGGCTACTGTTGTAGGCGGTGCTGCCGCTATCTTGCAAAAAAGAATTGCTCGTACTCATGCTGCGATATCCCCTATGGTTCGTAATTTCCCCAAAAAGTGTTGTAGGAAGTCCGACTGCGCCGCTTGACTATCCAGTTTGTTAAACCGCGACCTTGCGGTTTCCAGCGCTGTATTCAGCATGCGGGCGTGGTCTTTTTTGTGTACTGCCAAGACTTGTTCGCCCGTCCCGGTTGCAAGCCCCGGGGCGTTCGCGCTGTTACCTGCTAACTGCTTCGCTACAACATGTTTCAGTTGGTCAAAATACCAGCAAACATGCTTTCGCGCCACTTTAACGGCCAAATCGGGACAATTATTGCCGGTTTTTTGGCCGCCTGGTCGCGAATCCCCAAACTCAAAGTGGCTATAAAACGAGTGAATTCGCCGCAGGTGATTAATTATAAGTCGTTCTCGGCGGATTGCCTCATTAGGTATCAATGATTTATCGGTAAAAAGCACATAAGCTGCTGCATCATTGTTCGTTAATTCATTGATTTCACTGAATATCCATGGATTGCCCCTCGCTGCACGGCCAATCATGACCCCGGCGGCGCCCGTTTTGCGCAGCACTTCGTGCGCTTTTTGCGCAGAACTGATGTCGCCATTGGCGAACACCGGAATACTCACTGCGGCAACCACCGCGGCAATGCTGTCGTATTCGGCAGCACCGTTGAAGCGACAGGCCCGCGTGCGCCCATGCACGGCAAGCGATTGCACGCCGCAGTCTGCCGCCAGTTTGGCAATCTGTACCGCGTTGCGTGAAGCCGGATCCCAGCCAGTGCGAATTTTCAGCGTTACGGGAACATCTACCGCCGCGATAACCGCGCGCAGGATGGCCTCGACCAAGGGCGGGTCTCGCAGCAGCGCAGAGCCGGCTGCGCGTTTGCAAACTTTCTTGGCTGGGCAGCCCATATTGATGTCGACGATCTGTGCACCATGTTCAACCTGGTAGCGCGCTGCGTTGGCCATTTGCGCGGCCTCGGTGCCAACAATTTGCACGATGCGCGGTTCTGCTTCGCTGCGATCGGCGCGGCGCAGTCGCGACTTGGGCGTATCGAGCAGCCGCGGGTTGCTGGCGGCCATCTCGGCGGTAACCAGTGCCGCGCCGCTGGCGCGACAGACTTCGCGAAATGGCAGGTCAGTTACACCGGCCATCGGCGCAAGTACAGCACGGCCGGAAACCCGGTAGGGGCCAATCTTTATCATCAGGAATTTGCTATTTGGTTTTACGAAATCATGCTGCGGCTATAAGCCGCGTCGAAGCCGCCGCACGTTTAGATGGCGGGCAGGATATCCAGCGCATAGTTTACTGCGTGAGCACCCGGATCGACAATCGGCAGCTCAAGCTGTATAGGTGTTTGCGGTGGCATGTCGCGCTTACCGGCCAGCTCGCCGGCCAGGTAATCCTCGGGTTTGAAAACACGGCTGGCAACCGCCTCGCCGTCGATATTGTGAAACTCCAGTTTGAGCCTGGGAAAGGGCTTGGCGCGGTTGGCGAGATTGACGATAACCGTTTCCACCAGCAGCGCATCATCGCGCTCCGGATGGCTGTAAACAATTAACTGCCGGGCAACAATGTATTGCTTGCCTGCCGCTTCGCAGCGCACCAGCTGGCACGCATAGTGATGCGCGCCGCGCAGCAGTTTGTTATCGGGCAAATCGGCGGCGCTAATTTCAAACCACTGCAACAGCATTAGCCCGGCCATCAAAAGTGCCAGCACCAGTCCGCATGTGGTTGGAATTAGGTTAGCGATACGGCCGGCCAGTTGTGGTTGCCGGCGCTGCATGTCAATCGGGTCGGGTTGTAGCTGGTCGATATACTGCGCGCTGTCCACGGCCTGGTCTGCACCCAGCACTACCGGTTCGATACGACCGTCGCCGCGCTGGCGCTGCGCCAGCGTCGACTGTAGCGACGGGTCCTGGATTTCAGTGCTGGCGATTTTTTTGCGCGCGATCTCTGGATTGATTAGCAGGCCGCCGGCGTTGTTGCCGTAATCTTTCAGGTGATCGAAAACCTTGAAGGTCTTCATGCAGGCGCCACAGCGCGCATTTCCGTCGGCGCTTTTGAACAGGTTCTCCATCACCAGGAAGCGCGTCTTGCAATGTGGGCACTCGGTTATCACGTTAGTCGGGTCGCCTGGTTCCTGAGAGTCTTAGCCAGCCGTTTTCCTGCGCTGGTGGATCAAACTCAATTGTAGACGCGTATGCGCTTTGCACGGCATTTGCCTGCTCTTCGCGCAGCCCACTCAACACCAGCTGGCCACCGGCCACCAGGCTGGCCTGCAAAATGGGTGCTAGTTCAACCAGCGGACCGGCCAGGATATTGGCCAGCACGACGTCAAAGCGGGCCCTGATCGGCGGTTTATAGTCCTTTGCGTGACAGATATGCCAATCAGCAGTGGTTAGCGCGTTGCGCCCAAGGTTGTCGCGGCTGGCTTGCAGCGCCTGCGGATCGTTGTCGCTAAATGTGGCATGGCTGGCACCGAGCAGCAGCGCTGCAATGCCGAGAATACCCGAGCCACAACCAAAATCGAGTACGCGCTGCCCAGCCAGGTTGGCACGATCCAGCCATTGCAGGCAAAGACGGGTTGTTTCGTGTGTGCCGGTGCCAAACGCCAGTCCCGGATCGAGCAGCAGGTTAACTGCGTGCGGGTCGGGCGGCGCTTGCTCGCCAGGGCAAATCCACAGGCGCTCGCCGCAGCGCACGGGCTCAAAGTACTTGAGCCATTCGCGCTCCCAGGCTTTGTCCTTGAGTTGCTCGAAGTTGATATCGGTTGTGTTGCTGCCAAAGTCGGCCTGCAGTGTGCTGACGATGTCGGCCGCCTTTACCCCGGTGTCAAACAGTGCGCTGGCACGAATTGTTGGCCATAGCGGTGTTTCGCCAACGCCTGGTTCCAAAATCGGTGTGTCCTCGCGATCGCACAGCGTTACGCTGTGCGCCCCGAGGCGTTGCAACAGGGTTTCCAGCGAAGCCGCGTGTTCAGCGGGCACGGTAACGTGTAGTTGCAACCAGGGCATGGGATACCGTTGGGGTTTTTTGCAGCGCTAAGGATGCAGTGCGCCTGTTTAGCTTTCCGCTTCTGCGGCGAGTTTTTGCTCGAGGTAATGAATGTTCATGCCGCCAATGCGAACTTCGCTATCGTTGACCAGGCGTTGGTGCAATTCAATATTAGTCTTAATACCGCTGACAACCAGTTCGTCCAGCGCGTTGCTCATGCGGCGAAGTGCGCTATCGCGGTCGGGGCCGAAGCAAATAATTTTTGCAATCAGCGAATCGTAGTGCGGAGGTACGCGGTAACCGCTATAGATATGCGAATCTACCCGCACACCGTTACCGCCGGGTGCGTGGAAATAATTGATCGTTCCGGGCGAGGGCATAAACGTATGCGGGTCTTCCGCATTAATCCGGCACTCAATCGCGTGGCCAAAGAAGGATATGTTGTGCTGCTGGATACCCAGGCCATTGCCGCTGGCAATCAGCAACTGCTGCTTAACGATATCCACGCCGGTAATCATTTCGGTAACCGGGTGTTCTACCTGAACGCGCGTATTCATTTCAATAAAATAAAAAGCGCCGTCTTCGTAAAGGAACTCGAAGGTGCCCGCACCGCGATAACCAATTTGTTGGCAGGCGTTTACACAGGCTTCGGCAACTTCGTTGCGTAGGTCTTCCGGAATCAGTGGCGCTGGCGCTTCCTCGATAACTTTTTGGTGGCGGCGCTGCAGCGAGCAATCGCGGTCGCCCAGGTGCACCGCGTTGCCCTCGCCATCGCCGAGCACTTGTATTTCAACGTGGCGTGGATTGCCGAGAAATTTTTCCAGGTAAACGGTGTCGTCGCCGAACGCCGACTTGGCTTCTGCGCGGGTAAGCGCAATCGATTCAATCAGCGTATTTTCGTGCTCCACAACGCGCATACCGCGGCCACCGCCGCCGGCAGCCGCCTTGATAATAACCGGGTAGCCAATCTCGCCGGCTATACGGGTTGAGCGCGCGGCGTCGTTATCGAGCGGGCCGTTGGAGCCTGGCACCGTAGGCACGCCGGCCTTTTGCATCGCGGCAATGGCGGCCACTTTATCGCCCATCACCCGAATCACATCTGCGGTGGGGCCAATAAAAACGAATCCGCTTTTTTCTACTTGTTCCGCGAAGTCGGCATTCTCTGCCAGGAAGCCGTAACCCGGGTGGATGCCATCGGCGTTGGTCACTTCTGCGGCGCTGATTATGGCGTGACCGCTAAGATAGCTATCCGCGGAGGCCGCGGGGCCTATACAAACTGCCTCGTCGGCCAGGCGCACGTGCAACAAGTCGGCGTCGGCGGTGCTGTGTACCGCAACGGTCTTGATGTCCAGTTCGCGGCAGGCGCGCAAAATACGCAGTGCGATTTCGCCACGATTTGCGATGACAATCTTGTTCAGCATGTGTGGGCTCGGTCGCTGTGTCTATTGACAGGTATGGATGACGGGCACGGAATGCACGGTCCCGATCAGGCAATAACAATCAGGCTTTGATCGAATTCAACCGGCTGGCCGTCTTCCACCAGGATTTCTTCTACCACCCCGGAGATGTCCGCTTCGATCTGGTTCATCATCTTCATTGCCTCGACAATGCAAACTACATCGCCTTTATTCACTTTTTGGCCAACTTCAGCAAATGGCTTGGTGCCGGGTGATGATGAGCGATAAAAAGTGCCCACCATAGGTGACTTTATCGCGTTGTCATTGATTGCGGTGCTTGGGGCATTGGCCGCTGCTGCCGGTGTTGCAACGCTGGCCGGCGCAGCGGGTGCAGCTGGCGAAGGTGCTGCTACCGGGGTGCTGGCATACACAGGGGCTGGCGCGATACCGCGGCTAATGCGTACCGATTCCTCGCCTTCGTGAATCTCTATTTCCTGGATATTGGATTCTTCGAGCAGCTCTATCAGTTTTTTAACTTTGCGAATATCCATGCTTTGTTCTCTGGCAATTTGCGCGGTTTGGATTTGTTGGCGAATTGGTTGTTATGGCGGGCCTGCAGCCAATTTTGTTACCGCCGCCTGCACCGCCAAGCTGTAGCCTTGTGCGCCAAGGCCACTAATTACGCCCTCGGCGATGTCACTGAAATAGGAGTGCTGGCGAAATGGTTCGCGCGCCTGGACGTTACTCAGGTGAACCTCGATAAAGGGTATCGATACCGCGAGCAGCGCATCACGCAATGCAACGCTGGTATGCGTTAACGCAGCGGGGTTAATGATAATAAAGTCGGTGTTGCCGTGCGCTTGCTGAACCCGGTCCACCAGATCGGCCTCTGCATTGCTCTGGAAGTGGATTAGCGTATGCGATGGTGCAGCCGCGGCAGTGTCGCGCTCTATATCGGCCAGGGTCTGGCTGCCATATTTGGCGGGCTCGCGCACACCAAGCATATTGAGGTTTGGCCCATGTAGGACAAGAATGGTAGACATTTGACGCTAATTTCGGCAAATTCGCGGTTTGGGAGGGGCTGCCTCCAGATTTGAGATTATCTTAGGGGAGCGGCGCCAAAATTGCAATTTAACGCGACCAATGCGGGCGTTTTCACGACATTTGGCGGTAATTTAGCCGATTATCAACAAATTTTCCGGGAATTTGGAGAGCGTGGTGTAAACGCCGTTAGCGCGGCGCGTGGACTATTTCGCTTGCCAGGCAAGCGTTCGGCTTTGCACCGGGTAGCAGAGGCCAGCATCCGCGCAGCCCTGGTATTTCACCTCAAGTTCGCCGTGTTCACCCACTAGCAGCTGGCGTGGAATCCTGGCCAGCGCCTGGTGGTAAAACACTTCTACATGGCCGAAATAGTCGTCGGTTTTGCCTAGCCCGCGGGAAAATTTAGTGCCTTCGTCCAGCGCTAACGGCTGCCCGCCAGCCGGTGCCCATGCCAGGCCGAACTTATGCCGATACAGATAGTAATCCGGTGCTATCGACCAGATCACCACCAATTCATCATCTTCTTCAGCGAGGCTTATTTTGAATGCCTCGTCTACTGGTAGAAAATCGTTGCTATTGTCCATTGCGACATCCACATCCATGGCTAAGGATGCAGCGTCGCCAGTCTTGGCCTGCGCGGTGTCGCTGGCGGTCAATATTGGCTGCGCCGCGGATTGCAAGGCGCGCGGGCTCTCATTGGCATTACAACCGGCAAGCGCAAATACTATTGTGCCCAATGCAACTGAAAGCGCTGCGCTGGCTGCGCGATTTTTTCGATTTGGGTCAGGCAAGGAGATTGGCTTGCGAAATGACATAGGATTTTCCAGGTTGTTTGCGTGTGCATCTGCAGGCGCTTAAGTGTGGCTAAGCTTGCAACGTTCAATAGTTAAGTTTAGCTTGTGCGGCGCATGCTTCGTTGATGCGCTGGTCATTTCGACTGAAAAATCACGGGAAAATTCCACGCTGGCCCGACATTGCCGTGCAGCGCCAAACGAGGTGATATAGTGCACAAACGTGAACCACACTCAGGGTTATTGGTGCACATATTGAATCTTTTTTTGAGCCGGCAAAATCGCTTATGGCTGGTGTTGGCACAACTGCTGTTGCTGGCACAACTATTGGTTGGCTGCGGCCAGCCAGGCCAAGGCGCTGGCGAGCCGACAAATGAGGCGGAAAAAAATAACCGGGAAAGCAGTGCAGGTTTGCAGGCATCGAATGGCTGGATGCGTCTGCCACCGCCAGGCCGCGATGTTACCAGCGCCTATATCACACTAAGCAATCCCGGCAACCAGGACCAGGTTTTACGCAAATTTAGTGCCGCGCAGCTGCGCGCCATCGAGCTGCACGAGCACAGTCACCGCGATGGCATGATGCAAATGCGCCACGTACCCAACTATGTAATCGCTGCAGGCGATACGCTTGAAATGCAGCCAGGCGGCCATCACTTGATGTTGTTTGGTTTGTCGCCCGAATTCACAGAACAAAGCCAGCTCGCTATTGAGCTGGAGTATGGCAGCGGCGACAATGTCAATGTCATCGTTGTGCCGGTAACGGTGCGCGATATTCGCTAGCACAGAGCGCAGGATACAAACTATGGATTCCCGTGATCGCGTAGACATGATCAAGGCCGACGTGTCCTACTGGTGGGCTGACAGCATTATTTTGAAAGTGCTGTTATATGTATTGGCCGCTTATTTGCTGGTTGCCGTGGTACTGGCGGTGTATTGGTCGAATGAGCCCGAGCAGTTCGATGTGGTGCAAGCTGCCGCTGCGCGCAGCGCCGCCGACAATCGCGCGGTGGTGCCGGGCACGGTAACTACCGCAACGCTGATGCAGCTGGCAGAGACTTTGCTCGAAAAGCCCGGTGGCTTTCTCAGCAATGACATTGCACCGCCCGGCGTGTTGCTCGATAACATGCCCAACTGGGAGTTTGGCGTACTGGTACAGGTGCGCGACCTGGCTCGTTCGATGCGTGAGGGGTTTAGTCGCTCGCAATCGCAATCAACAGAAGACGGTGACTTATCGCTAGCCGAGCCGCGCTTTCACTTCGATAACAACAGCTGGATTTTTCCGCGTTCCGAGGATGAGTATCGCGACGGCAAAGAATTTGTGGGTCGATACTTAAAGCGGCTGTCCGATCCAGGCCAGGGTGCGTCGCAATTTTTTACGCGTGCCGACAACCTTGTGGTTTGGCTGGCGACGGTTGAATCCAGGCTGGGTAGCTTGTCGCAACGCTTGAGCGCGAGTGTTGGGCAAAAGCGACTTAACACCGACCTTGCCGGCGAGCCCGATGCAGAGCGATCTACCGCAACGCCCGACGAGTTGTTGATCAAAACCAGTTGGTACGAAATTGATGACGTGCTGTATGAGGCGCGCGGTACCAGTTGGGCGCTGGTGCACTGCCTGAAGGCGGTGGAAGTCGATTTTGCCGATGTGCTGAAAAAGAAGAATGCGTTAGTGAGCTTGCGGCAAATTATTCGCGAACTGGAAACCACCCAGCAGACTATATGGAGCCCGGTGGTTCTGAATGGCAGCGGCTTTGGTTTTTTCGCAAATCACTCGCTGGTGATGGCTTCGTATATCTCAAGGGCGAATGCCGGGATTATCGATTTGCGTGAACTGCTGACGCGCGGCTAAACACCCGCTTGCTCAGCGCTTCGCCATCGCGCGCCCATTTTTCCCACTATAATCAGTTAATATAGCCGGCTAGTTGCTGTGCGTCGCTGCGCTCAATGCCAGGCCAACCATTCGATACAGAGAGCTACAAACGTGAGTCACACCACCGACGATGTAAGAATCGACAAAATCAAGGAACTGTTGCCCCCGGTAGCGCTGATGGAGCGTTTCCCGATTAGCGATATGGGCGCCGCCACGGTGCTGGCGTCACGCCAGGCGACGCACAATATTTTGCACGGCAGCGATGACCGCCTGCTAGTGATTTCCGGCCCTTGCTCTATCCACGACCCTGAAGCTGCGCGCGAATACGCGATCAAATTAAAAACCCTGCGCGATAGCTATGCGGATTCGCTTGAAATTGTTATGCGGGTTTATTTTGAAAAGCCACGCACCACGGTGGGCTGGAAGGGCTTGATTAACGACCCCTACATGGATGGCAGCTTCCAGATTAACGACGGGCTGCGAATCGCGCGCAAGCTGCTTTGCGATATTAACGACCTCGGCCTGCCAACGGCGGGTGAATTTCTCGACCTGATTTCGCCGCAGTATGTTGGTGACCTGATGAGTTGGGGCGCTATTGGTGCGCGCACTACCGAATCACAAATTCATCGCGAACTGGCCTCCGGCCTGTCGTGTCCGGTCGGTTTTAAAAACGGCACCAAGGGTTCAATAAAAATTGCTGTAGACGGTATTGGTGCCGCTAGCCATCCGCACCACTTTTTGTCGGTGACCAAGTTTGGTCATTCGGCTATTGTCGCCACCAAAGGCAATAAGGACTGCCACATTATTTTGCGTGGTGGAAGCGAGCCGAATTATAGCGCGGAACATGTTGCCGAGGCCTCAGCGCAGTTGGCCAAGGCCGGTGTGGTCGACAAGGTAATGGTCGACTTCAGCCATGCCAACAGCAATAAACAGTTCAAGCGCCAACTCGACGTAAGCACCGATGTTGCGGCGCAAATTGCCAGCGGTTGCGACAAGCTGTTTGGCGTAATGATTGAAAGTCATTTGGTAGAAGGTAACCAGAACGTAGAGCCTGGCAAGCCGATTACCTATGGGCAAAGCATTACCGATGCTTGTATTGGCTGGGAAGACACCGAAACAGTAATGGCCCAACTGGCCGATGCGGTGCACAAGCGCCGTAAACGATAAACCCTAAACTCGACAATCGCCTGTCAGGCAAAATCGCGTAATAATTTTGCGTGTTGTTCGGCAGGTAGCCTGGGGCCAAATTGTGAAACCACCGTTGCCGCGGCTGCGCTGGCGAAGCGACCTGCCGCAGCTCTGTCCATGCCGTTGGTAATGCCGTAAAGGTAGGCGCCTGCAAACATATCCCCAGCGCCATTGGTGTCTACCGCGTTCACTTTTACACCGTCTATGCGATGCATTTCTCCGTCGTGAAAGACCAGCGCGCCCTCGGCGCTCAGCGTAATTACAAATTCATCACAGACTTTTTTAAGCGCATCGATCGCGACGTCGAGATCGCGCGTGCCTGCATATTGCAGCGCTTCGTCACGGTTGCAAAAAACCAGGTCGAGCTTGTCGCCCATTATTTCCGCAATGCCATCGCGAAAGTGCTCAATGATGCCAGGGTCCGAGAAGCTCAGCGCAACGCGCGTGCCATTCGCTTGCGCGTGCTCGCGCGCGGTAACAGCGGCCGCTTTGCCGGAGGCTGATGTCACCAGGTAACTCTCTATATACAAATACTCTGACGCCGCCATTGCCTGCAAGTCGAGTTCACGCGCTGAAAAGTTTTCACTGGCGCCCAAAAAGGTATTCATTGAGCGCTCGGCGTCGGGAGTGATCAGGATCAGGCATTTGCCTGTGATGCCCGGTTCAAATTCAGTGAGCGGTGTGTCAACGCCGGCACTGCTCATATCGCGCATGTAGAAATGGCCGTTATCATCGTCGGCGACCTTGCCGCTGAAGAATGACTTCGCGCCAAAATAGCTGGCTGCGATGATGGTGTTGCCGGCCGAGCCGCCGCTGGCGCGCTGTGAGTGGACCAGGTGGTCTTCAAGCTGCTCGAGAAGGTAGGCGCGGCGTTCTGGGTCGACCAGCGTCATTAGGCCTTTTTCAACGCCCAGTTGCTCTAGCTCGTTGTCGCTCACCTGGATCTCGGTATCGACTAATGCAGCGCCCATGCCATAAAGCTGATAATTTTTCATCGTATTTCGCTCGCCTTGCCTCTATTCTGGTGCGTCAGTTTCGCGGCGCCAGTCATATTTGTTCGCTGGTTATCCAAGCGAATCACACTGTCGCGGCGCAAGATAAATAGCTTACCGGTTGAACGCAAGCCATGTCCCTAAAAACCAGGCGAAAAAAGTCGGCCAAACGCAGGCATCCTACGCGTTTGCGCCGACTACTTATGTTATGGCGGCATCCGCTGGTGCTGAAGCTCGGCTTGCTGTTGCTGGTATTACTGGCTAGCTATACCGTTTACCTGGATGCGACCATTCGCAGCAGCTTCGATGGCAAAAAATGGCAGGTACCGGCCAGGGTCTACGCGCGCCCGCTGGAACTTTTCGAGGGTATGCCATTAACACCGCAAGAGCTGGCGTCAGAACTTCGCGACCTGGGCTACAGCGAGCTACGCGCCACTTCGCCAGGCAGCTTTCAACGCAACGGCAACCGGCTGTCGCTTTATTCACGCGGATTCGATTTTTGGGATGGCAGCGAGCCGCAACAAATTGCCGACGTCGAATTTCGCAATGGATCGATAAGCCGGTTAGCGCGCATGGGTAGTAGGGGCGCTAGCGGCAAGCTCGCGCTGTTGCGGCTAGAGCCGCTGGAGATCGGCGCGATATACCCGGCGCACAAAGAGGATCGCGTGCTGGTTAGGCTGGAAGAGGTGCCACCACTGTTAACCGCAGCGTTGCTGGCTATCGAGGATCACCGCTTTTACCAGCATCATGGCGTATCTTTGGTATCGATCGCGCGGGCGGCGCTGGCCAACGCCAAAAGCGGCGCGGTAGTGCAGGGTGGATCCACGCTTACCCAGCAGTTGGTAAAAAACTTTTATCTCGATAGAAGCCGAACGCTGCGCCGCAAGGTTACCGAAGCGTTGATGTCCGGTTTGCTCGAGTTACATTACAGCAAAGAGGCAATCCTTGAAGCCTACCTGAACGAGGTGTACCTGGGCCAGGCTGGTGCGCGCGCAATCCATGGTTTCGGGTTGGCCAGCCAGCACTATTTCAACCGCGCGCTGCAGGAACTGAGCATAGAAAAACTCGCGTTGTTGGTGGCTATTGTGCGCGGCCCGGCCTATTACGACCCTTGGCGCCATCCGGACCGCGCACTGGCTAGGCGCAATCGCGTTATCGATGCGCTCGTGGGCCAGGAATTGCTGGCAGCAGAAGATGCGCAATGGGCCAAGGCCCAGCCCTTGAATTTGGGTAAAGCTTCGCGCTCGCACTTTACTTTTCCCGCCTATATGGACCTGGTCAAACGCCAGCTCGGCGAAACCTATAAACGCGAAGATCTTACATCGAATGGCTTGCGCGTTTTCACCAGCTTCGATCCACGTGTGCAACGCCGGGCAGAACAAGCGGTGCGCGCGCAAATCGCAAAATTACAGTCGCGCGTGGATAAACAAACGCCAGCGGGCGATTTGCCTGCCGAAAATTTCCACGCGAAACAAGTTCGCACTGGACAAAAAGCAGCATTACAGGCCGCGGTGGTGGTTACGCAAACTACAACAGCCGAAGTGCTCGCCGTGGTGGGAGGCAGCGACCCGCGCTTTGCCGGTTACAACCGTGCGCTGGACGCGCGTCGCTCTATTGGCTCTGTGGTCAAGCCATTTGTTTATTTAACTGCATTGGAGCGTGGCGATTACACGCTGGCTTCACTTATTGACGACGCGCCAATTGCATTTAACAATCGCGATGGCAGCGAATGGGTGCCACGCAATTTTGATCGCAAGGACCATGGCCAGGTGCCACTCATTACGGCGTTGGCTAAATCCTATAACCAGGCAACGGCAAGGCTTGGGCAGCAACTTGGGCTGGATGCTGTGGTGGAGACATTGCGTCGCGCCGGCCAGGCGCGCGAACTGAATGCTGTGCCATCGCTGTTTATTGGCACCACCCAACTCACGCCTTATGAAGTGACCACGCTATACCAAACGATCGCTGCAAACGGATTTCGCACGCCGCTGAAAGCAATACGTTCGGTATTGGATAGCGATGGCAAACCATTGCAACGCTTCCCCTACCAAACAGAGCAAGTGATCGACCCGCATGCCAATTACCTGTTGCAGCGCGCGCTGGTCGCGGTGGGCGAATTCGGCAGCGCGGTGGCTGCGAGCCATAAGCTTGGTGCGGCTAGCTTCGCCGGCAAAACCGGGACTTCCGGCGCGCAACGCGACAGCTGGTTTGCCGGTTTTCGTGCCGATTTATTGGCCGTGGCCTGGGTCGGGTACGACGATAACAAAACGATGCCCTTTACCGGTGCCAGCGCTGCACTTCCGCTGTGGGTCGAGTTGATGGCCAGCGCCAGTCGACAGCCAGTTTGGCTATTGCCACCAGCTGGCATTGAGCAACACTGGGTAAATACTTTGAGCGGCATGCCCACGCGGCGAGGCTGTGAGAATAGCCTGCTGCTGCCCTTTGTGCAGGGTAGCGCACCTCAAGGCGCGCGCGTTTGCGATAGCCCGCAAGCGCTAAAGCGCTAAGCATTTTTTTGCGCTAAATTATAAGAAGCGGCTGATTTATTTACATGAAAGTTGCGCCGCACCTCGGCAAGGCTGGGTTAAGCTTGCAATAGTACTTTGTATCGACGCCATATCGTCGTTGGCCGGACCAGGAAAGATTAGCCAGTGAGCCTCATACCTTATAGCAATTGCCAGCTGCGCGCCCGGCACTTTCATTGCCAGACGTTTTTTCACGTGTTGTTGGCTTTGTTTCTGGCATCGTTGCTAGCGGGTTGTATTGCGCCTCCCGGCAGCGAGCCGGTTGAAGTTATCGACCTCGAAGAGCCTGATGGCGGCGCGCTGTCAATGCCATCCCGGCAATTGGAATCCGGTGGTGGCAGTGCGGTAGACCAACTGCTTGCAGAGGCCGCTGCGGCAATTGATGCGCAGCGCTACGAGCAGGCAGCCGCGCTGATTGAGCGTGCTATGCGCATTAACCCGCAGGATCCGCGTGCCTACTTTGCGCTTGCGCAGGCCAATTACTTCCAGCAGCGCCAGGCGTTGGCCGAATCACTTTTACAACGCGCTCGCGCGCTCGCGGTGAACGATGCGCGTTTGCTGATGTCGATAGAATCCTTCGGCCAGCGCATCGCGGCCGGGCTGCGCTAAGTGCAGCTAATATGAATCGCAACGCCGTATGAACCACAACGCAATAATGTCGACTAATAATTCTCTTGCAGAAGCGCTCGCCCGCGCCAAGCCTGTTAAATTGCCAGAGCGCCATCAAATGCGCCGCTCTGCGGTCGCCGTGGTGCTCGATAGTGATGTATTGGCAGACGCTTCATTATTGTTGATCAGGCGCGCGCAGCACGAACGGGACCCGTGGTCGGGGCACATGGCGTTTCCTGGTGGCCGTAAAGAGGATTTTGATCGCAACGGGCTGGCCACCGCCAAACGCGAAATGCACGAAGAAGTTGGTTTTGATATCGATGCCGCTAGCGCAGGCTCGCTCGGCCGCGTGATTGGCCGCTTGTCGGATTTCAGTACGCGAAGGCGGGCGATCCCGATCGAGATGATTGTCTCACCCTATGTTTTCCAGATTGAGGCGCGGCCCCGGCTGTCGCCCAACTACGAAGTAGACGATGCGCTATGGATTCCGCTGGCCTACTTCGCAGATCCGGCGAACCGCTCGAAAATCGATTTTGAATACAATGGGCGCAACCATGCCATGCCGTCGGTCCCTTATAGTGACTCGCACGTGGTTTGGGGTATGACACTGAAAATGATCGATGAGCTGCTCGCCGTTGTTGGTGCCGGAGTGCCCGACGGCCTACGAAGCCTTTAACGGCAGGCATGGCCTTTGTTGGTAGTGGCTTTGGCTTACTAGCCCCGCGGTGTGATGCATAGCCTCGAATCAAGCCCTGCCTTATAATCCTTGAACCTGTTGCACAAGTTTTATTCAAAACCTGGATCTCGTTGTGCCGCTGCGGCAATTACTCAAATTTCCTTGGACTGGGAGTTAAACCATGGTCGATTACTCGACGCCAGGCATTCTGGCGAGCGCAAAAAACGTATTACTGGCACCGGCGCGTTTTTACGCGGGTATGCCCAAATCGGGTGGCTTGTCGGGCCCCGCCCTGTTCGTAGTTGCGATGACCGTACTGGCGGTGTTGGTTTCTGCACTGCTATCTATTCCTGGCGCAGGTTTTTTCGCTGCGTTGAAATTTTTTGTCGTGAAGTCGGTACTGTGGTCGTTCTGTTCGTTGCTATGGCTGGCACTGGGCTCGGCAGTTTTTTTCGGTATCTGGAAGTTGTTGGGCGCGGCAATCAATTATGAAACCGCTTTTCGCGCCACTGCCTACGCGTTTGCAATGCTGCCGGTGCTTGTGGTGCTCAAGCTCATTCCCACGCTGGGTTTGCCAGCGGGTATTCTTTACACCGGCTGGCTGCTGGTTGCCGCAAGTGTGCACGCGATGGGTTTGGGGCAGGGTAAAGCGATCGCCGTTTTTGGTGTGCTGGCGTTAATCGCAATCTGGAACAGCTGCAATTGCGGCGATGGCGATGAAGCTGCTGCGGTGAGTTCCGGGGATGTTGAGTCGACAGCGGCTGCAGCGAAAGCCGCTTCCGGTACAAAAAATCTTGCCGAAGCGCCAGTCGATCTAACGCTGCCTGCAAAGCGCATCGACCCGCAGGAACTTGCGCAGGAACAAGGCGTGCGGCAACAAGATACACAGCAACAAGCTGCTAAAACACTGGCGGCGCCTGGTGGCAACGCGGCATTGAATTATGGCCGCAAAGACAGCGCCAGTGCGGCAACAGAGGATGCAGCCAGCGGCGCAGAAAATGCCGGTCGTGCGCTAGGCGAATTGGTGCGCGACGTGAGTGATATGGCGCGTAACGTCGGTGAGGACATTGCGGCAGGTATAGAAAGTGGCATGCAGGAAATCGCGCCGGCCAAACAAGATGCGGCGAGCCAGGCAGTAGGTACGGGCGCTGATTCCGGCGCTAATGCATTGCGCGAATCTACCACGCAAAAATCTAAAACCAATGCGAATGCGGAAGCTGGTGACGCTGGGCTGGATGCTGCTGCTGCTGGTGAAGCAGTGGGTGCTATTGTGCGCAGCATTGGCGATGCAGCGCGAGAAGCGGGCCAGGGCTTTAAATCTGCGTTGCAAGAAAAGCCAGCCTCGCCCGAGCCGGGTTCCGCACAACAGCCCGCTAGTGAAGATTCTAGCGATAAGACTGCGAGCGCAACAAAAGATCTAGCTGGCACACATGGCAAAGATGGCAAAGATGGCAGCGATGCAGCTGCTGCTGTCGGTGATTCCATTGCGCCAGAAAGCGCTGGCGAGCGCGCCAGCATTGAGCAAATGACCCCGGAACAACTTGGTGCTGCGCTGGGCGCGTTCATCAACCGCTTGAATGCGGCGGCAGAAGATGCGGCCAGCGGATTCGAGCAGGGTTCGCAAGGCGCCGATGTAGAAAAAAGTGAAGCAGATACTACCGCCGGCGCTGCGGGTGAAGTGCTGGGTCGTTTTCTGAAAGGCTTTAATACGGCGGTAAGTGAATCGCCAGCAGAAGTAGAGCAGTAGATCGCATGGCATCGATTGCAGTTTGCGCACCGGCTGAATGCTAAGAGGGTATACCCATGCGATGGAAAAACCGCAGGCAAAGTAGCAACGTTGAAGACCGGCGGGGTCAAAGCGCTTCACCAGGGTTGAGTATGGGGCGTGGTTCGCCGCTGGTGCGCCTGTTGCCAATGCTAATCAGGCGGGGTGGAATAAAGGGGCTGCTATTTATTGTTGCGGGCCTGTTTATCGCTTCGCAACTGGGGCTGGATATTCCTTCTTTGCTCACAGGCGGCAGTGCGCAGCGTGCACCGGCAGGCGCTCCGGCCCAGGTTAGCGCTGAAGAGCAACAACTGGCGGAGTTTACGTCGGTTGTACTCGCTGATACCGAAACAACCTGGAACGAAATATTTCGCGCGCGGGGCCGGCAATACGAGGAGCCAAAGTTGGTGTTGTTCAGCGGCTCGGTGCGCTCGGCCTGTGGATTCGCGCAAGCAGCTATGGGGCCGTTTTATTGTCCGGGTGATAAAAAGGTTTATATCGACCTGTCTTTCTACAATGATTTACGACAACGCCACGGTGCGCCGGGCGATTTTGCGCAGGCCTATGTGATTGCTCATGAAGTTGGCCACCATATCCAGACGGTATTGGGTATTTCTGCGCAAGTGCACAAACAAAAACAGCGTGCTTCCAAAGCGCAGGCCAACCAGCTTTCGGTAAGGCAGGAATTGCAGGCTGATTGCCTGGCCGGTGTTTGGGGTAATCATGCCGATCGCGCGCGAAGTTTACTGGAGCAGGGCGACCTGGAGGAAGCGCTTCGTGCAGCGGCGGCGATTGGCGACGATCGTTTACAAAAACAGTCGCGCGGTTATGTAACGCCAGAAAGTTTTACCCACGGTAGTTCGGAGCAGCGTATAAAATGGTTTCGCACTGGCTTTCAATCGGGCGATATCGATAGCTGCGATACCTTTAGCGCGGCGCAACTTTAGCGCGCTGCGCATTCTGCGCGCTCTGCTAGCCGCAAACACCCCGCGCGCTTTGCTAGCCACGAGCGATGCGCTTGCATAACACGCTGTAAATACATCCGTGTACGCTCGACGGCAAAAATACATAATCACGATTTGGCCGCGCTTTGCTAGTCGCGAGTGATACGCCTGCATGACACGCTGTAAATACATCCGTGTACGCTCGACGGCAGCGTCCTGCTGCCGACGGTCATGCAGGCGCAATCCCTCGTGCCTAGCCTTCGCGCTGCGCTATTTAGCGGCGGGCTTAGAAATTTCGTTTAGTAGCTTGCTTGTAATGGCTTGTACATCCATGTCATCACAGTGGATTATCTGTGTAGCTGCAGCGCGGTAGAGCGGCTCGCGCTCAGCGTAGAGTTGCTCAAGCGATTGATTTTCGGGCCTGGCCAGTCCGCGCTGGTGTTCATCGCCGGCCTGCACCCTGGCAATCATCGTTGCTGGACTAATGTGCAAATAAACCAGCGTGGTGATATCACGAAGCTTTCGCATGGCACCGTCGCTATACACGGCGCTGCCCCCGGTAGCAATGATACAGGGTTTGCCTGCCTCTACGTTCAGCGCAAAAATTTCCTGCTCCTCCCATTCGCGCAATGCTGCATATCCGTATTGCTGCAACAGCTGTTGCAGCGAGGCCTTGTGGCGCGATTCAATCAGGTGGTCGGTGTCGATGAACGTGGCGCCGCAGCCCGCAGCTAGCGCGCGGCCAATGCTGCTTTTGCCGGCACCTGGCATGCCGATCAAGGCAATATTGAAGCCAGCAGCGTCTTGCGATTCGGTGTGATGCTTGGAAGTGTTGGACAAAGTGAGGGTTTAACTGAAATTAACTGCGTTCAATTGCGCAAAACGCGGTTGCGCAATTTGGTCTTTAAAACAATACATTCGTTGCCAGCCAGATGCCGCCAAGCAAATAAACAAACAGTGTTGCTGTCATGCCGCCGGCGCGAAAGGGTAGCGCCTTGACGAAGCCCGCTACTTGCAAGTAGTGGGAGAGCCTGGCAAGCACCAACAGCAAGCCAAGCGCATGCAAAATACCTGTGCCAGCGCCCGACAATTCCATCACTGCAATAATAAAAATCGCCATCGGCACAGTTTCAACGAAATTTGCGTGCGCGCGAATTCGCTTCAGCAATTCTGCATCGCCACCGTCACCCAGTGATATTTTGTTACGCATGCGATAGCCGCCAACGCGCAGGGTGATAGGGATGTACATGGCAATAAGCAATACGAGGTAGAAGCAAGTAATGCTAAGCGTAGAGGTCATGAGGCTAATGCTCCGGCTGTTGCGGCGCGAAACGACGCGAACTAGGGTCGCTGAGTATATGCTAACTCTGTGGCATTGACACTAACCGGCCGGGCCGCAGTTCGCTAACAGCACGGCGGGGGGGTGGCTGGCGACGCTTTAGCGTTGTTCTGGTGCGTAGCGCTTGTATATCGATTTGCGGCGTGCGGGGTCGATGTTTACTTTGTCGAGGTCGCCGGCGATATGCGGCACCGCCAGCAAGCGCTGGTCCATCACCTTGTACCAGAGCTGGGGAATATAGGCTACCAGGTACATACCAAAGTAGCCGGTGGGCAATTGCGGCGCGCCGTGGAAATTGCGCAGGCTTTGGTAGCGGCGTGTAGGGTTGGCATGGTGGTCGGAATGGCGCTCCAATTGAAACAGCGCAAGATTGCTAAAAATAGAATTCGCGTTCCAGGAGTGGTGTGGCTTACACCACTCGTAGCGGCCGTCGCTGTTCTTTTCGCGTAGTAAACCATAGTGCTCAATGTAATTCGCACTACTTAGTTGCAGGTAGGCCCAAACACAATTTATGAGCAGGAACGGCAGCATGATCGCGCCAAAAGCCGCAATCAGCCCAACGTACAGCGCGGCACTTATTGCATACGATTGCAGAATTTCGTTGTGCCAACTCCACAACGCATTGTTCCTGCGCTGCAAGCGTTTCTTTTCTGCTTCCCAGCCGCGTTTTACAGTGCCGGGAATTTCGCGCAATATAAAACGGTAAAACGATTCACCCATACGAGAGCTGGCCACATCTTCAGGTGTGGCAACATCGCGATGGTGGCCTGCGTTGTGTTCGATACAAAAATGTCCGTAGCCGGGCAACGCCAACACGATGCGCGCCAGTAAGCGTTCCAGCTTTGTGTCCTTGTGGCCAAGTTCGTGCGCAGTATTGATGGCCAGGCCGCTATAACCGCCGGCGGTGATCGCCGCAATCGTAAACGTCAACCAGGTTTGAGGTTGCGTGCCTACGAACCACGCCAGGGCCAGCAGCGTTATAAAATGTGATGGAATGGCGAGGTAGGTCAAGTACCTGAAATAAGGGTCTTCTTGCAGTTGATCTAATTTGGCGCTGTCGACATTACTGTGGTCTTCACCAACCAGTAAATCGACAATCGGCAAAATCAGGTAACCCATCAGCAATGGCAGCGCGAGTAGCCAGACCGAACCACTCCAGAGGTAGAGCGCAATTGCGGCAACCGGCAATAGCGGCATTACCGGCGATAGCATCCAAAGTAGATGCGGGTCGTTCAGCGTGTTCGATTGGCGCGTGGCGGCTACGCTATCGGCGCTTAGATCGGTTGGGGCTTGGCTCATATTTTTCACCCAGGTTTTGCGTGTGCAGTTTTTGTGTGGCGGCTTTCGAGGGCCAGCGATGCGTGTAGGGCAGAATTGGTGAATAGCTTAGGCGCATCGCTCACACCGCGATATAGCATATAATGACTACTTAATTGTCTTTACACGCCAATGGGATGGCCGATATGCGACAAGTGCGTAGACAACGATGCCTTTCGGTAGCTCCGCAGATTCTTCCAGCTGGCTCGTTAAGCTATTTCCATGGTAAAAAATAAGCTCTATTTTTCAGCTACTTATGCCAGGTTGCTGGCCAGGGGCAGCTATGCGGAAACGGGCATTTGTGGGCCTGAACAGCTGCTCGATGGCGCCGGGCTCAGTATGCAAGAGCTGCAACAGGCCGATTACCTGGATTGGCAAGTGGTCAGGCGCATCATGCGCAATATCGATAAAAGTGGCGCGCAGCGGGACTGGCCGGTTAAGTTCGCGAGCCAGCTGACATTGGCCAGCCACGGGCCAATGGGATTTACCGCGCTAAGTGCACCCTCGCTGGCCAACGCGCTGGAAGTGCTGGTTGCCTATCACCCCACACGGATTGCTACGATCGAAGCTTCGCTGGGTCGCGACCCCGACCAGCCTGCCAGGCAGCGACTCTATTTACGCGAGCTCACCGGTGATTTGCATCACGGCCGGCAGGTTATGGAAATAGCTACGCGTGTTACATTAACGCTGATTGAGGCGCTGGTTGGGCATGCGCTGGGAAGCAATGTCGAAGTGCATTTTGCCTACCCGGAACCCGATGCAGATATTGGTATGCGCGCAACCAGCGGCGTTGGCTGTACATTTAACGCGGCACAAAATTTTGTCGAAATTCCGGCATCGTGGTTACAGATGGCTTCGCCGCTCTACGACAACGCAAGTTACCATGCGAACTTGCTTAAATGTCGTGAACAGATGTCGGCATTGTTGAGTATGCAGGCCAACACCGTGGAGTGGGTGCGACAGCGTCTGGCACAAAACTTCGATCGTGCATTGGCAGAAAACCGGCCCTGCACCAATCTCCCTGATTTATCTCGCTGCGCCGAGGCGCTACATATGTCGGGCCGGACACTTTCGCGCAAACTGGCCGATCACCAGACTTCGTTTTCGCAAATTCTTGCAGACGTGCGGCGTGAGTACGCTGCGCAGATGCTGGAGGGTAGCTACCTTCCGGTTGCCGAGATCGGTCAGTTGCTTGGTTACTCCGACGCGGCGAATTTTGTCAGGGCGCATCGCGCCTGGCGGGGCTGCACGCCCGCAGCCTGGCGAAAGCAGCTAAAGCGGGCGCAATGAACCCAATTCGCTCAATTGCTGCGCATTGTGTAGCTGCGTGTGTTGCAGCGGTGTAAAAACTCTGCCGATTGCATTGCGCGTATTCTGGTCTGGCTTGGATAATGCGTATCAAGTATTTTCACGGGCTGGCTGTATAACGCATAACATCCAAACAAACTTTCTACGGAGATTTAATTATGGGCACAACAATGATGGTAGTGCTTGGAGTCGTTGCCGCGCTGCTACTTTATGGCGTGGCGATTTATAACAAACTGGTTTCTTATGAAAACCGCTACAAAAATGCATTTGCGCAAATTGAAGTACAACTCAAGCGTCGCTACGATTTGATTCCCAACCTTATTGAAGTTGCGAAAAAGTATATGTCGCACGAGCGTGAAACACTGGAGGCGGTGGTTAACGCCAGGAATGCCGCGCAGCAGGGGCTTGCCAACGCAGCGGCTAACCCGGGCGATCCCGCCGCGGTGAAAGAGTTGAACCAGGCAGAGGGCGCATTGGCTGGCGCATTGGGTAAGTTCAACGTGGTTGTTGAAGCCTATCCAGAGCTAAAGGCAAACGAAAACATGTTGCAGCTTTCGGAGGAATTAACTTCCACTGAAAATCGCGTGGCGTTTTCAAGGCAATCCTTTAACGACGCTGCCACGTTATACAACGAATACCGGCAGAGCTTTCCGCAGGTTGTGCTGGCACCGATGTTTGGCCATACCAGCGACGCCCAGTTGATGGAATTTGAAGATAGCGCCGCGATACAAGCTGCACCCAAAGTAGCTTTCTAGTGCTAAGTTGGTTTTTAGGCGTGGCTATTTGCGCGGGCTATAAACGGGCTGCCGAATGAATTTTTTTGAGCAGCAAGAGCGCGCTCGCACGCGCACCGGTTTGCTGGTCCTGCTTTTCGCGCTGGCCATCGTCTGCTTGATCGGGGCTACTTGCGTGCTGGTTGCCATTACTGCAACCGCAGCCGGGCCGGCGCCAATGCAGCCGGGTACTGGTGCGCATGGCCTGGTTAATTCATTGCGAGCACTGCCGCGTGAGACGGTCACCGGCATCAGCGGGCTAGTGATATTCGTTGTAGGCGTTGCTGCACTATTCAAGTTTACGCAGTTGTCGGGTGGCGGTAGCCGCGTTGCTGAAGCGCTGGGTGGCCGGCTACTAAACCCGAACACCCACGATGCTGATGAAAAACGCCTGCTTAATGTGGTAGAGGAAATGGCGATTGCCGCGGGCGTGCCAGTGCCGCCTGTTTACCTGCTGGATGAGGCGGGCATTAATGCATTTGCAGCCGGCACCACGCCGCAGAACGCAGCCATCGGCATAACCCGTGGTGCTATTGCACAATTGGATCGCGACGAGCTGCAGGGCGTTATCGCGCATGAGTTCAGCCATATTTTTAATGGCGATATGCGCCTGAACCTGCGCTTGATAGGCGCGCTGCACGGCATCCTTGTGCTAGGCACTATTGGCTACTACTTGATGCGCTCGGCCTCTCGCGGTGCCCGGGTGTCGCGTAACAGTCGCGACAATGGCGCCATGCCCTTGTTGTTCGTTGGCGGCGGGCTGATGTTGATCGGCTATGCCGGCACCTTCTTTGGCAATCTAATAAAAGCGGCGGTTAGCAGGCAGCGCGAATACCTGGCCGATGCCTCGGCTGTGCAGTTTACGCGTAACCCTTTTGGCATTGGCGGTGCGCTAAAAAAAATCGGTGGCTTTGGTAGCGATGCCGCGGGCTCAAAGCTTTCTCACCCTGCCGCGGGCGAGTTTAGCCATATGTTTTTTGGCCAGGCGGTTGGCTTTTTCTTTAATAATCTGTTTGCAACCCACCCGCCGCTAAACGAGCGGATTCATCGCATTGACCCAAACTGGCAAGCGGAATCCGTGCAAAGATCAGCGAACAACGAGGCAGCTGCAGCGCGCAAGCGTAACCAGCATGCAAGCCCGAGCGATGATCCCGCAGCAATTAGCGCGTTTGCGGAGAACCCAATAGCGACAGGTTCTGCGACAAGTCCTGCATCACAGCAGGCGGCGGCCAGCAGCGACTACCAGGCGGTCGACATTCTTGAGAGTGCGGGTCACATCAGTCGCGCACAGGTTGAAGCTGCGGTAAATATAAAGGCCGCCTTGCCGGCAGACATTTTGACTGCGGCACACGAGCCCTACGCAGCCCGCGCGCTGGTTTGTTGTTTGTTGCTGGATCGAGATCAACTGATTCGCGACAGGCAGTTCGCCGTGCTGCAGGCGCATTGCGATAAGCCCACTTACCAGTCTGCGCAATACCTGTATGAGCAAGTGCGACAACAAGAGCGGCGCCACCTTGAAATACTGGATTTGGCAATGCCCGCGCTTAAGCAAATGAGCGAATCGCAATTAATACGTTTCGATCATTTAATCGCGGCGCTAATTAGGGTCGACAATAAAATCGAGCTGCTCGAGTGGTCTCTGTATAACGTTTTATTATTGAGTTTGCGTCCGTCCAGGGTTAACGTTTTGTCGCCCAAGCGAACCCGAAACCTGTTGCCAATGCCCAGCCCACTCGCCTGTGTGCTGTCGGTGATTGCTTATGCGGGCGTTTACGAAAGCCTGTATGAAAGTAGCGCGCCAAGTAGCGAGCGCGGCGAGCGTGCGGTTTTGCAAAGTTTTGAGGCGGCCAGGCGGAGCCTGCAATTGGAGCAAATACAATTGGTGCCGCGCAGTCGCGTAACGGTAGGCCAGTTTATTGCGGCATTGGCACAACTTGCGCGTACCCGGCCTTCTGGAAAGCAGCGCATTTTGAAAGCCCTGCTGGCAGTTACGTTGCATGACCGCGAGGTTCGCCCGCTGGAAATGCAACTGCTGCGCGCTATTGCATTGAGTCTCAATTGCCCCTTGCCTCCTGTCGATTCCCCTTACAAATAACTGTTTCCAGACGAAAAAATCGTCGCAGTATATTTATTAAGCTGTTGTTTTTACGCGTTATTGCAACTTTGGTATCTATTTTGCTGTTTAATGGTATTACGGTAGTTTTGCCCGGCGGCAATGCGTTTTGCAACGAACAGCAATTCCTTTCCAGCCAGGCGGTTACCGGTTCGGTGGTTTTTGCACTACCCCGATTCACCGTGTTGGCTGATGTCTCGATTTATGATTTCGCTGTGCCCGCATTGCAACATTGAACAGATGGTTACCGCCATTGCGCTGCAGGAAAGGCGCGGCGTTGTGACCTGCGTTGGCTGCGCCAGTGATTTCAAGCCGCGCGCGCACCGTGTAACGCCGGCACGAGAGCGCGCCTTCAAGCAGCGCGAGCGCGAGCAAAGTATTAAGGCGGAAGTGCAAGCGACACCAGTACAAACGTCGGCTGAAACGTTAGCAGCAAAAAATCTTGCCCCCGCCGATAGTGCTGTTGTTGCAGGTGCGGATGCAGATGCACAGTCACAGGCCAGCGCTGATTTGTCAGCAACCGCGCAGCCAACTGAACAGGTCACCCCGGTCGAAAATCCGGTGGCGAAAGCAGGGATAGCGGATGCAGCGAGTGTGGCGGAAGTTTTTTTACAGCGACTTGCTGCGTCTATTGATGCGCTGGGCGAACGCTTCGGAGAGCGTTTAGCGGGCAGTTTAAGAGATGGAATGCTTCCAACTCCTGGTTCCGAGGCGCCTAGTGCAACATCACAAACATTATCAAAAGAAGCATTGGCACAAGAATTATCGAAACAGGAACAGGCAATTGCAGCGGAACTTGCACAACAACATTTGAACCATCCCCGAAGTGAAAGTGAAGAGGGAGAACAAAACATGAAAAATGAAACCGGTGCCGACAATCAAAAAGCGCCTGCAGCAGAGCAATTGAGCAAAGCCAGGCAGACAATAGCCCGCCAAAAAATGCTGCTGGATTACCAGAAGCTACGCCATGAAAGTGAAAAGCTTGAAGTTGAGAAGAAAAAGCTGGAGCTGGAGCGCGTAAAGCTGGAAATCTTGCGCAAGCACAATTTGCTGGAAAATAAAAAGCTCCAGCCTGCCGAAGCGCAAAGCGCGCAGCCCATCAGGGAGTCGAGGCCGGTTGTGGAATACGACGTGAAAGCCGATATTTTGCCGCGTACACCCACGGCTATTGAGCCCGACCCGCGCATTCAAAAACCGGCAACGTCACCAGCGCGCGCAGAGGCCAGGCCTGCAAAAAAAGCCGTGCATCTTGAACTTATGCCTAGCGAGCCGAAATCGATGTTTCGACGCAATATCGGCACCAAAGCTAACAAGCTCAAATAAGTTCCGCGAATAGCGCCAGCTTGTAATAGATAAAAAGGCCGCGATGCGCGGCCTTTTTAGTTCCCGCTAATTTTTTTGAACAATACTTTAGACTGGCGCTGGTAGTTGTACAGCGCCTGTTTTTGTTCGGGCAATTCGGATAAATCACCTTCGCGAAAACCGCGCTCGATAAACCAGTGTGAAGTTTGTGTGGTTAACACGAATAAGGTGTCAATTTTTGCGCGTTTTGCCCTGGCTTCGATAATCGCAAGTAGCTCGCTCGCACGTGCGGCGTTGCGGTAATCAGGGTGCGTGGTAATGCAGGCAATCTCACCAATGCTTACATCTTTTTCGCCAGCCTTGGCGAACGGGTAGAGCGCCGCTACGGCCACCAGCATGCCCTCGCGCTCCATCACAGTGAAGTGATGCAGCTCGGCGGCGAGTTGATCGCGGTTGCGTTCCACCAGCACGCCGGCCTTTTCCAGCGGCGCAATCATCTCGATGATTGCTGGCAAATCTTCGGCGCTAGCCTCGCGTGTAGTTTCGAACTTTTTGCGACTGAGTAAAGTGCCCGCGCCATCAACGGTAAATAGTTCCTGTAGCAGCGCCCCATCTTCTTCGTGGCGCAGCAAATGCGCGCGTGATACGCCGGTGCGCACGGCTTTTACCGCAGCACTTAGCCACGCCACTTTGGGGTTGGCGTTTTCGGCTAATGCTTCGGCGCTGTCCAGCGATAGTTCGCGTGGCGCTTGGCCAGATTGTTGCGCCAACGCGCTCGCATCGCACATCACGATAATTTTGTCGGCGTTCAAGGCCACCGCAACCTCGCAGGCCACGTCACTACAGGTCAGGCTGAATGCATCGCCGCCAGGCGAATAGCCCATTGGCGAGAGCAGCACCAGGTTGCCCATGTCCAGCAGCCGGTTGATAGCGGTGGTGTCGACCTTGCGCACCAGGCCAGCATGCTGCAGGTCGGTGCCATCGATAACACCTGCAGGTTTGGCGGTAATCACGTTGCTGCTGGCAACGCGCACAGCATCTCCATGTATCGGCGAGTTGGCCAGCCCCTTGGCAAGCAAGATTTCAAGGCGCGCACGCACCAGGCTGCAGGATTCGATAACCTGTTGTAGAGTTTCACTATCGGTAACACGCATGGCGTTTACAAACGTCGACACGGTTCCCTGTTGCGCAAGTTTGGCGTCTAACTGCGTGCGAATACCATGCACTAGCACTACGCGCACGCCAAGACTATTGAGCAGCGCGATGTCGTGCACGATGTTGCCCAGGTTAGCGCCGTCGATGGCATCGCTGCCAAGCATAATCACAAAGGTTTTGTGGCGGTGCTGTATAACGTAGGGCGCCGCTTCGCGTAGCCAGCGAACCAGCTTGTGTTGTGTGCCCTGTTCGTCGGGCAGCTGGTTGGTAAACTTGTGCTCGTTGCTCATATCAATTTTTACAGGCTTACTTCAGGCAATACTGCGCGACCAGGTCGGCCACCAGCTGTACTGCGGGTTCAATTTGTTGCTGTTCAATATATTCGTTTGGCTGGTGTGCGCAATCTATTGAGCCGGGGCCGAGTACGACCGTTTCAAGCCCCAGTGATTGCAGCATCGGCGCCTCGGTGGCGAAGTTGGCGCTGCCGGCAGTGTAGCCCGTTAGCCGTTCAACGGTTTTAATCAATGCGTGATCACGCGGTTCTTCGAAGGCTTCAACGCCGTCGAATAGCGAAACAAAATCGGCTTGAATATCCATCCCATGTAACGCCGAATTGACCACCTGCTTGAGCTCGCTGCGCACGCCTTCGCTCTGCATACCGGGCAGCAGGCGAACATCGAAGCCAAGTTCGCAGTGCTGGCAAATCCTGTTCGGTGCATCACCGCCATGAATACTAGCCAGGTTCAGTGTGGGCACGGCAACTTCAAATGCAGGATTTTGGTAGCGCTGGCCCCACTGCTGGCGCAAAGCCATTAACTCGCCAATTACTTTGTGCATGGCATCCAACGCGCTGCGGCCGCGCGCCGGGTTGGAAGAGTGACCCGATTGGCCGTGCAGGCGGATCGATTCCATCATTACACCTTTGTGCATGCGAACCGGCTGTAAATTGGTTGGCTCGCCAATCACGGCATAACGGGCGCGCAGTGTTTTGGCATTCGCGATCGCGCGTGCGCCCGACATGCTCGACTCTTCGTCGGCCGTGGCTAGCACAATCAATGGCTGCGCGAAATTTTGCAGTGGTAATCGTTGCAGTGCCTCCACCACCACCGCAAAAAAACCTTTCATATCGGTGCAACCCAGGCCGTAGAAGCGATTATCGCGCTCATCCACTTTGAATGGATCGCTTTGCCACAGCGCTTCATCACAAGGCACGGTATCGGTGTGGCCGGCCAGCACCAGGCCATGCGGGCCCTCGCCGAGGGTGGCGACAAGGTTGGCCTTGTTGTCCGGCAGCGGCTGGATATCGATGGCAAAGCCCAGGGGCTCCAGCACGCCGGCCAGCAGCTCGATGACGGGCAGGTTCGACATATCCAGTGCGGCATCGGCACTAGAGATAGAAGGCTGGGCGACAATGCGTCCGAGCAGGTCGGTAAAGCTGATTGCGCTCATGTTATCCGGATGGGCCAGGTTGGGAATTCAGGCGGGTTCGCAGGCAGCGTAACAAGTAACGCGAATGCGGTAAACGCGACGAATTTGCGATCTCCAGCGGCGGCATGGCGCCGGCTGGCTGTACAGGGCGATTGCTGGTTATACAGACAGTTGCACGCCAGCTGGGCTACACTTGATAAACGGTTTACAGACCCCGGACAGGGCGTACATCTTGGATAATACAGCAAAGAACTCAGCGAACGCTGCCAGCAAGGCGGCCGCAGTGCGTGGACGCGCGCCTGCGGAGCGACTATTGACCCTGCGCACGCTGCTCGATGATCTCCAGCAGGCGGGCTTGTTGAATCCCGAAGATATGCAGCGGCTTACCGCGCAGCGGCGCAGCAAAGCCGAGAGCGAGCAGCACCCGTTAAATTATATTGCGGCCCAGCAGCTCGACAACGCCAGCCAGGCCGGCCACAAGCTTGGTATGCCCAAGCTGCTGCAATGGCTCAGCGATAGTGCAGGCCAGCCGGTTATGCATATCGATCCAATGAAAGTCGATGTGCGCGCGGTCACGGCGGTAATGTCCTTTGCCTTTGCCAAGCGCCACCAGATTCTGGCGCTGGAAGTAGACAACGATCGCGTTGTGATTGCCAGTGGCCAGCCCTTTGTTTCGGTTTGGGAGCAAGATCTTGAGCACGCGCTGAAAAAGCGCATCGTGCGGGTGGTGGCGGATCCGGCCGACATCAGGCGCTATTGCGTAGAGTTCTATTCGTTGGTGAGCTCGGTATCCGGAGCGGTTGGCGGCAAGCACGGCGGCAACGCAATCTCCAATTTCGAGCAGATGCTGGAGTTGGGCAAGCTCAAGGATCCGGATGCCAACGACCAGCACATCGTTAATATTGTCGACTGGCTGTTGCAGTATGCGTTCGACCAGCGCGCCAGTGATATCCATATTGAGCCGCGCCGCGAGCAGGGCAATATCCGCTTTCGCATCGATGGCGTGCTTTGCCATATCTATGAATTGCCGCCGGCAGTAATTAACGCGGTAACCAGTCGACTTAAAATTCTTGCGCGCATGGACCTGGCCGAGAAGCGCAAACCCCAGGACGGTCGCATCAAAACCTTGAGCCCCGAGGGCAACGAAGTCGAGTTGCGCCTGGCCACGATGCCGACGGCGTTTGGCGAAAAACTGGTAATGCGCATTTTCGACCCGGACGTGTTGCTGCGCAGCTTTGAGGACCTGGGCCTGGTTGATGACGACTACGCGCGCTGGCAGGACATGACGCATCGACCCAATGGCATCCTGCTGGTAACCGGGCCCACTGGTTCGGGTAAAACCACCACCTTGTACTCCACACTTAAACAGCTCGCGACCGAGCAGGTTAACGTGTGCACCATCGAAGATCCTATCGAGATGGTTGAGCCTGCTTTCAACCAGATGCAGGTGCAGAAAAAGATTGACCTGGATTTTGCCAGCGGCGTGCGCTCACTGATGCGGCAGGACCCCGACATTATTATGGTGGGCGAGATTCGCGACAGTGAAACTGCCGAGATGGCGGTGCAAGCTGCGTTAACCGGGCACCTGGTTATCTCCACGGTGCATACCAACGATGCGCCCAGCGCGGTATCGCGCATGCTGGAACTGGGTGTTCCCTCCTACCTGATTCGCGCCACGGTGATTGGCATTATGGCGCAACGCCTGGTGCGAACGCTGTGCGAACACTGCAAGCAGCCAACAACGGTAGAGGCCGATGTATGGCATGAGCTGACCCAGCCGTGGGAAGTGGACAAACCTGGCAAAGTGTTTCGCGCTGAAGGTTGCCTCGAGTGTCGCAACAGTGGCTTTTATGGCCGGCAGGGCATTTACGAGATTTTGCCGCTGTCCCGCGATTTGAACAAACTGGTACGCGATGATTTTGACCTGGATGCGCTGCGCCAGCGCGGTATGCGTGAAGGTATGCGCACGCTGCGCCTGGCCGGCGCGCAAAAGATAGCGGCCGGTTACACCACGCCGGAAGAAGTTTTAAGGGTTACCCCCGCTTCGGAAAAATAGTCGCGCCGGGGTTAAAAACTAAATCGGCGTTAACCAGCCGTGGTTGTCTTCGCCAATTCCCCACTGGATATCGTTCAAAGCCTGCCGCAGTTTCAGTGTGGTTGGCCCGACCTCACCACTGCCCACCTGGATTTCTTCGCCGTTGCGAATTAGCGTACCCACGGGGGTGAGCACCGCGGCAGTGCCCGACAGTGCGGCTTCGCAGTCAGGGTTGGCAACGCGGTCGACCAGTTCATCAACCGACAGCGCACGCTCGGATACCGTCATACCCATTTCTGCTGCCAACGTAAGCAATGAATCGCGCGTAACGCCGTGCAGGAAGCTAGGGTCGAGGTTTTTGGTGACGATCTCGTTGCCGTCGATCAGCAAAAAGTTAGCCGCGCCGGTTTCCTGCACATCGCCACCCGGGCAAAATAGAATCTGGTCGGCTTGCCAGGTTTTTTTGGCCTGTAAAATAGGGCCCAGCGCGCTGGCGTAGTTGCCACCACTTTTAATCATGCCCATATGCGGCGCGCAGCGCATGCCTTGCTCTTCAACCAGCAAGCGCAGCGGCCTATCGCCACCGCTGAAATAATTACCCACTGGTGATAGCAGGATGTACAGCACCGAGGTTTCCGATGGGCTGGCCGCGGCACCGATCTGCGCATCGGTGCCGATATGCGTGGGTCGTACGTACATTGAACCCGGTGGCTCGGGTGTTTGATCGGCGAACTTGCGCACCGCGCTGATAATCATTTGTTCTACCAGCGCGACATCGATGGGCGGTAGCGACAACAACTCGCTGCTATTGGTAAGGCGCGCGAGGTTGCGATCCATGCGGAACAGCTTGATCGAGCCATCGTTGTGCTTAAAGGCTTTAAGGCCTTCAAAAACCGAACTGGAGTAGTGCAGGCCATGTGCGCCGGCGTGGAAGCTCAGCGAATCGCTGGGCACAAAGCTGCTCTCGCTCCAGCGCTCGCCATCGAAGCGCGCGAGTGTCATTTCTGGCATGAAAACACTGCCGAAACCCGCCATCCTGTATGCCCTTTATAAACGCAGCCGTTGCCGGCTACTCAATCTGCCTTTGTGGGAGGGCCTGCACAAGGCAGGCCGGAACCTACAGTTTAGTTGCTTGCGTGGGTGAATGGAACGAGAGGGTCGGGTTTTGTGCAGTTAGAGCGGGAGTGCGCGTTTGGTCAAGGATAGTAGTACGCGTCTAGTAAAGGATGCTGGTACGCGTCGCGCCTGAAGGTTTCGCGCTCCATGACACGCTGTGAATACGTCCGTGTACGCTCGCCGGCGGCGTCCATGCCGCCGGACGGTCACGGAGCGCAAAACCTCCCGCCCCGCCGCGTGGTGCCACGAACCATTTCGGCGGTATTCTCAAGAATATTCATGTCAAACAAGATGATTGGCCTTTGGCCTTTGGCCTTTGGCCTTTGGCTTTTGGCTTTTGGCTTTTGGGTTTGTGCATGCGAATCTTTCAACGCGCGTTTTGGCAGTGAATTTATCCGAGCTCTTTGAAGCGCAGATGTTGTTCGCTGGCAGGGGTGGGGGAGCGGAAGTGTGGTTCATGACCGTCCGGCGGCATGGACGCCGCCGGCGAGCGTACACGGATGTATTTACAGCGTGTCATGGAGCGGAAATCCTTCCATCTTGTCGCGTTCCATTCACCCACGCAAGCAACTAAACTGTAGGTTCCGGCCTGCCTTGTGCAGGCCCTCCCACAAAGGCAGATTGAGTAGCCGGCAACGGCTGCGTTTATAAAGG
>JABDNS010000068.1 GCA_013043705.1 Pseudomonadales bacterium
TAAGATTACCGGTCGCGCGAAAGATATGATAATCCGCGGTGGTGAAAACCTTTTTCCTGCGGAAATTGAAAATGCATTGCTTGCGCATCCGGATATTGCCGAAGTGGCCGTTGCAGGCGTGCCAGACAATAAGTGGGGTGAGCTGGTTGCCTGTTTCATGCGCTCGGTTTCCAGCGAACGGCTTGGGCCCAGCGAGCTAAAAGCGTTTGTTCGCGAACGCTTGTCGCCACAGAAAACGCCACGATATTGGGTCTGGGTAAGCGAATGGCCACTTACCGGGTCGGGAAAAATCCAGAAATTTGTCTTGCGAGAGCAGTTTATAAACGGCCGTTTTCATGTGCATACTGCGTAGCGTCAGTTTTTGTGCGAAGGTAAGTGCTGGCAGTTCATATAGTTAGCACCTGGACTTTTATTGCACGCCGAAAGCTGCGAGCATCTCCTTCTCTTCTTGAATAATTTTTGCAAAAGCAGCCTGCCCGGTTACGCGCTCAATATACGCAGCGGTTTTGGGCCAGCGGCTTGCGTCGCATTGCACGCCACAGTGATGCATGGTGACAAACGGGCTGCCTACGCAAACGTCTGCGTGACCGATGGAATCGCCAACCAGGAAGTTGGCCTGTAGTTCACTTTCAAGGTAGTCGAATATCGCTGGTATTTCTTCATTTTTGGCGAGATCAATTTCTTCCTGGTTACTTTCTCGTTGAAAGAATGCTGGCGCAAGAATCATTTCGGCAAACAAGTGCCCAGCGATAACGCTTACCATTTGTGAATCGGCGTACTCTTCATACCACAATGCTTTTGCTGCCAGCTTGGCATCCTCGCTTAGCAGTGGGTTTTGGCTTCGCGCTCTTTCCAGGTAGGCCAGGATTACCGATGAGTCGGGAATAAATATATCGTCGATATGCGCCAAAGGTATTTTGCCCAGCGGGCTATTCGCCTTAAATTCAGCGGGCTGGTCTTCACCACCAGGAATAACCGGGATAAGTTCGTAATCAAGCTCGCGCACTGCCAGCGCCATGCGCACTTTTCTTACATAAGGCGATATGCTAGCGCCATAAATTTTGATGCTCACGTTATTCTCCTCGCGTTAACCTTTGATAGCATAGCAAGATAGTATCGCTAGAAATACAATGGCGCCAGCGGCATTTAATAAGTTCAGGGTTAATGCCCGCGGATTAGTCGCCTGTAGTTTGCAGGTTGCTGGTGGGTTTTCTCGATTATTCAAAAGTTACTGGTTTGGGGAAATTATGAGTTACGAATTAACGGGCATGGAAAACAAAGTGGCGCTGGTTACCGGCGCGGGACGTATGCGCGGCATAGGCCGGGCAATCGCGCTGGAGCTTGCCAGGGCCGGCTGTGATATTGTGATTACCGGTAGCGGTCGACCAGTAGAAAGCTATCCTGACGATGAAAAAGTGGCGGGTTGGCGAGATATTAATTCTGTCGCCGATGAAGTGCGCGCACTTGGGCGCAGGGCGTTGGCGCTGGTTAGTAATGTCGCGGATCTGGATTCGGTTTACAAGCTTGCGGATTCGGTGTTCGCGGAATTTGGCCGGACAGACTTTGTTATCAACAATGCGGGTGCCGCGCGTGCAGGCGACCGGGTACCCGTTGTCGAGTTGGCGCCCGATGCTTGGCGCAAGATAATAGATGTAAACCTGAATGGCAGTTTTTATATGAGCAAAGTGTTCGGTGCGAAAATGATCGAGCAAGGCCAGGGCGGCGCAATTATTAATATCTCTTCAATAGGTGGAAAGCTAATGGCGCCCACGACGGCAGCCTACGCGGCGAGCAAGGCGGGCTTACACGCGCTAACTTGCGCCATGGCCGGCGAAGTAGGTGAGCATAATATTCGGGTAAACGCGGTTTGCCCTGGCATTGTCATGACATCAAGGCTTGATGATATGAGCCCGGAACAATGGGAGGGCATTATCAATTCTTACGTGCCGTTGAAGCGCGCCGGACAGCCTGAATCGATTGGTAGTATGGTTGCCTACCTTTGCAGCGAGCAGGGCAGCTGGGTTAGTGGCCAGTTGTATAGCGTAGATGGCGGGCAACTGGCGGGCAGGTAAATACCGCCGGGTACTCGCAGCCTCCTTGTGGCAAGCAAATACTTTTGAATACGCGTTGTTTGCAGGTTGGTTTTTTACGCATGCTGGTTTATTAAAACTATTTTTCCCTCTACCGCTGCCTTGTCTATGCGTCGATGGGCATCGGCCACTTGCGTGAGTGGCATACGTTCTGCGATCGCCGGTTTTAGTTTTCCTTGGGCGAGTAAATCAAACAGCGTGCTCACGTCGGCTTTGAATTCTTCCGGGTGAGAACCCCGGCGGCGTTGTATATTGTAGAAAGTCGCTTGTTTGCCATCGGGTATTAGCTTCCAGAACAGGCTCAGCTTGGCAAATCCCAAAATTAACGAGGGCAACTTTTCTTCACCGGTTGTTAACTGCAAGGCACCATAGGCTACTAGCAAGCCGCCTTTTTTCAGGCACTTATACGAGCGCGACCAGCTTTTTCCGCCCAGTGTGTCAAAAACAACATCCACCCCGTCTGGCTCATGTGACATCAATTCAGTTTCGAATGCAGCTTGGCGATAGTCGATATGGGTTGCACCGAAGCGCTCTACCAACGATTTTTTGCCAGCCGAGGCGGTGCCGTAAACGACAAGCCCCTGCAGCCGGCATAGCTCAAGTAACGCAGTACCTACCGCGCCACCTGCAGCATGTACCAGGCAGCTGCTGCCAGGTTTTATGTTGCGAATTCGCGTTAGCATTTGGTAGGCGGTTGTGTAGGACAGAATCATCGCTACCGCCTCTGCTGGATCCAGCCCGGCGGGGGCCTTCACGAGCTGGTCGGCGGACACACAAAGATACTCCGTGTAGCCGCCAATAACGGGCATATCGGCAACGTGGTCTCCTTCGCGAAAGCCCTCAACACCCTGGCCAACTTTATCTACAACCCCGAACCAGTCGTAGCCTGGTACAAAGGGCGGTTTGTCTTTTACGTCGACATATTGCCCCTGCCGAACAATAGTATCGGTAAAACCCGTGCCTGCGGCCAAAACCTTTACGCGCACTTCGCCTGCGACGGGTTCCGGCAATTCTGGCTCCTCTACAACTTTCAGTTGTTCGGGTCCGCCAAATGCCTGCAATACAATTTTTTTATACGCCATGCTTGTGAGCTCTACAAAAATTTATGTGCGGATGAATTCAGGTTAACTAGGCTTTGAACTCGGTAAAATCCGGCCCGCGGCGCAGGCTATGCCCGCCGTCAACGCCTATGCATTGGCCAGTAATCCAGCGCGACTCCTCGCTGAGCAAAAATCGCGCGAGCTGGCCGATATCCTCGGCATGCGCCACATCGCCCATAGGCGTATTGGCAATATAAGATTTATAAATTTCGCTGTCGTGCATGATGCCCTGCATGATTTCCGTGGCTACAAAGCCTGGCCGAATAGCATTAAAGCGCACGTTGTGTTTGCCGTTTTCGTCTGCGGCGTTACGAATCATTGCATCAATACCCGCTTTGGCCACCGGGTAAGCACCAAACCACTGATGCGTGACGTTGCCGGCCAAGGATGACATACCCACAAATGAGCCGGACTTTTGTTTAATCATATGCGGCAAGCTGTGTTTAATACACAGCATGGTTCCAATCACGTTGAGCTTTAATACGCGCATAAACTCTTCGGTATCCATGGATTCATAGCCAAACAGCATGCCGCCCCCGCCAGCATTTGCCACACAGCCATCAATTTTTCCGGTTGCCTCCAGCGTTTTCGCAATCATGGCTTCAACATCTTGTTCTTCGGTAACATCGCCAGTGACAATCTGCACGCCACCACCAAAATCTGCTACTGACTCGATCTTTTCTCTAGCTGCCTGTAAAACCTCAGCGCGCCGACCGGCAATAGTGACGATGGCGCCATCTGCGGCCATTTCCATTGCGCAGCCGATCCCTATTCCGGTTCCGCCGCCTGTTACCAGTATCGAGTAGCCAGCAAGGTTGCCTGCTTTCTTCGTAGGCATTTCAGTCTCCTGATTTGGTCAAATATTTCTGGTAGGCTTGAGTGTATAAGAAATCAGTGCCTGACTGTACTTCTTCTGAATGGCTGTCTTTTATGAGTGATTATCGTTTGCCAAATTTTTCCCTGGACCTCGGCGGCCAGGTAGCCATGGTAACGGGCGCAACATCCGGCCTGGGCTATCGTTTTGCGAAAGTGTTGGCGGCGTGCGGCGCCAGTATCGCCATTTGCGGGCGGCGGGCCGACCGGCTTGAAGGGCTGGCAAAAGAACTGCGCGAAATGGGTGCCAAGTGTGAACCGGTGGTAATGGATGTAACAGATCGCAAGCAGTTAAGGGCAGGCCTTGAGCAAGTTAACGACAAACTCGGTTTAATTACGATCCTGGTTAACAACGCGGGCGTTCCCGATGCGCAGCGGGCAACGAAAATCGATGACGAGCTGTTGGATAAGGTGCTTGATACTAACCTCGAAGCGCCATGGATACTTTCCTGTGCAGTAGCCGAGGCGTTGCGCAAGGCCAAGCGCCCCGGCAGAATTGTTAACATTGCTTCAATTGCCGCATATAACGTGCAAGCAGCTGTGCCAACTGCGCTTTATTCGGTGAGCAAAAGTGCGGTGGTGCGTATGACTGAGGCCCTTGCGGTTGAGTGGTCACAACTCCATATCAATGTTAACGCCATTGCGCCCGGATTCTTTGCATCGGAAATGACCGACGGTATGGTTGAGCGCATGGGCGATATCAGCCAGTACTTTCCCAGAAAGCGAACCTGTGATCCCGAGCAGCTCGATAGCACGTTGCTATTCCTGGCATCGCCTTCATCAGAATGCGTAACCGGCACTTGTATAAAAGTTGATGACGGGCAGACTAGCCGTTAGTAACGAAACTTCTCGGCAACAATTTTTTCCGACAGGCTCCATAAACGATCCGCATTCTCTTTGCTAACGGCATAGGCGCGAACGGTAGTTTCATCTGCAACGTCATTGTCGCTGGCTGAAAGTTCGCAGATTTTGCAATTGGCCAGGTAGCTTCCACCTTTGCCTGTAAGTTCAGGCGCGGTTGCTGCAAGCGTTTGCGTGGCGGCGCCCTGTTCCACCGATTTGTAACTCATACTTTCGCCCATGCTCTCGACCAGTTGCAATACGTCTTGCTCGCTGAGATGTCGGCCAAGATCGGTGACGATAACGCCAGGGTGCACAGCGAAGGCTTCGATAGATCTTTTTGCCAGTCGGCTGTTCAGGCCAACGGCAAACAGCGCATTCGCCGTTTTCGCCTGTCCGTACGCCAACCACTTGTCGTATTCTCGATGTTCAAAGTTGGGGTCATCAAAATCCACCGGCGCCATTTTGTGCCCCGCGGAGCTAAGCGATACAACGCGCCCGCCCTCTACGAGTGATTCACTAACCAGGTTGGTCATCAAGAAGTGCCCGATATGGTTGCTACCAAATTGCAGCTCCAGGCCATCCTCCGTTGTATTGTGCGGACAGGCCATCACACCGGCATTATTGATTAATACATCAATTTTCTTGTCACTGCTGTTGATACGTGTGGCAAATGCACGGATGGAAGCGAATGAACCCAGTTCAAGTTCCTCTATTGCAATGCCATTGCCTGTTGCGGCGTGAATACCCTCAGCAACCTGCTTTGCTTTCTCAAGATTGCGGGCCGTGATCGTAACATTTGCGCCCTTGGACGCGAGCGCGCGCGCTGTTTCCGCACCGAGCCCGGAAGAACCGCCGGTAACCAGAAAATGCTTGCCAGCGATATCTATGCCTTCCAGAACCTGGTCGGCGGTAGTTGATTGATCAAAATTTCCTCGGCTAGCCATCTTATTGTACCCCGCATAGGTTGCCCTGCTGTCTGCAAAAGCTTAACAAAAAAACTACCTGCGGTACCGTCTACATTAAGGTCGCTGGCCGCGACGGTTTGTGTGATCATAAGTCCGGAAGTTTTTTATTAATAATGAACGGGTCCGGAGCCGACATGAAGCGCGAAATTTCTGCACGCACGAGCGGTTTATTTTATGTTTTTCTCTTCTTATCTAGCCTGCAGTTGGCATTAGCGCCTGTAGCGTTTGCAGCAAGCAAAGGCAAACCAAATATCGTCATTATAGTAATGGACGATTTGGGTTATGCCGACCCGGGCTTTCGTGGCTCAGGAATCGATACGCCGGCAATAGACCGATTGGCGTTGGAAGGGATGGCATTGGAGCGTTTTTACGTTGCACCCATTTGCTCGCCTACGCGTGCGGCGTTGATGACGGGCCGCAACCCAATGCGGCTTGGTGTGGCTTACGGCGTGATTCTTCCCTGGGATAGTGGCGGTGTGCATACTGATGAAACGTTTATGTCTGAAAGTTTCCAGCGTGCAGGTTATCAAACGGCAATTGTCGGAAAATGGCATCTGGGACACTCGCAGCAAAGTCTGCACCCGAACGCGCGTGGCTTTGAAGACTTTTACGGGCACCTGCATACCGAGGTTGGTTATTACCCGCCATTTGCCAATCTCGGTGGCAAGGATTTTCAACTTAATGGCCAGTCGATTGAAGAGGAGGGTTATGAATCTTTTTTGCTAGCCTCTTATGCCAGCAACTGGATTGCCAGGCGCGACAAAGACAGGCCTTTTTTTCTGTACTTGCCGTTTTTGGCGCCACATGAGCCGCTGGCGGCGCCCGAGGAGCTAGTAGAAAAATACAAAGATCTGCCGGATAACCGAAAGCCGGCTAGAAGTCCTTCAGACGTAATGTCGAGAATGATAAAACTCACCGGGCAAAAAACCCGTCGATCTTTGTACGCAGCAACCGTCGAAGCGATGGACATGGCAATTGCACAGTTGTTAGAGGCGCTCGATAACGAAGGCATAGCAGAAGATACAATCGTCATGTTGTTTTCGGACAATGGCGCAACGCGCGTGCATGGTCGTGGTGGCGGTGACAATGCACCGTTTCGGGGTGGCAAGGCAGAAGTTTACGAGGGAGGCATTCGTGTTGCGTCTTTCGTGCGTTGGCCCGGGAAGATTGAGGCGGGCTCTACATCGCAAGATATGATGACTGTTATGGATGTATTTCCCACCCTGGCCGAAGCAAGCGGGATTAAGCCGGGCGATCACTTTGAGTTCGATGGCATAAACGTACTCGATCAGTGGGTGAAGAAAAAGAAAGTGCGTCGCAGGGATGTGCAGTTTTTCGCTTCAGAAATTCCGCGCTATGGCTCGTTCGGCTTAACGGCATTCGATGAACAGTGGAAGCTGGTGCAATGGGTGGAGCAAGACCAGCTTTCCACTACCGTGACGAGCGAGCTGTTTAATATTCTGGAAGACCCGGGCGAGTACAATAACCTTGCGCAAAAGCACCCGGAAATTGTCCGTCGCCTTGCCACAGAAATTAGAAACTGGCGACAGCGCTATCCCATCAATGGCACGCGAGCGCGGATCGCGTCGCCACCCGGGTGGCACGCGCCTAAAGACTGGGCGGACTACCCGAGGCCGTCGAACGAATTGCAGGAAAGGCCGGCTACCAATATGGCGCCGAATAGCCGTTCAGAGCGGGCGCTGGATGCCGCGCTCGGCGAGCGCGGCAGGCTGATTTATAACTGTGAACCCAAGCGCTGGATTGGGGGTGTTTGCATAAAGCAATAATAGCGCTGCTGTAATGTGTATCCCGGCGAATGTTATATGAATACGATATCACGTTGTAGCCAGTAACGGCGGTGATTGCGGGTCGTTGAGTGGGCAGCGCACTCCGCCAGGTGCTTCGATCATCGTTGCGCAGCGGTTACAGTGAATGCAGCCATTTTTATAGTTTGGGTTGGCTTTTGCGTTTTTTACGTAATCGGGGTCTTTTATTAACGGCCTGCCAAGCTGCACAAAATCGAAGCCCTCTTGCATTACCTTCTCAAGGCTGTCGAGTTCCGTGCAGCCGCCGATATATACCATCTGGCAATCCACTCGTTCGCGAACTTTCTTTGCGTCTTCAAGAAAATAATTTTCGTAGTAAGGGTATTCGCGAAATAATTTACTGCCGATAATGCGCAAGCCCAGTTTTGCAATTGGGTTGGTCTCCTGTTCGATCATTCCGGTAACCAGGCTTTCGCCTCGAAAATAAACCATCGGGTTGAATGAACTCGTGCCGCCGGAACAAATTAACGCGTCAATACCGCCTTTATCTAGCATGCTGGCAATCTCTATTGCCTCTGCCAGGTGTACGCCGTCTTTTACGCCATCGGTCATGTTCATTTTTCCCAGGATCGGGAAGTCGTTGCCCACTGCGTTCTTTACAGCTTCAAGAACCCTCATTGGTAAGCGCATACGATTTTGCAGGCTGCCGCCATAAATATCATCGCGTTTGTTAGTGCGCGGACTAATAAACTGGCTTAAGCCATAACCATGCCCGAAATGAACTTCCGCAGCATCAAATCCTACCGATTGCATGAAGCGGGCCGAGTCGACATAGGTTTGCACGAAGTGATCAATATCCGCTAGCGTCATGGCGCCGGCAAATGGCAGACCCGATGGCGCACCGAGCATATTGAACGCGCGCGACGGACCTAACGGGCGTTTTAGCCGCTGCATTTTGCGATTCTTGGAAAAGTTGCCGCAATGCGCTAATTGCCCGGATACTTTCACACCGGGGCTAAGCGTTTTCAGTTCGTCGATCATGCTGGTGAGCTGCGGGCGAACACCTTCGTGCAACCACATCATCTGGTCGTTGATGCGGCCATCTGCTTCGGTTGTGCAGTAGCCAATGGTGGTCATTGCTACTCCGCCGGCCACAATAGATTTATGAAATTCTTTCAGCACCTCGCCGGGTACGCCATCCGGTGTTTTGCCTTCGTAGGTTGCGGCTTTGATAATACGGTTCTTTAAAGGTAGCTGACCAAGGCTTGCGGGGCTGAACGCGCGATCGAGATGTTCGCTCACGATAATATCCTGCAATTAGACTAAATGTTTTTACAATACTGCCGCATATGCTATGAGGCAGTATTACATAAGTCAATTAAGGTTTGAGTGACTCGCGACGGACTGCCGTTACTTATTTATCGTTACCAATATGTGCGGGTTATTCTTTTTATAGCGCTTGGCCAACATGACAACGGCGAGCGTACTAAACAGCAGCCACGCAGCTACCGCTATTGTCAATGCAATGCCGATAGAAACACCACCTTCAGCACTGGGCCACATATAAAGTGCTGCAAACGAATCTTTGTCCATGCCAGCGACTTCAGCTCCGCCGTTAAATTCGCTGGCGATAGTTACGGTAGTTTTCCCGCGCTTTTCGAATTTCGTATTTGTAATTGGCAGGGCGCGAGCGCTGTTACTATCAAAATCTGCGCCAGTCAGCTCAGCAGAATTCCATGCCGACGGCGAGCCAGTGTGCTGCGAATAAGCCAACCATTGAGCGGCCAATGCATTATCTTTCGCTGCGGCATCACTGATAATGCTGGCGGCGTCCAGCCCAGGAGAAGTTAGCGCTGCACTCACCGAAAACGATAACAGCAGTAGCACTATAAAAGTGATAGATTTAAATTGTTTGATCAATGACATTGTTTGCTCCAAATACCTTTTGCGCTATGTAGCTTTTGCGCCGCCGACTTTATATTTTTTGCATTCACCTAGGATGATGCGGCTGTCTCTGCAGACCAGCCTTGCAGTAGTTCGCTGTTATCCTGGTTCCAGGGATGAAATTCCGCTTTAAAATATTCTTTGTAAAGTGCTCTACTGCCGTGCAAAAATCCGCTCTTGCCCAAAAGTTTTCTCACGCCTCTGCGCCAGGTTTTAAAGCTATACAGCAAGCCTTCTTTCTTTAGCATGTAACAAAGGCAGCGCATAACCTCCAGGCTAAAGAAAAAAGTAGCCCTTCGCATGGCACGCCTACGGGCCTTCAGGCTGCCGCCTACGGCGCGGTATACATCGAACGCAACTGCTTTGTGCTCCATTTCTTCAGCACTGTGCCAGCGCCATAGTTCAGCCATAGCCGGGTTCGCATTGCGTAACACCTGGTTATCTTTTAATAGCTGGTGCGCCATTACCGCGGTGAGATGCTCAATTGCCACCGTACCCGCCAAATTTGTTTCCGGCGGAAACCGTGACTGCACCATCTTGATTCTTTTTTTAATTGGCGCTTCCAGCTTATCCAGATCGTAGCCACGGGCTGAGCACAGCGCTTCGTTGTAGCGTTGATGCTCCCTGCGATGGAATCCTTCCTGCCCGCAAAATCCTTTGATCTCCTCGATAAGCACCGGGTCACTAACCTGGTCTTTAAACAGGCGAATACTGTCGATGAAAAACTTCTCGCCGGCCGGAAAAGATATCGACAGGGCGTTAAAAAATGCAGTGAGAAACGGGTCATCATCCAGCCAGTTGGTAGCGAGCGCGGCTGCAATTTTGTGGCTGCGATCACGAGGTTTGATCTGCACATGTGCGGGCGTTCCGGATGCCGCACCAGATGGCTTTGCCGCTAACTGATTCGCCGCGAGGTTGCTGGCGGAAGCCTGCTGGTTAACCTGGGAAGACGTGCTAGGCGTGCTGCGCATGTGGTATATCCTGCTGTTGCATTCACGAGGCACAAACTTTAATTGACGCGAGCCATTTTTATGGGGTTAAATTCAGCCATATGCGGGGTCATAAGGAATCAATCTAGGGGTTATATACGGGCGGTCAGCAGGTTATAAACATTCAAACATCAGGTTATATACAGTCAACAATAGGGTTATATTTAATCAAGCATGCATGGCTACTATCTTTCACTGCTGCAGCAGCAATTCGCGCCATTGAATATTTCGATGGGCCAAATATTGGCTGGCTCGGGCGTTCACGAGGATCAGGTCACTGACAGCCTGACCGTGTCGCCCTCCCAGCTGGACCGTATTTGTGCGAACTCGGCTGCCTTATCCGGAGATCCGCAGTTCGGTTTGCAACTGGGATTAACGGTTAACTTGGTCGAGCGTGGCATCATTGGTTATGCGTTGATGACAAGCGCCACGGTTGAAGATGCGTTGAAGCTGTTAATCCGCTATAACCGGCCGATACTGCCAAGCCTGCACATTAAGCTGCGCAAGTGCGAGGGCGGCGCCGAACTGATCACGAGCGCGCCGGAGCTGCCACAGGAACTAAAGCGCGCGTACACGGAAATTCTGTATGCAGCGATTATGAGTAATGGTCGAATTCTTATCGGTGGCGCGCGGGTGGCACCAACCTTGACGCTGGATTACGAACCTGAAAAAAGCCGGGATATGTACCATCTTATTTTTGGCGATAGAGTGGTATTCGGCGCTGACAAAACTTCACTATTGTTTGATGAAATAAATTTGGCAACGCCAATTTCCGGAGCAAACCCGCTTTCGCAGGAAATCTTTCGCCGCGAGTGCGATCGAATCCTGGCTATTGATTCACATCGTGGCAGTGTGAGCGAGAGGGTTCAGCAGGTATTGCTGCAGGCAGGTGCCGATTTTCCCAATGCGGCAGCTATTGCTTCGAAATTGAATATGAGTGAAAGCACCTTGCAACGGCGCCTGGCGAAAGAGGGCTGTCGTTTTCAGCAGTTATTGGACCAGGTGCGCTACCGCGTATCGCGAGAATATCTTTCGGGAACAAATTTGTCGGTTGCTGAAATTGCGCAACTGCTGGGCTTCAGTGATGCGGCAAATTTCCGTCGATCTTTCAAGCGCTGGTCAAATACAACACCCTCAATGTTTCGTAGTTCAAACACCGCTGGATAGCGGAGTTAATCTTCTTTTTTTGGTAGCGATGTGTAATGAATTCATTCAACGGTAAGAGCGTGCTGGTCACCGGCGCGGCAAGCGGTGTAGGCAAAGCACTGAGTATTGAGCTGGCTTCGCGTGGTGCAGAGGTTTTTGTTACTGCCTTAACAGGGGGTGAGGCAAGGCCCGTAGCGGAGGCAATCGTTGCCACGGGCGGATTAGCACATGCCATGAAATGTGATGTAACAGAAAATGAAGATATTCGAAATGCGATAGACGTGGTGGTGCAACAATGCGGCAAGCTGGATTTGATCATCAACAATGCTGGCTTGTTGTATATCGGTGAATTTACTGACATGGACGAGGCGTTTCTAAAAAAAATCTACGGCGTTAATTTCACCGCCGTGAGCATGGGGTGTTACTTTGCACTGAAGCAAATGAAGAAACAGGGCCACGGCCATATCGTCAATATTGCTTCTATGGCCGGGCTATTGCCCTCTCCTGGCATGGCGGCATATGCTTCAAGCAAGCATGGGGTGGTCGGTTTGTCGAAATCGCTGCAGGCCGAGTGCACTGCGCTTGGCATAAAAGTCCAGGTTGCTTGCTTGAGTAATGTGGAATCTGACCTTATAGATGGTGCCGAATGCAAAACGGGGCACAACGATGTGTACAGGAAACTATTCCCGAAGCCGCAGACCAGCGCCGGCGCAGCGAAAAAGCTTGCTGATGGTATGCGTAGTAGCAGACTATTCCTATATTCCCCATTTAATGCGCGTGTGGCTGCGGCCGTGTATCGAATATCGCCTCGCTTGATGCAATGGAGCTGTGGCTTAATGATGAAGCGCTATAGAGAAGACGTACAGCGTTAACTTCAAGCAGCTCGTAAAATCGCACAAATACTTTCACGGTGTAATTTATGACCTATGCAAAGATAATCGGCACCGGCAGTTACCTGCCCGATCGCGTTATGCTCAATGCCGAGCTAGAGGCGATGGTCGATACTTCGGATGCGTGGATTAAAGAGCGCAGCGGCATTAGCCAACGGCACATTGCGGCCGAGAGTGAAACCACGTCAATCATGGCTAACCACGCCGCGAACAGGGCGCTCGAAGCGGCCGGCAAAACAGCCGATGAAGTCGACCTGATTATTGTGGCTACCACTACGCCCGACAAGGTATTCCCCAGCGTTGCCTGCATGGTGCAACGCGCGTTGGGTATAAAGGGCTGCCCTGCGTTCGATGTGCAGGCTGCGTGCTCGGGATTCACTTATGCACTGGATGTGGCGAACCGGTTTGTGCAAACGGGCGGCGCAAAATGTGCGTTGGTGATTGGCGCCGAAACTTTCTCCCGAATTCTGGACTGGACCGACCGCTCTACCTGTGTATTGTTTGGCGATGGCGCGGGTGCAGTGTTACTGGCTGCATCAGACGAGCCTGGCATCATTTCTTCGCATTCGCACGCCGACGGTGAGTTTGAAGAGCTGTTGCATGTTCCCCATGGCATTTCATCTGGCTACGATGTGGTACGCGCGGAAGCGGCCTACGTGCATATGCAGGGCGGCGAGGTGTTCAAGCGCGCAGTGAGTA
>JABDNS010000006.1 GCA_013043705.1 Pseudomonadales bacterium
GCGTTTACAACGCCCAGCTTGAAGCACGCATCCAGAACCAGTTGGAACGCATTGCCCAAATCGACCAGTCGATTATCGATGTTAAGAGTATCCAGCGACAGATTCCGCCACTGCTAGAACGCATGCTGGATGGCCTCGAGACCTTTATAGAACTAGATGTGCCGTTCCATTTGCAAGAGCGTCGCGAGCGCGCCTCTCGTTTGCGCGCAAACATGAGCAAATCAAACCAGTCGGTGGCAGAAAACTTTCGCCAGGTGCTGGAAGCTTACAAAATCGAAAACGAATATGGCCGAAAACTGGAGGCCTACGAAACCTCGATTGATTTTAACGGTGATGGCACAGAGCGCCAGGTCGATGTGTTTCGCGTTGGCCGCATAGCGTTGGTTGCCAGGTCATCGGACGGCGAAGATGTGTGGCGCTGGGATAACGATAACCGTCGTTGGGAGTCGCTAGACGCCGGTGAGTGGAGCCAGCCAATCAACACCGGTATACGTATTGCGCGCAACCAGGCCGTAAAAGATATTCTTCAACTACCTATCGCAGCACCGGAGAAAGCAGAATGAAAGCGTTAATTCAAAGGATTACTTCTGCCTCGGCCGTCGCAATTTTTGCAGCGGGCTTTGCACTCGGTAGCAGCGCGCCTGCGCTGGCGCAAAACGATGAGGCGCAGAGCTTGAGCGAACTGCTGCGCATGGTGCAAAAGGGCAAAATTCGTGAAGGTCGCGAAGAGCGCAAGCGTATAGCCAAGTTTGTTGCCGACAAGCGAGAGCAAGCCAACGCGGTTGCAGCGGCCATAAAAACGCGTGAACAGGAAGAGGTGCGATCTGCGCGCCTGGAAAAAACTTTCGAAAACAACAAAGAGAAGATTGCCACCAAGCGCGATGCGTTGAAGCAGGCCAAGGGCGAGCTCACCGAGCTTTTTGGCCATATCAACTCAACTGCCGGCGACTTGCGTGAAAACCTGGCGATCTCGCTAACTAGTATCCAGCATCCCAATCGCGAAGAGTTTCTTACCGGGCTGATCGAAAAGCTCAAGGGTGATTCGCTGCCTACCATTGCAGAAATTGAAAAGCTTTGGTTTGAGTTGCAGCGCGAGGCTATTGAGCAAGGCAAGATCGTTGAGTTCAATACAACGGTAACCTCGCCCGATGGCGGTGAATTGCCCACTGATGTTGTGCGCGTTGGCTCGTATAACGCAATTAGCAAAGACGGGCAGTACCTGCGCTACATGGACGGCACTTTGTCGGTGCTGCCGCGCCAGCCCAAACCTGCCCAATTGGAAGCCGCGGCTGCGTTGGCTTCGCTCGATAGCGGTTACCATCGCTTTGGTGTCGACCCCACAGGCCCTACCGGCGGCAGCTTGCTGTCGGCCTTTATCAACACGCCCACATTGGTTGAGCGTTGGCACCAGGGTCGCCAGGTTGGTTACGTTATTACTGCGGTAGGTGTGGTTGGATTGTTAATCGCATTCTGGCGCTGGATCGCGCTGCAGCTCACGGGTATGAAGGTTAATAGCCAGTTGAAGAGCGAGAAAGCCAACTTGAATAACCCATTGGGCCGGGTACTTGCGGTACACGAAGAAAATCCGGACATGGACACCGAGACGCTGGAGCTGAAGCTGAACGAGGCGGTATTGAAAGAAATTCCGAAGCTCGAGAGCTCGCTAACGCTAATCAAAATTATTGCCGCGGTGGCACCGCTGCTGGGTCTGCTGGGTACGGTTACCGGTATGATCATTACCTTCCAGTCGATAACGATATTTGGTGCCGGCGATCCGAAGACCATGGCGGGTGGTATTTCAAGCGCGCTGGTAACCACGGTGTTGGGTCTGGTGGTTGCCATTCCAACCCTGTTGGCGCATACCATTGTGAACGGTAGGGCCAAGCGCGTGATCCATATTTTGGAAGAGCAGGCTGCGGGCATCATTGCGCGCAACGCCGAATCGCATCGCTAAGTTGGTCGGCCATTACCAAGTAATGGGTGAGCCAGGTACAGTTGGCGAGCCCGGTTAAACAGGCAGAAGCAATAATGGAATACGTCACCGATATGTTTGCCACCGTGGCCGCCTTTGTAGAAAAAGGCGGGCCGGTGCTGTACTTGATTGGCGGATTGCTGTTTTTAATGTGGATGCTGATTTTCGAGCGCGTGTTTTATTTTCGTCTTGGCTTGAAGCACGATGTAAAAAACGTGGTCAACGAATGGCAATCGCGACCGGAGCGCCACTCCTGGAACGCGCGCAAGATTCGCGAAGCGATGATCTCCGAAACATCGTTGAAGATTTCGGAAAACATGGGTTTGATAAAAACCCTGGTTGCGCTGGCGCCTATGCTCGGGCTGCTTGGCACGGTAACCGGCATGATTGCAGTGTTCCACATTATGGCCGTAACCGGCGGCGGCGATCCGAAGCTCATGGCGGGTGGCGTATCCAAGGCCACCATTCCAACCATGGCTGGCATGGTCGCTGCGCTATCCGGCGTGTTTGCACAGGCGCTGCTAACGCGCGCGGTAGAGCGCGAAAGTGCGCTGCTTGAAGATCACTTAACTTACGACAGTGCCGATGATATCAGCACTGCGCGGGGCGCCTAGGCGTAACGCGCGTTTTATAAAGGCAGTTTTTAAACCATGGCAACCAAAGGCGCAGCACAAAAAGCCCAGGAAGAAGGCGGTGAGATTGACCTCACGCCGATGCTCGACGTGGTTTTTATCATGTTGATCTTCTTTATCGTTACCGCGGTTTTTATTAAGGAGCCCGGCGTTACTGTTGAACGGCCCGACACGGTTATTCGCGATGCGGTAAAAAACCAGAGTGTGCTGGTCGCCATTAATGAAAAAAACGAAATTTGGATCGATCGCAAAAAAATTGATGAACGTGCGGTGAAAGCAACGATTGAGCGCATTGCTGCAGACAACCCGCTGGGTGCGTTGGTTATACAGGCCGATGGCGCCTCGAACGCGGGAACCTACGCATTGGTTTGGGATGCGGCCAAGGCGGCCGGCGTTGCCGATATCGCTATCGCGACTGACGAAAAGTAAAGGTAGGGCAAAATGCAACTTGCACGTATGGGTACAGGGGGCGCGTTGGGCATTGTCGTTGCCTTTGCGCTCTTTGTTTTGATGAGTGCGCTTATCGATATGGGCGATACCTCGCTGGATACAAGTAAGGCAATCAAGATTGCCGACTTCACCATGCCCGATACCAGGATCCAGGAAAACACCGACGACGAGCTGCCCGATAAGCCCGATGACGTTGAAGCGCCTCCGCCGGAAATGGAAATGGCCGAGACCGACCTCGATGCACCGGATGCGGGTTTGAATTTGTCTACCGGCGCGGGTGATTTCAAGCCCGAAATAGGTGGTGAGGGCGGCTTCACCCGCGACACCGACATGATCCCCATTTATATCCCCGAGCCGCGCTACCCACCGCGCGCATTGAAGGCGGGTAAAACCGGCTATGCGGTGGTTGAAGTAACCGTAACCACAGCAGGTTCCTCCCGCGATATTCGCGTGCTTGAAGAGTGGCCCGAAAATTTCGGCTTCGGTCGCAGCGCAGCTAAAGCGGCAGAGAAGTTGAAGTACAACCCGCGTGTGGTGAACGGTGTAGCGGTCGACGTACCGGGTGTTATGTATAAGTTTACGTTCCAGCTTGCCGGTGGCAGGCGCTAGCTGTAGCGCAAAGGCTTTTCGAATTTAATCAACAACCATACTGTATTCACGGCGAAATGATGCAAGCAGTGCAAAAATTCAATTTAAGTTCCGCGGTGCAAAAAGTCTCCGTGGTTTTTGCCGTCGCGCTGATGTCGTTACTACTCGCGCTCAGCGTGGTGCCTTCGGCTTATGCGCAGGAGGGTGATAAAAAACTCAGTAAGGAAGAGAAAGAAAAGCAACTCAAGTTTAAAGATGGTATTACCAGAAAGCGCAAGGCTGTGGGGCCTACCTGTGCCAAGCGACTTGAGCGTGTTCAGGAATACGTTGCCGAAGAGCAGTGGAGCGAGGCCGAGAAGCAGCTAAAAGGTGCGCTGGTTCGCGCCTGTAGCGAAGGGTTTGAACATTCAGAAGTGAACCGCTTTTTGGGTTACGTTTATTATTCGCAGGAAAAGTACGATCTTGCCATAAGTACCTACCTGAAGTTTGTCAACGAGCCTGAGGCCGACCTCGATAAAAAAACCGACACGCGCTATACCGTGGCCCAGCTGATGTTCATGACCGAAAACTACAAAGGTGCGGCCAACCAGCTAGAAAAATGGATGCAAGAGGCTACGGTAGTTGCAAGAGATGGCAAGATTCTGTTGGGCCGTTGTTACTACAACCTGGGCCGCAAGAACGAGGCGCTGAAGCTCGTTGAAGATGTTATGAAAGAATCCAGAACGGCCAAACAAACGCCGAAAGAGTCGTGGCTGAATTTTCAGTGGGTCTTGTACTACGAGAAAGAGCAATACAAGAAGGCAGTTGGCGTAAACCGCATCTTGCTTACCGAATATCCCAAAATAAAATACTGGAAACAGATTTCGGCCATGTTCGGCGCGCTGGAAGACAGTGAAAAGGAAATGCTGGCGCTTGATTTAACCTATCGCCAGGGTGGCCTCGACAAAGAGAAGCAGTTTATCGCACTGGCTTATCAATATATGGCCTTTGATGTACCGATGCGTGCTGCGCGCATGCTTGAAGAAGCCATGGAAGATGGCTTCGTCGAAAAAAACCAGAAAAATCTTGAGGTGCTAGGTGCTGCCTACCAGCGTTCACAGGAATTCAGGCTAGCCTCGCCGGTGCTTGAGCAGGCTGCAAAAATGGCCGACGATGGCAATGCCTGGTCCAGGTTGGCGGGCGTATACCTGAACCTGAATGAGAACGAAAAAGCGCTGGTTGCATCGATTAATGCATTGAGCAAAGGCGGCTTGAAACGGCCGGACCTGGCCTGGATGAACCGCGGCACGGCCGAGGCGGCATTGCACTGCTACGACCTGGCGGCAGATTCCTTCGGCCGCGCAGAGAGATTCGATCGCGCCAAAAAAGGCGCTGCTAACTGGAAGCGCTATGTGCAGATGGAGGGCGAGCGTCGCGCCAAGCTGATTGCCAACGGCGCCAAGTTGGCTACCTGCAAAAAAGTTTAACACCTCGGGGACAGTTTACTTTTTTGCGCCAAACTTCAGGGACAGTTTACTTTAAAAGCGCGGGGCGCTTTTAAAGTAAACTGTCCCCAACAAAAAAAGGCTGCTTCGGCGGCCTTTTTTAATGCTCCTTTACGGCCCTCTGGTTATACTTTCCATTCCAGCGCAATCGCGCCCATTCACTTATCAGCCGAAAATTATTCTCATGTCAAACAAAAAGCCTAACCCTCGCCAGTATTCTTCAATCATTGTCGACGGCGATAGCCGCGCCGCCAGCCGCGCCATGTTGCGACCGGTAGGCTTTGGCGATGCCGATTTTCGCAAGCCGCAGATTGGCATCGCCTCAACATG
>JABDNS010000078.1 GCA_013043705.1 Pseudomonadales bacterium
GCCGACGGTGAGTTTGAAGAGCTGTTGCATGTTCCCCATGGCATTTCATCTGGCTACGATGTGGTACGCGCGGAAGCGGCCTACGTGCATATGCAGGGCGGCGAGGTGTTCAAGCGCGCAGTGAGTACCTTGGGTGCCATTGCCAATGAAACGATTGTAGGCAATGGTATTGAGAAGCAGGATGTCGATTGGCTGGTGCCCCACCAGGCAAACTTGCGCATAATAAAAGCTGCTGCAAAAAAACTTTCCATGCCAATGGAGCGTGTGGTGGTAACGGTTGATAAACACGCCAACACATCAAGCGCGTCGATTCCGCTGGCCCTGGATACAGCGGTGCGCGATGGGCGCATAAAAGCCGGCGATTTGCTGTTATTCGAGGCATTTGGTGCTGGCTTTACCTGGGGTTCGGCATTGTTGCGTTACTAGTCTTCTTTTGCCCGCTCTTATCAGTCGGATTTTTTCTATCGCAGTTCATCGCTTCCGGTACGATATCTTTGCTGATGTTGGTAAGGCAGCGCCAAAAGACCGTACTGTTGCGATTGTCGACGCTCGGTTGCAAAACCATATGTGCCGCTCCCCCGAACTTCTCATCCAGCTTTAATACAATACTTCCCCTGCTTTCGAGGTAGATGCGCTCCAGGCCTTCGGTTTGCTCTACGAATACGTGTTCATCAAACTGGATTTCTGTGAGATGGCCCGGCCAGTGTCCTGAATTCATATAGTATTCGGTTAGCCGCACTTTGATCGATGGGATCAATTGAAGTGCCTTCGAGAGCTGTGCCTGCCTGAAGTAGGAAATGTACTCGTTCGACTTATTTTTGAATTTGCTCCATAGTTCATTGCCGAAACTTGTGGCGGCACCTTGGGTGCTATCTGTTTTGTCTGAGGCGGTGTTGGCGATGCGCCGCTCTCGCGCATCGGCTAACACTGTTTGGAATTGTGCGTCCTCAACCAGCCGAACTATCGAGGCTCGAATAGCTTCGCTGTGCGCAGTTGATGCGCGATTCCGTTTGTTCCAACCGTCTTCTTCGCCGCTGGTCTCGGTCTGCAATAGCACTTCGCCGTCATCGGAGCGGATTGTCCATGCTACTTTTACACGTACCCTGTGTCGACTGAAGCGTTCGGCCCTGACATTGTCGAGCTTGAAGTTGCGAAAGGCGCGACGCTCCGAGGGGGCGCAAGTATCAAACTCTACTTCTTCAACACCGGCCTCAACGCGCAGTGTTTGTGGCCAATCTGTTGGATCTGCAGCGTCGACGCTGTCATCCCAAAAGGCAGAAAAATTGATTACCCTGAAGAAGTTGGCAATTTCAGCGCCGTAAAAGGTTGCATTTGGTATCAGCGAGGGGTGGCGCTCAAGCGCGTCTGGCATCACCATTGCAGTTGCGGAGGCGCAGGCTTTGCCAAAAAAATATCTGCCTATGGTGGTTTTCTTTTCGCTTTTTTCATCCCACGGTGTTTCGACACTGGTGATCACTAATTTGCTGGTTGAGAATAAATTTTTAAGCTGCTCGCTGCCGGGGCTGGTTTGTTTTGCTGGCGCACTCGATTTCTCACTCGAGCCCAGCGTATGGAATTTGGTTCTCGCGCCAGATGGTGGCTTGTCCGAGAAGTGGGTTTTGCCGGTCTCATCGACCCAGCGATACATTTGTGCCTGGTTTTGTGGCGAAAATGCCGCCAGCAGACAAAGTATGGCTATAAAAAATGGAGGCTTGAGCTGCATCGCGAGGAAATAATAATATGCACGGGTCGTCATTCCAGTATAGTCCGTTCTAATATCCCTCGCGGGTTATCAGTTCAATTGCCAGGTTGAATCATGAACTCTTTCCTAGACGCCCTTCCAAAATCTATACCGCTGCTTGCAACACTTGTTGTAGTAGTTTTGCTGCTTAGTGGTGCGAACTGGTTTTTGCGGCGCCGTTGGGCAAGTAACCCGGATGCACAATTCCGCTTCCAGCTAATCATGTTGTTCCTAACGCTGGCAGGCCTGCTCGCAACAATCATTGCGCTTCCCATAGAAAATGCTCTGAAAAGCCAGCTACTCAGCCTGCTAGGCATTCTACTCAGTGCGGCCGTTGCGCTTTCTGCTACAACGTTTATTGGTAACATTATGGCCGGCATCATGCTCAAGGTTGTGCGTAACGCCAGGCCAGGGGATTTTGTTACGGTTGCCGACCTCACCGGCCGCATCACCGAGATGGACCTGCTGCACACCGAGATACAAACAGAGTTTCGCGACCTTGTTACGGTGCCGAACTTGCACATGGTGACTCATCCACTAAAAGTGGTTCGTGCATCCGGTACCATTATTAGCGCCGAGGTTTCACTGGGTTACGATGTGCCAAGCGGTGATGTTATTGAAATACTTAGCGATGCAACGGACAAGGCGGGTTTAAAGGACGGGTTCGTGCATATTCGAGCACTAGGCGACTACTCAGTGGTTTATCGCGCGGCAGGCTTGCTCGAAGATGTGCAGAGCCTTATCTCGGTAAGATCAAATTTATTCGCAGCCATGCTGGATGCATTGCATTCTGCAGGTATCGAAATTGTGTCGCCCAATTTCATGAATACGCGAGCGCTGCCAGAGGAAAAAGTTTTTATCCCCTCTGCCACCTCCAGGAAAACTGCGTCTGTGCAAAAGGATGCGGAAAAAATTGCTTTCGATAAAGCGGACGAGGCCGCCTCAATAGAAAGCATTCGCGAATCAATTGCTGAAATTGATGAGCAGCTAAAGGCTATGGTTGATGATGGAGACGAAGCGGGCAAGCAGCAAAGAACGGCCATTGAAGGCAGGAAAGCGCGGCTCGCAGAGCAGCTTCGGCAAGCTACCGATAAAATGGAAGCCAAAGATTCCGGTGGTAGTAGCAAGGGCCCTTAGCGGCTTGCACTTGCCGGGTGGCGGACAGTATGCGGGAATATGGGCGCCTGGTTCGGTATTTTTTGCGGGCCGAATTTGGCGATGCCTTATAGCGCTTGCGATGAAATGGACAAATAGGCGTTAAGCTGGCTCTGGCTGTCGATGTGACGGCAGGTCTAAAGGCGCAGCTTGGCGCGATTAGTTGTATTCTGGAGGCATATCTATACTTAAATTTTAAGCGTTCCGCATTTTCGCCTTCTATGCCTTCTATAATAAAACTGTCAGCCCGCCTGGCCACTTTAATCACCACGGCCACAAGCTTATTTGCCGGTGTTTTTTTCGCCCAGGCTTGCCTGGCGTTTGATGTAGAAGCCGATAGCGCCAATAACAAGGTCTACATACTGCTGCGCAACCCGAATGATTCGGCCTCCTACGACTCGGTCAGCGTGTCCAACAATGCACCAGGCATTGTTAGCCAGGCCAATGCCAGCATCGTACCTTCCACGGTGGCGGCTGATGGCAGCGAACTCGTATTGCTTGAGTTTGATGTGGATGCTGGCGCAGGCACCGGCGCAACCGGTGACTTGTACATTACCGTTTCCGGAACCGTATTTGGCCAGCCGGTTGACGTTCAACAAACGGTGCCACTTACCGTTGTTTCAAACGCGCCTGTTGCGCAGGGCTCAGTGGGTAGCACGGAGCCAGCGCCCGATCCAGACGGCGCCGACTCGGATGGCGACGGTGTCAGCGATTCGCTGGAGGTCTCGTTCGGCTCGAACCCTTTTAGCGAATCCTCGGTGCCTGGCGATGGTATGCCCTACACCGTTAGCGTGCCCGCTATCGGCGTGCTGGGTTTATTTATTCTCGCAGGCGCGTTAGCTGTTTTTGGTTCGCCCGCCTTGCGTCGTACGCAGCTGGCTTTAATCGCAACCACCATTTTCGTTTGGCAGCCACAGGAATTGTCGGCCGGTGCGGCAACGCGTATTCAGTTGGTAGCATTTATTCCCATTCCACCACCGCCACCCCAGCAACTGACGATAACGGGTTCCGACGCGAGTAGCGCGGGCACTGCCGGCGCCGCCGCTAAGGCGGTAGACGGCAACATTAACACCCGCTGGGAATCCCAGCATGGCGTTGATCCGCAGTGGATTGTTGTCGATTTAGGTGCAAGCTACGCACTGTCTGAAACGGTTATTCACTGGGAGGCAGCCAACGCCGCTACCTATCGAATAGATGGTTCGGTTGACGGTGTAACCTGGACAGAGTCGCTGGCTACTTTCTCGGGCGGTACATGGGATCCAGGCACTGGCGTCAGGCGCACCGATAATCTTGCACTCAGCGGAATTTATCGATACCTGCGCATGTACGGGCTAACTCGCCCAAGCGGCAATGTTTACGGCTACTCTATTTGGGAAATGGAAGTTTGGGGCCTGCCCGCTGCCGATGCAGACGGCGATGGTGTCGACGATAGCGTCGATCAGTGTCCCGGCACGCCGGCCGGCAGCACTGTGGACGCAAATGGCTGCATCGTCGTCGATGCTGATAATGATGGCGTGCCCGACGGCCAGGACCAATGCCCGAATACGCCTGCTGGCGCAACCGTTGATGGCACTGGCTGCCAGATTGTCGTGCCGGTGAATGAGGTTACCTCGATCAATAACATTCTTGCCGGCGGCTCGGGTTCGAGCGATCCGGGTTTAACGCTTTATGTTTTCGATAGCGACCCGGTTAGTGGTGGCGCGAGCAATTGCAATGCGGGCTGCGCAGCCACGTGGCCACCATTGCTAGTGCATGACGGCATAGCCTCTGGTGTTGACGACCTCGGCACCATTACGCGTAACGATAGTACGATGCAGGCGACCCACGCAGGCAGGCCGTTGTATTACTACGCGGGTGATTCCGCCACCGGAGATACCAACGGCGATGGTGTTGGCGAGGTTTGGCATACGGTTGCCTACGTGCAGGCTTACACGCCACTATTCGATAACACCACGGCGCTAGAGCCGGCATTGCAGGAAGACACGCCAACCGCGCTGATTACCCGGTTGG
>JABDNS010000082.1 GCA_013043705.1 Pseudomonadales bacterium
CACCACCACATTTGCCTTCGCCACACTTGCCTTCCTTGCCTTTGGCATCACCGCCGCATTTGCCTTCACCACACTTGCCTTCCTTGCCTTTGGCATCACCGCCGCATTTGCCTTCACCACACTTTCCTTCACCACAGCTGCCCTCTTTGGCGTAGTTAACCAGGTCGTAACCACTGACCAGAGGAGATGTAGAAAAAGGGCTAAGTGCTGCGCCGGCTGTGGGCACGATGGCCGCTGCCAATAAAGCAGCGCCAAGTTTGGCAGTACGGGGCTTGGAGTTTGTCTTACGCATGGCTGGAACCTCAGTATTATTCAATTGAATTGGGACGATCTTTGCTGTGGCGGAATTACAACACGATGAGCAGCTATTCAAGAAACAGCTTGACCCGCAAACCTGCCAGATAGGGCAATATGACAGTAATTCGCGCGCTTTGGTTCAGCCGTAGCTTCGGGAAATGGAGAAAATTTGTACCAGCGGGCCAGGTAACGCCACACCCAGCTATATTGAGAAGCCTGCTTAGCGAGCGCGGTTGCGCTGTTGCACAGGGTTTATAAGATATTTGCCAGCTTCTCGGCGGTGGTGCCGCCGCGGTGTTTACGCAGCTCTTTACGCGAATCGGCCTTGGCGGGCGTATCGCGACGGGATTCGAGCATGGCGGCTTGCGCCGCATAATAAGATTCCACCTGGACTGCAGTTTTTGCGGGGTGAGAATGCACGCCTGGACTATCGCCAGCCCTGTGCCCGGCGTGATGCAGATCATTAATCTTTTCTCGCTGCGCGCCATTATTGGCTTTATGCTCATGGTTCTGCGCTGCAGAGAGCCACTCGACCAGTGGCGCGAATACGTCAATTTCGGCATCCGGCTCCAGCAACATACCTAAATGGGAATAGGCGCGGCCGCTACCGCGCACCGTATCTACCAGCATCAGGCGAGCGTCGTGTTGGCCAAGCTCATGCATAAATTCGCGCACATCCTGGATATTGCAAAAAAGCGGATCGTCGCTGGCAGCCAAGTGCAGGGTCGGCGGCGCCGGCGCCCGCTTTAACGCAGCCAGGTAATCGAAACCGTCATCGCAGCGCCACTGCGATGTAGATATCCAGTTTGCATAGCAACGATACCAGGCAGCATTTTCATCGGCGCTACCCAGGCCCAAACGCGTGGCGGGCAGCACCTTGCGCCAGCTAACCCAGCGCTGGATAAGCGGGTGGCAAAAGAGCCTGGTAAATAACGCGGTACTGCGCCGCGCCGCGCCGAAACGCCGGCGCCCGGCAAAAAAGACCCACTGTTTAGCGGTGCGTCTCGCTGCGTCGAGGCGCGCCCAGGTGGCGGCGAGCAGCACCGCACCAAAACCATGCCCAACCCATACATCAGGCCCGGCGCCCGCACGCAATACACTATGTACAGCGGCAGCATCGAGCATGGCGGGAATCGCCTCGGTAACCAAAGTGTTTATATCGAGCTCGGAGTTTTTCAGCGGCGAAGGCACCAGGCTGCCGCCACGGCCGCCCAAGTCGGCTATGAAAACTTCACAGCCCCGGGCCAGCAGGTAGTGCGCAAGACCACGCTCGGCACCGTCGGAATAAATGCGGCCGCATTCGACTTCGCCATGCAGCAGGAACGCACTGCGGCCCTGTAGAGACTGGTTTAGCTGCGACTCGAACTGTACATTTTCATCATCGCTAAAGCTCTGCGCATCGGCGCCAGCATCTGCCGGCACCAAGTGACGCATATGCAGCTGCTCACCGTTTACCAACGAAACCCAAATCGATTTGCCCGCAGCGGCCGAATTACTTTCAGCAGCAGATTCTGCTTTGGTGGATAAAGCCAGTGGCTGCGATGTGCCATCGAACGCGCAATCGTCGAATGCGTCTATTTGCAGGCGTCCCGCGGTTAGTGCAGGAGAGGATAATGATTGAGGTCGACGGCTTGCCACGCTTTGGAAACTCTTTGAATGGATACGGGCACAGAAGTCTTTAGCTGCTGTGCAAACAGCGAAACGCGAAGCTCTTCAAGCAACCAGCGAAACGCACGCACATGCGGATCACAAAACAACGCGTGCGGATACTTATATAGCAGATCGTGCAAAGGTCGCTGAAGTGTTGACAACTTTTCACATAATTCGCGGTCCTTTGCATCGCGCCCGCCCAATCTATCCAGCCGCATTGCCGCAGCCTGCAGGTAACGCGCCAAATCACCAAAACGAACGACACCGGTGCGTTGCAGGAAGCCCGGATAAACCAGCTCGGCCAACTGCGCCTCTACATCATCGCATTGCACAGTAAACAGCGAACGCTTATTGCCGAGCAGCTCACAGACTTGCTGGTAATATTGCAGCAATTCGTAGAGCGCCTGCTCCAGCTTCTGCGCAACGTCAATAATCTGGCCCGAACCAGCCTGCAAGGCCTGCTCGAACGCATCGCTATTGGCCGGCAAGCCTTGCTCAAAGTTGTCGAAACAACAATATGCGATGGCTGCTTTAATCACGTCATCGACCAGCTCGCTGCGATCACCTACTTTCACATAAGGCAGTAATTGCAACGTATCGCGACAGAGTTGTTTGCGCAAATAGCGAACCTTGTCGGGCAGTGCGAGCATCGCCAGCTTTGGCAGCGCTAGCTGGCTATGCATCAGCGCCTCGTCCACACTGGCACAAAATTGCAGCTCGAGATCACCCTGCTGGTTTTCCCGCAGGCAGCGTTGCGCAGCGCTATCAACTTGCGCAGCACTAGCCCCTTGCGTTTTCGTATCGCCTTGCAGCGCGCTTGCGCTACCCAGCGCACCAAAATCCCATCGGCTTACCAGCCTGGGTCCTTGCTCGCGACTCACCGCGCGAGCCTCGCCATCAATTTTGCGCATACAGCGCTGTTGCAAGGCCGCAAGCGCCCTGTCGCTATCAACAATCGCGCCGTCTGTGTCGACCACCTCGGCGCGCATCAAATAAAATGGTGACAGGCGTTCGCGTGCTAGCGCTCTCCAGCTGGCTGCATCATAATCCACGCCGTAGATCGCCGCGGCCTTTGCCAGTAGTGCGTCATACAAAGAACAACCGCCAACACCAAAATCGCGAACCATACGCTGGCTTAAGCTAGCCGCCGTTTCTGCTAGCGGCAGCAACTTTTTTCGCTGCGCTTTGGGGAGTATTTTTAGCAGCTCTTCAACTTTATCAACCAACATGCCCGGCACCAGCCATTCCAGTGCCGGCAGCGGCATGCGCGGGACGGTAGCCTTGGGGATGCGCACGGTAACCCCATCATTATCAGCACCCGGCGCAAACGCGTATCGCAACGCATAGGATTGACCGCCACTGTCTATCTGCGATGGAAATTGCTCCAGCGCATCAAGTGGCAGCTGCCTGGCAAATACATCACCCCGCGCCAAACGTAGCGACTGCTGATCGTCGCCATTTTTTTGCAACCAGCGCAACAGCGATACGCGGTCGAAAACGTTTGGCGGCAAGCGACTCGCGTAGAACGCGAACAGTGCTTGATCGGAAATCTGTAAATCACGGCGACGCAGCTTGTCTTCAACCTCCACCACATTGGCCAACAGTTCAAGATTGTTTCGCCAGAAGGTGGCCACAGCCAGCAATTTTGCATCCGGCGCTAACTGTTGTTCGACTAATGCCGACTGGATAAATATTTCGCGCGCGCGCTGTTCATCAACTTTATCGTAGGGAAAGTTTTTTTGTTCTAACAACGTCAAGCCGAACAGCAAGGTTCGCCGCGACGCCACTACGCGGCCGCGACGCAGATGCCAGCGCGGCTCACCATATTCGAAACGCGTTAAGTGTGATAATTCAGCAGCCACCCATGCCGGCTCAATCCTTGCCACATGTCTTGCAAAAACGCGTGACGTTTCCACAATTTCTGCAGCCAACACCCAACGTGGTTTTTTCTTTGCCAAAGCTGACCCCGGCCACAAGGCGAAGCGCAAGCCGCGCGGCCCGGCGTAATCGCTGCCAGCACGCTTATTGTTGCGTCGCGCATCGCGCGCTGGCTGCTTGCTGTTGTCGGGCTGCTCGCGCAAACCCACTTGCAGCGGTATACCTTTGAGCAAGGCGCGATGGATCGTTTCATATTCCTTTGCGTCAGCCGCCACATTGGCCTGCGGATCATAAGCAACGTCCCGCACCGCTACCCTGACGCCCACGCCTTGCAGCGCCAGGCGCAGCTGGCGGTGCATATCGCGCCACTCTCGCATCCGCGATGGCGATAAAAACTCCGACTGCAAGCGCTTGCGCATTTTGCCCTGGCTCAACGCCGCACGCAGCGAGGCGTAGTAGTCCCAAAGTAACAACCAATCGAGAAAATCGGAATGTCCCTGCGCAAAGCGTCGATGCATATCGCGTGCAGCCTGGCGCTTATCGGCTGGCACCTCGCGCGGATCCTGCACCGCCATCGCACTGACAATAACCAACACCGCTTCTGCGCATCCGCCTCGACTAGCGGCCAGCAACATGCGCCCCAGCTGCGGGTCTAGCGGCATGCTCGCCAACTGCTTGCCAACCGCGGAGAGCTTTCCATCTGCGGCCAACGCGCCAAGCTCTTGCAGCGTATTGGTACCGGCCTTTAACTGCGCTTCACTCGGCCGCTCCAGCAGCGGGAAATCTGCCAAATCACCCAGCCCCAGTCGCCTGGTTTGCAAAATGACCGACGCTAACTGCGTGCGCATAATTTCGGGGTCGGTGTAAGCGGCGCGCGCTTCAAAATCTTCGCGGCTGTACAGCCGGATGCAAAGCCCTGGCGCCAGTCGGCCAGCGCGTCCGGCGCGTTGCGCAGCACTGGCCTGGGAAACCGGCTCGGTTTGCAGGCGCTGCAGTTTACTGCGCGGGCTAAAGCGACTAATGCGCGCCAGGCCGGCGTCGATAACGTAGCCAATTCCGGGTACGGTTAGCGAAGTTTCTGCAACGTTGGTAGCCAGCACCACGCGACGTCGCGCCGCACTAGCGGCACCAATAGGGCCGGGATTGAAAATTCGCTGCTGTTCGGCGATGGGTAGTCGCGCGTAAAGCGGCAATACCTCCAATTGCAAGTTGCCGTGGCGTAGCGACAGGCTGGCATCGCGTATCTCGCGCTCGCCAGGCAAGAAAACCAGCACGTCGCGCGCTTGTAGCGACGCATCGCCGCCGCGCTGGATATGTTGCAACGCAAGTATCAAGTTATGGTTAATATCAGCCTGCGAATCATCATGCTCACTTCTAATGTCGCTTGCATTGAGCTCGGGAAGGTAGCGCATTTCTACCGGGAAGCCGCGACCCTCAACGCTTATGCACGGTGCGTTATCAAAAAAGCGCGCGAAGCGCTGCACATCAATGGTAGCCGAGGTGATAATCACCTTTAATTCGGGGCGGCGCGGCAACAACCTATTTAAGACGCCAAGCAGGAAGTCGATATTCAGGCTGCGCTCGTGTGCCTCGTCGATGATAAGCGTATCGAATTGAGCCAAATTGCGATCGCTATGCAACTGCGCCAGTAAACTGCCGTCGGTCATAACCAACACGCGAGAATACGCAGCAAGGTTTTCAGCGAAGCGGTGCTGGTACCCCACCAGCTCGCCGAGTGGACTACCTAATTCCTCCGCTAGCCTGGCCGCCACAGTGCGCGCCGCCAGCCGACGTGGTTGCGTGTGCCCGATTCGGCCAAACACACCCCTGCCCATTTCAAGGCATAGCTTGGGCAGCTGTGTTGTTTTACCCGAACCGGTTTCACCGGCTACCACCACAACCTGGCTTTTTGCCAGCGCCTCGCGCAGCCTGTCTAGTGCAGCGGTAATCGGAAGTTCAGGCGGGTAATTGATCTGCGGCACTAGCGCGGCACGCTGCTCGGTAAGTGCAAGCGATGCGAGTAGCTGCGCTCGCAAGCGCTCCGCTTGGTGTTGCGCTGGCGCAATTGTGGTTTGCTTTTGCGGTAGAAGGATTTTTTCCAGCTGGCGCGAGAGCCGGGCGCGATCGGCTAACTGCAGCGAATCGAGCAGTTGCCGGCAATCATCGTGCGCTTTGGCACGCACAGCCGCGCTCTCACCGAGCAATTCGGGTAGCGAGTGAATGACTTTAAGGGCGGTTTCGGCTGGCATAGGACGACTTTGTTCAGGGCGCGCAGTCTAACAGGTCGGCGTATCGTCGACGTGCCAAATTATTTTACAAGTCGCAGTTGCAGATGCCTGTCCAGCATACTTTCAGCCGCCGCATTCCTCTATAATGCGGCGCTAGCGCAGCTATTGGCGGTGCACGACTATCGTTCAGTTTCGAGGTAACACCCATGACCAAACAGCAACATGCAAGCATGACCAGCGACAAGTTTAGCCACGCGACAAGGACTGGCGGCAACACGGCGCTGCTGCCTGCATTGCCAAATTACCTGGTCAAATTTTTCTTGTCACTCGCATGCTTATTGGCCATAGGCTGCGAGTCGGTTTACTACAATGCCTGGGAAAAACTCGGTGTTGAAAAGCGCGACATCCTGGTCGACCGGGTTGAGGATGCGCGCGATTCGCAAGAGGACGCACAGGAGCAGTTCAGCTCGGCGCTGGAGCAGTTTTCTGCACTGGTTAATTTTGATGGTGGCGACCTTGAGAAAGTTTACAATCGCTTGGATGATGAATACCAGGACAGCGTAGCCGCAGCCGACAAAGTTTCGTCGCGCATCGCGGATATCGAATCGGTTGCGAAAGCGCTATTCAGCGAGTGGCAAGATGAAATAGCGCAATACACGAATACGCGCTTCCGCGCCGACAGCCAAACGCAACTCAACAATACCAAGGCACGCTACGCAGAATTGGAGCGATCACTGCGAACTGCCGAGCGCTCGATGGCGCCGGTACTCGCTACCATGAAAGACAATGTGCTCTACCTTAAGCACAACCTCAATGCGCGCGCGATCGGCGCTTTGCGCGGCGAGTACCTAACCATTAAACGCGACATCGACAACTTGCTAATCGAAATGAATGCCGCGATCACGCGATCCAACCAGTTTATTGCCACGCTGGAAAAATAACATCGCAATATCAAACGCACGGGCCGGCACGTTGCCTCATTGATGCATTCGTCTACCAGTAGTAGCGCTTTACTCAGCGAGGCATCGGGCGCATTGCGCAATGCGCGCTTTGGCGATATCTACTTCAATCCGGATCACGGCGCCGAGGAATCACAGCACATATTCCTGGCTGGCAATCAGTTGGAGCAGCGTTGGCGCGCAAGAATTAAATCTAACAACAATGCGCCCTTTGTGATTGGCGAACTGGGCTTTGGCAGCGGCCTGAATTTTCTTGTCACATTGCAGTGCTGGCAAAACTTGCACATAGCTCGCAACGCCACTCTGTACTACTACGCAACCGAAGCGCACCCGCTTACCCGTAAAGCGCTGCGCAAAGCACTGGCACATTGCAAGCCCTGCCCCAAACTGGCGGCGCAGCTGCTCGAACAGTACCCCGACCCGGTTGCAAGCAGCTACACGCTGCGTTTCACCTCAGGCGACACGCGAGCCTTCCTGGTTTTGCTGTTTGGCGACAGCGTCGACGCACTCGACCAGCTCGAGCATTACCCGTCGCCTCGCGATGCGAAGCCACGCGGCGAGCAGCCTGGTTCAACGCCTGCAGCGCCGCCAATGTTTGACCAGAAAAATACTGGCCAACTCGTCGATGCCTGGTACCTGGACGGCTTCGCGCCGGCAAAAAATCCGCAAATGTGGCAGCCCGCGCTATTCGCCAAACTGGCCCGGCATAGCCACGCTGGCAGCAGCCTGGCGTCTTTTTCGGTGGCCAGGACCGTGCGCGACAACCTCAGCGCCTGTGGCTTTGAGGTGCAGCGCGCGCCCGGTTTTGGCCGCAAACGAGAGATGCTTCGCGGCAATTTCAGCGGCGGCGTAGCAGACTCCACTGCAAGCACGCGGCGGCGTGGCAGCTACCCGCATCAACGCGCCTATTACCGGCAAGCACAGCCGTTGCAATGCAAGGCACCACAACGTGCATTGGTTATCGGCGCTGGCATCGCAGGCTGCTGCACAGCTTCAGCGCTTGCCGAGCGCGGCTGGCGAGTGAAAGTTATTGATCGCGCGCCGTCGGCTGCTACGACGGGCGCTTCGGCGAACGATGCCGCGGTACTTTATGCGCGCACCGCAGCTGGCGCTTCGCCGCTGTCGAATTGGCACGAGGCTGCGTTCCACTTTGCCAGTAATTTTTATCGCGGACTTGGATGTGGGCAAACATTGCAGGGCATGCTCAAACTTGGCGAGCAACTTGGTGAACAATGGTTACAGGATCACCCTGAATGTGAAGGCCGGCGCAATGTGGTGGCTAGCAAAGCAAGCAAAATCGCGGCAGCGGAAGTAAGCGAACAGGCTATCTTTTATTCGCAGTCGGGCTGGATAAAACCGCGCGATGTTTGTGAACGCCTTCTCGAGCACGATTTTATTACGCAGCATTTTGGCGTTGCCGCAAAAAACCTGCAGCGTCTGCAGGATTGTTGGCTGGTCGAGTTTGATGATAGCGATTGCCAACGCTTCGACGCGGTTGTTATCGCCTGCGCAGAAGCGAGCAAAAAATTTGCGCAAAGTGAGTGGCTGCCGCTAAAAGCATTACGCGGGCAAACCAGCAGCATCGCCAGCTGCGAACACTCAGCGACGTTGCGCGTGCCACTTTGCGGAAAAGGCTACCTAGTTCCCGCTGTAGACGGTCATCATGAATGCGGCGCCAGCTACAGTATCAATGAGCATGACAACAACGAACAGGGCACATTAGCGTTGAAGCTTGCCGACCACGTAGGAAATTTGGCCAAGGCGAAGGCGCTGCTGCCGAATATGACAATAAACGAGACCGGCGACGCGCAGGGTCGAGCGTCGTTGCGCTGCGTAACGCCCGACTACCTGCCGCTGGCGGGCCCGCTGGTAGACGCAGATGAATTTCGAACAGCGTTTGCAGAGCTTGCACGCAATGCGCGCCGGGTACCCGCCGCGCTTGCCAAACCACTGCCCGGGCTAATGGTTAACTGCGGCTATGGCTCGCATGGATTTACAAGTGCGCCGCTACTGGCCGAAATACTCGCCGCGGAATTGTGCGCCAGCCCCTTCCCGCTCGCCGATTCGCTGCGCCGCGCGGTGCATCCGACACGCTTCTTATTGCGTGAGGTAGTGCGAGGCAAAATATCCGTGGATTTAGACAAATAAATGACCGGCAATCGAGCAGCAACTGTTGTTGCACGAGCACCAGGCCGCGTAAAAATCATATCGCTGTTGCTCGTACTGGGCGCTTGCCTGTCCTGCGGCGATATCCTTCCGGCTGCCAATGATGGCGCATCGCGGCACGGGGCAGGCAAAAACTCGCCTGCCTGGTGCACCACTAACGATAGGCCGCAAAGCAACAATGCCCCGCCAACTAAACTGGCCTACAGCATCGTTGACCGGTACCCGCATCGCCCGGATGCCTATACGCAGGGCCTGCTATTTCGCGACGGTTACCTTTACGAATCAACCGGTCGCTATGGCGAATCAAACTTCGCCCGCTTTAAGCCTGGCAGCAGCAACGTGGAACTGCTTTGGCAGCTGCCGGACGATCGTTTTGGCGAAGGCCTGGCGCTGCTGGATGATGTTTTTTATCTATTGACCTGGAAATCCGGGCAAGTATTTCGCTTTGCGCTGCAAACACGCGCCGGTATTCAAAGCGAAGACGCGCAAAACGATGCCAATGATGGCAATCCAGCGAACAATCTCAACCAGTCGCAAAACGCGACGGGAAATATAAGTGCGCTAGCGCCGCTGCAGCTGCAAGGCGAAGGCTGGGGGCTAACCGAAGACGGCAGGCATTTGTGGAGCAGCGATGGCAGCAGTACTTTGTCGCTGCGTCGCGCCAGCGATTTGCAGCTACTGCGGCAGCTCGAAGTGCACATGCTGGGCCGGCCTACCCAATGGCTAAATGAACTGGAGTGGATTGAGGGCTGCATTGTCGCCAATATTTGGCGCAGCGATACGCTCGTGGTGATTCGCCCCGACACCGGCGTCGTTACACATACCCTCGACCTCGGCGCAATTGCGCGTCGCGAACGCAAGCTCGGCGGTGAGGCGACCAACGGTATTGCACTTAGGCATGACAATGGCCACTGGCTGCTTACCGGTAAAAACTGGCCGCACATATACGAAATTTCGCTGCAGCGATAAAAATTTGCGCTGGCATAAGCCCGCAGTCAATCGGCAGTTTGCGGGCTGTTGCGTGGCAATAAACTGCTCTACACTGGCTACTTGATCGGGCTACCTGAACGGGCTGCCTGAACGCAACCAACCAAACATAAACTTGCATCGGCACAACCATGAATTCTTCAACCAGCACCGCATTCACACTCGTCTCGCAAAGCAGCATCGATTCGCTCGGGCTACGTTACGAGGAATACCAGCATCGGGATACTGGCGCCAAGCACATTCACCTTGGCGCCGAGAACAAGGAAAACGTTTTCCTGGTTGCACTGCGTACGGTGCCCACCGATTCTACCGGCGTTGCCCATATCCTGGAACACACCAGTCTTTGCGGTAGCGAGAAATACCCGGTGCGCGATCCGTTTTTTATGATGTCGCGGCGTTCGCTGAATACATTTATGAATGCCTTTACAAGTTCCGACTGGACCGCCTACCCGTTCGCAAGCCAAAGCCGCAAAGATTTTGATAACCTGCTTCAGGTTTACCTGGATGCGGTGTTTTTTGCCAGGCTTGACCCGCTGGACTTTGCGCAGGAGGGACACCGGCTTGAATTCGAACCGGCCGACGACGTCAACGGCGAGCTAGTTTACAAGGGCGTTGTTTTCAACGAAATGAAAGGCGCCATGAGCTCGATAAGCTCGCAACTCTGGCAGGCGGTGGGCGAAGCGCTGTTCCCAGACACCACTTACCATTTCAACAGTGGCGGTGAGCCCGTCGAGATTCCCAAGCTCAGTTACCAGCAGCTGCGCGCCTTCTACCAGACGCACTACCATCCGGACAATGCGATATTCGTGACCTACGGCGACATCCCGGCTGCAGAGCACCAACGCAGTTTTGAATCGCTGGCGCTGTCGCGCTTTGCGCACGAAAAAATAGTGCTCGATGTGCCGTTGCAAAAACCTTTTACTGAGCCTGTGCGGCTGGCCACGCCCTACGCGTTGGCCGAAGGCGAAGCGCTTGAGAGCAACTGCCATCGCGTGATGGCCTGGGTACTAGGTGACATTCGCGACCCAATGGAAGTTATGACTGCGCATTTACTATCGAGCATGCTGCTCGAAGACAGCGCATCACCACTACAGCAAGCACTGGAGACGACGTCGTTAGGGCGCGCTCCCTCACCGCTTTGTGGCCTCGACGACACCAGCCTGCAAATGGTTTTTGTTTGTGGTCTGGAAGGCTGTGATGAGTCGGAACTCGACGAATTCGAAAAGCTGGTGCTGGACACGCTGCAGCAAACTGCGGCCAGCGGCATTGCAGAGCAGCGCCTGGTTGCACTGCTAGACCAGTTGGAATTGCAGCAACGGGAAATCAGCGGCGATGGTTATCCGTACGGGCTACAACTTATCCTGGCCTGCCTGCCAAGTGCCGTGCATCGAGGCAAAGCCGATGCAATGCTCGACATTGACCCAGTGCTGGCCAAGTTGCGAGAGCAAATCAAGGACCCGGACTTCACGCGTTCAATATTGCAGCGCTTGCTGCTGGACAATACGCATCGTGCGACGGTTACGCTGACGCCCGACGCCGAACTGAATCGAAAGCGAAGCGATGCTGAGGCGGCCGAACTCGCTGCCCGCAAAGCAGCATTGGATGCCCAGAGCAAAAACGAAATTATCGAAACCGCGAAAGCACTTGCCGAACGACAGTTGGCCGAGGATGATCCAGAGACGCTGCCACGCGTAACCGTTGATGATGTTCCCGACATGCCAGCGCCACCGGCATGCACGGTGCAACGCATTGGCACGCATAAGCTGACCTTTTATCCGCAGGCCACCAATGGCATTGTTTACCAGCAAGCTATTTGCCCGCTGCCCGCGCTGCAAAACAAAGAACTGGTTATGCTCGGCGTGCACAACCGGCTGCTGACTGAAGTTGGCGCAGGCAAGCTCGACTACCTACAGATGCAAGACTTGCAAACCAAAGTTTGCGGCGGTATCAGCGCGTTCAGCTCAATGCGCGGCGAACTGGATGACGAACAACAGCTGCGCGCCTACTTTACGCTATCGGCCAAAGGCCTGGCAGGTCGCAGCGAAGCACTGGCCGATCTGATCGCGCAAACTTATGCCGACGCGCGCTTCGATGAAACGCAGAGGATTGCGGAAATGATATCGCGCTATTCGGCTCGCGCCCAACAATCGGTTACCGGGAGCGGCCACGCGCTCGCGATGAGCGCCGCTTGCCAGGGCATGAGCCCGCTGGCAAAACTGTCGCACAATAACAGCGGCCTGGCCGGCATCAAGCAGCTCAAGGCACTGGATAAATCCTTGGCTGAGAGCAGCGGTAGAAATGCTATATCGCAACAGCTTACCGAGTTGCACGAAAAAATGCTCGCCAACAGCGTAGAATTCCTGGGCATTGGTGCTGAAGATATGGCTGCGCGCATTGGCGCAGCCGTTAAACAGGCATGGGCGCACGATGAGCAAAGCAACGCGCAGTCGACGCTGGCACTGCAACCTGTACGTGAGCGCGCCCGTGAATTATGGGTTTGCAATTCGCAAGTAAACTTTTGTGCCAAGGCCTACCCTACTGTGCCTGCCGGGCACCCCGATGCTGCGGCGCTTACTGTGCTCGGTGGCGTACTGCGCAATGGATTCCTGCACACTGCCGTGCGCGAACAAGGCGGTGCTTACGGCGGCGGCGCCAGCCAGGATTCAGGTAACGCGGCGTTCAGGTTCTACTCCTACCGCGACCCGCGATTGTTAGAAACGCTGAACGACTTCGACCGCGCCATTGAATGGCTGCTGAATACAAATCATGAATGGCGCGCCGTAGAGGAGGCCATTCTCGGCGTAGTCAGCACACTGGACAAGCCGGCTTCTCCCGCGGGCACCGCCAAGCAACACTTTCATGAACAACTTTTTGGTCGCACACCGGAAAGGCAAGCAGCATTTCGGGATGCCATTTTGGCAGTACGCGAAGCAGACCTGAAACGCGTGGCCAGCGAATACCTGGATCCGGCTGATGCGAGCATAGGAATCATTACACACAAAGGTGAGGAATCAAATTACGCCGCGCTTTGCGAGCGGGAGACTATTGCTATCGAACGGTTGTAAGTACGCTTGCGTCGTTCCTGTTGTATTTGTAGTAACCCTATTCGGCAAGTTGAATACTAATTTTGCCATTCTCTACCTCAAGCGACTCAATGCCCTCGGCCAGGCTTTTCCAGAAACCATCGCTACCGCCGAACTGCTCGACCAGGTCGATGTTTTTCAAGCCGCCCAGCCAGGCGTTGGGCACCGGCACACCCATCACGCTAACACCGCGCAAAATTGCCACCGGGCGATCATTCTTGAACGACAGGTTCAAACCCGCGTGCACGCGCACGGTTTTACCGCCCATAACCGGGAAATCGGGATGCAGCGGTAACAACAACTGTGCACTGACCAGCTCATCGGCAAGGTCCACCGCCAGTTTGTCGGCGAGGTCGGTATTGCGCGCTAACAAGGCGTTAACCTCGCGCTCATTAAAGTGAACCATGCGCGATGCGCCCTCTTCGCTGTATGGCTGTGGTTGCATCGAGCCGTCTTCAGCCGACTCGCTTGAACGCCTGCCGGGTAGCAGGCGATCCAGCTTAGCCTCGAGCTTGTGCTGTTCACGCTCGCTGAGCTCCACCGCATCGAAAGGTTTCGGGGCAAAGAAATAGCGATAGATTAGCACCGTAGCCAACGCCGTTAACAGCATCGTTACCAGCACAATGGCCCAAACCGGAAAACGCCGGCGCGGCGCCTGCGCGCTGGCTACCGAAGCGGCACCCGCGGCGGCGTTATTTGTACTATTGGAACTTTCAGTCACTGTGTATCACTCTCTGCTTGCGCTATTGGCTCGCGTGGATAACAAACGGGTTGGCGTTCGAGTCTACTGGATAAAGGTGAATAGCGGCTAGCCGGATATTGTAAAAGACGGTTATCGACTAGCCCAAAAACTGCCGCTTAAAACGCGCCCATGGCCACTGCGGCGGCCATCGCCTGGCCGAGCGCCTCGCCCTGCGCAAGCGCGTCGGCATCGACTTCACCAGTTACGATGAGTGGCTCGGCCACCTTGCGCATAGGATAACCGCGCAGGATGCGGTCTATTTCACGCACCGCTCCAGTACCATCGTTACCGGCGCTAATGAACAGTGCATAAGGCGTGCTTAGCTGGTGGGGTTCGGCCGGATAAAAAGTTCGGTCAAAAAAATCTTTCAGCGCGCCCGACATGTAACCTAGATTTTCAGGCGTGCCAAATAAAACGCCATCGGCTTGCAACAGCTCATCCAGCCCGGCTTCAAGAGCCGGCAGCAAATGCACGCTAACGCCCTGCTCCAGGCGCGCGCCGCTTGCGACTGCGTTGGCCAGCTTCAGGGTATTTCCGGATTGGCTATGGTAGACAATCAGTAGGTTTTTCATGAACAAGACAACACTGCGCAAACAACGCAGCGTGTTCAGGCAACAGCGCTGGAGTTGCTCTGTATAAATTCGAAGGTGCGATACAGCGCCTCTGCCGCCAGCGATGGATCGTAATTGCGATCGGTGGCGTCAAGAAAATTATGCGCCGCGTCATCGAAACTCAGCCGCTGCACAAATTGGTTGCTACGACGCAATTCACTTTCAACGCGCTGCAGTGATTCCTCGCAGGCGAACAGGCTTTGCCCGGCACTGACCAACTGTGTTGGTACATCGATGCCATCGAGCGAAGTCATGCATGCATCCATACCACTGGCGTAATAGCTTGCAATGCACCGGAACCGGCCAGGAAAATAGCTGCCGGCAACCAGCGATAGGCGCCCACCCAGGCAGTGCCCTAGCAAGCTCACCCTGGTACCATCCATATCGCGGCGACTGTCGATAAACTCCAGCATTGCAGCCATATCTTCCATCGCGCGTTTCTCGCGCAGGCCAGACATCGCCTCGAGTGCCGCGTCGAAATCTTCGGGCAGCTCCTCGGTCCTGCGACCATTGTCGTGGTAGAGGTCCGGGATTGCTACAGCGTAGCCCTCTTCGGCAATCAGGCGGCCCAGTGAGCACAATGACGGGTCGACGCCACTCATACCCATGAGCAACACAACCACCGGGTGCGGACCGTAACCGCTGGGCTTAATTATTCTTACCGGCATGCAGCCGCCGGCTTCGAGGTCGATCAACGTGGTTTTATAGTCAACATCAAAAACCTGGTCGAGATCACTCACTACAGACATCACAAATCCCCTGGAGAAAAACAGTTCTGTTTTTAGTCTAGAAGAGCTCGTGAAATCGCTTTTGGTAGTTTGCAGTGCTAACGGGCTGCAATAGTACAACCCGCCGTTGGTTTTGCCTGCGAGTTAAACAGCCCAAGCCCGCGATTGCCAGCGCGGCGCCACGCCGATTTGCCAAACCCCAATAACTGTATATAATTACAGGCTGTAAATATGCCCAGTTATTTAATGATTGTAAAGTATGCCAGCGTTGGCATTACCGGCAGCAAAGCATCAATTCAACACCGCAACCAATTCGACACCGCAACGCCGCATCCGACCCCAACAGGAGCACGCAAAATGCAACTTACCAAGCGACAGCAAGAGATTCTCGACCTGATTCGTGCTCACATTGAAACCACCGGTATGCCACCAACCCGCGCCGACATCGCCGAAGAGTTCGGCTTCAAGTCTGCCAATGCAGCCGAAGAACACCTCAAGGCGCTGGCACGCAAGGGCGCGATCGAATTGCTACCCGGTACCTCTCGCGGCATTCGGCTAATGGAAGAATTGCATAATGGCATTCCATTAGTTGGCCGCGTGGCGGCCGGCAACCCGATTCTCGCCGAAGAAAACATCGATGATTACATCGACCTGGACCCAAGCTTTTTTCGACCGCGCGCCGACTACTTCCTTACCGTAGTGGGTGACAGCATGTGCGACGTTGGCATATTAGACGGTGACTGCCTTGCCGTGCATAAAGCCAGGCAAGCCAACCAGGGAGAAATTGTTGTTGCGCGGGTAAACGATGAAGTAACGGTGAAACGATTCAGGAAAACGCGCAGTAAAAATATCGTGCATCTTGAGCCCGAAAACCCGGACTTCGACATCATAGAGGTTGATTTACGCGAACAGGATTTCGCGATAGAAGGTTTAAGCGTAGGTGTGATTCGGCGTAACTGAGTAGCCGGGGGCCTTAACAGCGCCCCCACTGCGAATCGCCAATATGCCCTCCGCTTGCTTAGCAGAGAGCTAAGTCGCACTTAGTCGCGTGAACTAGGTCGCGTGAACTAGTGCAGCACCCGGTCGGCTGCATCGCCGAAATCTTCGGCTAAACCAGCCTCGGCTTCCAGCGACTCGATTTGCCCGGCAGGATCTTGCGGAGAGGGTTCGGCGCGCACGATCTCCAGTTGCGAGGCAGTTTCGATACCCGCGTGGATCATGGCGCGGGCAACTTCAAGCCGCCCTTCCGGAAGGTAAGCCTTGGATTCATCCGAGAAATTAATGGTCATCAAGGCCTCGCCTTCACCGTCTGCGCGCTGCAGTACGATATCGCCGTTTACAAGCTCAACAATTTCCAAAAAAGATGACACAGCAACCCCCTTTTGTTACGTAGCACCATTGTAACATTGACTGGTCAAACTTGCAGCATTGCGGTTTTGTAGCCGTTGTGCTCAGGTTCGTCGCCCACCGCCACAGAGCCGAAAATCTATCAACACCCACCAGCTTAGTACTCGGCGCCCTGCTCCTGGGCCGCAGCAAATAAAGCGTTTATCTGCTCTCGCCAAGCCTGGCAATCGGCCGGCGACAATGCGGGGGCGCTATGTAACAGGTCCTGGCGTACTGGCTGCACCGCGCGCACTACCCATAACTCGCGCCATGCCTGCAACATCATTTGCAGCGGCTGTCCGTTGTGCAATGCAGCGCGCAACCGGTTCAACATCGGCGTGGGATGTAAACGCGCTGCAGCTTCCAGTTCCTGCACCAGCTCTTCAGGCAGCCTTGGGTTTTGCGATGCGGCAATGCCTGCACGCTGCAACTCTGCCAGCACCAAAAATACCAGCGCCCGATACAGCGCATCTATTGAAGCCTCACTAAAACAACGCGAACGTTGTCGTGCGAATGCCGCATCGCCCGCCTCCTGCTGCAATGACCGCGCCTGCTCGATAAGCAATCGGGAAAAATACAAGGCCTGGTTTATCGATCCTGTAAAATCATCCGCGCTTGCCATTCTGCCCTCACCATGGTCGCGCACATACAGCAGCCCTAAGCGATTGTGCTGTCGCCGCTATGTGCTATGTGCTACGCGCTTTTAGGGCCGGACTTTTTTTTCGCAACTTTTTTGGCTGCCTTTTTCGCCGCCTTCTTTGGTGCCTTTTTGACTTTCTTCTTGGCCGCTTTTTTAGCTGCTTTTTCCGTAATAACCCATTTACCGTCGACAAAGTCTGCGCGCCAGCCGGTGGGCTTGCCATCGGACTCGGTCATCAGGTACTGCGCTTTGGTTTTGCGCTGGTAGCGAACCTGCACACGATTGCCGTGCTTGTCTTTTACAGGCCCATCCATAAGGAAGTGATACTTGGGATCGATCTCATCTTTATGTGGCAATAACTCATCCAGAAACGGCGCGCGTGTCTCGCGGTTTTTTGGAAACTGGCTGGCAGCCAGGAAAATTCCCGCCGCTCCGTCCCGCAGTATGTAAGTGTCGTCTACTTTGGCACAGGCCAGTTCCGGCATTGGCACCGGATCCATTTTTGGTGGTGCGGGCTCGCCGCTGCGCAAAAGTTTGCGCGTATTTTTGCATTCGTCGGCCGTACAGCCAAAATATTTTCCAAAGCGACCAGACTTAAGCTGCATATCCGCGCCACATTTGTCGCACTCCAGAACCGGGCCATCATAACCTTTAATTTTGAACTGGCCCGATTCAATTTCGTAGCCATCGCAATCGGGGTTATTGCCACAAACGTGCAACTTACGCTGCTCGTCAATAAGGTAACTATCCATCGCCGTATTGCATTTTTTGCAGCGATGCTTGTGTAACAACTGTCGTGATTCTGCCTCGTCATCATCTTCGGCGCTAATCGCCTCTTCGCCAGGCACCAGGTTAATTGTTTCCTTGCAACGCTCCTTGGGCGGCAGCCCGTAACCCGAGCAGCCCAAAAACACACCGGTGCTAGCGGTGCGAATTTGCAGTGGCCGGCCACAGGCCTTGCAGGTGACATCGGGCAGCGTGGTTGGGTCGTTGGGCCGCAAGCCGCCTTCGCTGGCATCCAGCTGCGCGGTGGCTAACCTGCCACTGAAGTCTTCGTAAAAATCATCCAGCACGTCCTGCCATTTCTTCTCACCATTGGCTATCTCATCCAAGGTCTCTTCCATGTTGGCGGTGAAACCGTAGTCGAGAAGATGCTCGAAACTTTCATTCAAACGCTCGGTAACAATGTCACCCATTTTCTCCGCATACATGCGCCGGTTTTCAACGCGTACATAACCGCGATCCTGGATAGTCGAAATAATTGCGGCATAGGTGGATGGGCGGCCGATGCCCTTTTTCTCTAGCTCTTTCACCAGGCTGGCTTCAGTAAAGCGCGGCGCGGGCTTGGTAAAGTGTTGGCTGGGGTCGAGTTTTTTCAAATCCAGCGCATCGCCCTGTTTGAAGTCGGGCAAGGTACGGTCTTCGTCTTTCTTGGCAAGCGATGGCTGCACACGCGTAAAGCCATCAAAGCGAATTACCCGACCGCGGGTTCGCAATTCATAACCCGCCGCAGCTGCAACCAGGCTGGTGCTGGTGAACTGGGCATTGACCATTTGGCAGGCCACAAACTGGCGCCAGATCAATTCGTACAACCGCACGGCATCCGGATCGACACTTTTGAGATCGCTGGGCATAGTGCCCACACTTGAGGGTCTAATCGCTTCATGTGCCTCCTGCGCGCCCTCTTTGCTGGCGTAATTACGCGGCTTTTCGGGTAAATATTTTTCGCCGTAATGCTGCTCAATGTAGGCCCGGCAATCGCTCACCGCGTCTGCACTCAGGTTAGTCGAATCGGTACGCATGTAGGTGATATAGCCCGCCTCATAAAGACGCTGCGCGAGCATCATCGTTTTCTTTACGCTGAACCCCATGCGGGTACTGGCGGCTTGTTGCAGGGTAGAGGTGATATATGGCGCGGAAGGCTTGCTGGAGGTTGGCTTGTCCTCACGCTTGCTAATGGCAAAGCTTGCCGTTTGCAGTGTTTGCAAAGACTTATCGCACTGTGATTTGCTAGTAGGACGAAACTTGTCGCCCTGTTTGTCACGCGTAACCTGCATGCGCAACTCGCCTGCTCCACCTGCGAGGTCGGCATAAACTTCCCAGTATTCTTCAGGTACGAATGCGCGGATCTCGCGCTCACGCTCAACAATAAGTTTGACCGCAACCGACTGCACCCGACCGGCTGAAAGCCCACGTGCAACCTTGGACCACAGTAGCGGTGACAGCATAAAGCCCACCACCCTATCCAGGAATCGTCGCGTCTGCTGTGCGTTAACGCGATTGATGTCGAGTTTGCCGGGCTCTTCGAACGCTTGCTGGATCGCTTTCTTGGTAATCTCGTTAAACACCACGCGCTGGAAGCGGTCGTCGTCGCCACCAATAATTTCTCTTAGGTGCCAGGCAATTGCCTCACCCTCGCGGTCGAGGTCAGTAGCCAGCACCACGGTATCGGTATTGGCCGCCAGCTTGCGCAACTCGTCAACGACCTTTTCCTTGCCGGGCAGTATCTGGTAGTTTGCTTTCCAACCCTTATCCGGGTCGATCCCCATGCGCGCCACCAGCTGCGTACGCGCCTTTTTTAACTTGTGCGCTACTTTTTGCTTCGGCGAGAGCTTGCGGGTTTTGGCCGCTTCGGCGGCACGCGCCTTCGGATCCACCGGCTTACCGCTTCCGGAAGTTGGCAAATCGCGGACGTGGCCAACGCTCGATTTAACGATAAAGTCCTTGCCGAGGTACTTGTTAATCGTCTTGGCCTTGGCGGGCGACTCGACGATTACCAGTGCTTTTCCCATGCGATTCAATCTCTACTGTGGATGGTCGCAGCCTTGCCTGCCCGCACCGAACCCGCGCGGGCCACCATCCCATATGAACAAAAAATAGTCGAAAAGCCGTCGATCGCTGCCTTGTCTGGCAAGCCGGCTATGTGCGAAGGGCGACATATAATAGGAAGGCGGCCACCGCGGTCAAGCCTCTGGGTAAAAAATTACCACCGCTGGTTAATAAACACGCTGGCAAAACCGGCTATTGCGGCCGCAGCAACGATCGGTCTGTGCGCGATGAATACAGGCAATTTTTGTCCATTTACTGTCCTGACTGGAACCTAGCCGCTACAATTTTAATAGAGCTTTAGTTTGCGTCGATTGACGTTTCCGAACTTTCTATGGAGGCTGGATCTAACCATTTCATGCCGATAAAAAAAATTTTCCACAGCTGTTCCACCCAAGCCCTGGGAGCTGGCTCGCGGCATCGTGCCGGTGGCCGCCTGGTTAAATGCCGGCATTTTTTAGCCGCTTCAATTTTACTAGCCTGGCCGCCGCTTGGTTCCAGCGATGATGCCAGCCTTGACTATCGACCTGCAGGCCTGGCGATTGTAGGTATCGATGCGGTAAGTCGCTCTGCAAACGTTGAGCTTGCTAAAAATACGCTCGCCAACCCAGCTAGCAGCGGCCCTTCCCCAATCGATAACAACTACCCGGTCAGCGCAGCTGAGCCTAGCGAAACCGTGCTAGAAATTCCCAGCGATGCACAGACCCAATCAACCAGTATCCAGGCAATGTTTTTCAGCGAGAGCCTCGCACGGCAGCGGCAAATCTACCGACAGGCCCATAAAGCGCTAGATGATGGCGACTTACGAACATACGCACAGCTGCGCAATTCACTTGAAGATTACCCGCTACTATCTTTCCTCGATTATCAGCGCATTGCCCGCAGCGGCATACTCGATGCAAAAACGATTGCCGGCTTCGACGCAAACTACGACAACAGCCGCCTGACCAGAAAGCTGCAACGCCAGCAACTGCGTACCCTTGCGCGTAACAGGCAATGGCGTACATTCATAGAAAACTACAATTCCAGCACCAAAAACACGCGGCTGCGTTGCCAGTATGCCCATGCACTTTTCGAAACTGGCGAGCGACAAGCAGCCATTTCGCTCAGCACAGAACTCTGGCTAACACCCTCCTCCATGCCGGATGTTTGCGACCCGGCCTTCCATGAACTTAAAAGCGGCGCAGAAAACTTTCCAGACCTGGCATGGCAGCGGTTTGATGGCGCCTATCGCGCAGCAGAAATGACGCTGGCGCGCTACCTGGAGCGCTTTCTCGATGCGCGGCGCAAGCCCCAGGCCAAACAGCTACTCGAGGCCTACGCCAGCGTGAATATGCTGGGCAAACAATGGCAGAGCCGGCTGGCTTTGCTCGACGCCAGCTTTGCAGAGCCCAGCGACAAAAGGCAGGTTTTGGCACTATGGGTCAAGCGGCTGGCGCGGCAAGATCTTGATGCGGCTGTAAAGCTAATTGGAAAGCGGCTGGTAAAAAATGACATCGGCAGCCTTCCCGCGGCACAGTCACAGCTGCTTCTCGAAGAACTACAACCCTACGTAATAACGCGCTACGCGCTGGGCGATTACAACCGGCTACCTGCAGTTTATAAGAAAATTGGCAAACCCCTTGACCAAAAATCGCTGGAATGGCTTATTCGCGCTCACATTGCCAAAGCAGACTGGAAAAAACTGCCTGGCATGATCGCCTTATTGCCGCCCGAAGCGCGCGACAGCGAGCGCTGGAAATTCTGGACACTGCGCGCCAAACAATTGGCTGGGGAACTAGCGCCCGAAGAAAAAGACGCGCTGGCTGTGCTGGCAGATGCGGCTAGTTTTTATGGCTTCGCCGCGGCGCGATATTCCAATACACATTTTCGGCTACAACCGCAGCACTACACGCTCAGTGAAAAAGATCTTCAAACACTTGCTAGTAGCCTGCACCTGCGCAAAGCGATCGAGCACTTTATCCATGCTGAAATTGAACAGGCGAACAGCAGCTGGGCTATCGGTTTGCGCGAAATTGATAACCAGAATTGGTTGATGGCAGCCTATCTTGCATCCAGGCTGGGTTGGCACCAACAGGCAATACTTACCGCTGCGCGCGCCGACGCCTGGCGACATTACGCGATTCGCTTTCCGCGCATTGCCAGCGACGAATTTGCCCAGCAGGGGCTTCGCTACAACCAGCCGCCCGAATGGTTTTATGCAACCGCAAGACAAGAGAGCGCTTTAGCTAGCCACGCGCGCTCCTCCGCAGGTGCAGTGGGGCTTATGCAGTTATTGCCCTCCACGGCAAAAGCGGTAGCAAAATCCTTGGACCGCGAATACAACAAGGCGCAGCTTTTTGAAGCGAACTACAGCATCGACCTGGGTTCGAGCTACCTGGATCAACTCTACCAGCAGTTTGGCAACCGCGCACTGGGTTCTGCAGCTTACAATGCCGGCCCACATCGCGTATCGGCGTGGCTAAAAAATTTGCGCAAACCCATACCGCTCGAGGCATGGATAGAAACTATCCGCTTTTCCGAGACGCGCCAGTATGTACAGAACATCCTTAGCTTTGGCTTGATTCATGCGGCACTCTACAATGGAACTGAGCCAGCTGCAGCCGGTGCACCCACTGCGGACAACTTGCAAGAACAAGCGTCGATAAGCCGGCCCTGGCCAGTGTTTTCTTTTATTGGCGAACCTGAAGGCATGGTAAAACCCTACTCCCAGCAAGTTAGGCGCGACGACACCACGTGATTGATATAGGCGCAAACCTCGCAGGCAAAAGCTTTAGCGCCGACCTGCCCGAGGTGCTGGCGCGTGCGAGGCAACACAGCGTTGAGCAAATAATTGTTACCGGCTCGGACCTTGAGTCTAGCCAGCGGGCAATTGATTTAAGCAATAAACATCCCGGCTTGCTCTACGCAACCGCAGGCATTCACCCGCATACGGCAAGTGAATTCAGCGATGCCACAGCTGGCACACTTGAGCAAATGCTTGCGCGAGATTGCGTAGTAGCGATTGGCGAAACCGGGCTGGATTTCAATCGAAATTATTCAAGCCAGGCGGCACAAACCAGGTCTTTCGAAGCGCACCTGGAGCTGGCTGAAAGCATTGATAAACCATTATTCCTGCACGAACGCGATGCGTTTACGGCATTTTACGCTTGCATGCAAAAGCACCCCGCGCTTTGCAAACGCGCGGTGGTGCACTGCTTTACCGGAAATCGGCAGGCCCTGCACGCCTACCTTGAATTGGGTATGCACATCGGCATTACCGGCTGGATATGTGACAAAAAGCGTGGGCGAAGACTTAGGACTATTGTCCGCGACATCCCGCTGGAGCGCTTTATGATTGAGACCGATGCGCCCTATCTAATACCCAACAAAGAACAACTGGCGCCGTTACTGGCAAAACCGCATCGCAATGAACCCTGGACGCTGCAATACACGCTGGCGCAACTGGCCGAGGCCATAGACTTTGATGTGGAATTGCTCGGGGAAAAAACAACCGCCAATACGCGAAAGTTTTTTAATTTGCCAACAACCTAACGAGCTTGCGCAAGAAACTCTCGCAAGCGGCTAGGCGGGAATGGCCAGCATAATTCACTGCCGTTGGCATTGCAGCGCAGCACGGGTATCACAAAGCGATAGCGCGCTAACAATGCGGCATCAGAATCTATGTCGACTTTGTTTAGCGCCGGACCACCCGGACCGGCTACTTGGTAAAAAAGTTGCTCTGCGCGGTCGCAAAGCTCGCATTCCTCACGACCGAAAAGCGTAATAGCACCCTGGCGCGGCATGGTATTGGCTACAAAGCTATGCTTTTCTTAGTGCCGCGTATGCCAATTGCCGAGCACGCTGGCGAGTGCGCGATCAAAGCTTTTCACTAGCGCAGATTCTGCCGCCATGCCCAATCGCTCCTGCCAGTTTTTCTTTTCAGTATATTTAACCTGGAAAATGCCACAGTCTTTCGCAAGTGCATTCACGTATTCATCGCTAGTGCTTATTTCATCGATCAGCTGTTTGTCGAGTGCTTGCTTGCCATACCAGGTTTCGCCGGTTGCAACACTGGCGATATCAAGCTGGGGGCGATATTCACTAACAAACTGCTTGAAAAGCTTGTGCGTTTCTTCGAGGTCAGAAACAAATTTCTTGCGACCTTCCTCGGTGTTTTCACCGAGCATGGTCAAAGTACGCTTGTACTCGCCCGCAGTGAGTAACTCGTAGTCGACATCATGCTTCTTTAAAACCTTATTAAAATTCGGGATGCTCGCCACCACGCCAATTGAGCCGAGTACGGCAAACGGTGCGGCCAGCAATTTGTTAGCGATGCAAGCCATCATATAGCCGCCACTAGCGGCAACCTTGTCTACACATATGGTAAGCGGGATGCCTGCACTGCGTATGCGAGCGATTTGCGAGGCGGCGAGCCCGTAAGCGTGCACCATGCCGCCAGGGCTCTCTAACACCACCACCACTTCATCGTCTTTGGTAGCCATGGTGAGTATTGCAGTAATTTCTTCACGCAGGTGTTCAGCGGCTGAGGCCTTGATGTCGCCATCAAAATCAATCACGAAAACACTTTTCTGTTGGGCTGCATCAGCAGCCGGCTGGCTAGTATCTTTGCCCTTGTCGCTGTGTTTGTCGCCATCGCCAGGCTTGCTGGCAGCGGCCTTTTTGCGCTGCTTAGCCTGCTTTTTTTCCTCGGCGCGATGTTTTTTCTCGAACACTTTTAATGCATGCGAATCCATAACCGAAGCACGCACAGCATGCTCCATCTGCTCGAGCTTATCGTTTAGCTTTTTAACCTGCAGCACACCCTCTTTCATCGGCGGCTGCTTATGGCTCGCGCTGGCGATGCCACCAATAATTAATAAAATTGCAACGACTACGGTTGCGACTTTGGCGAAAAACATACCGTACTCGGCGAGAAATTCCATTAGCACCTTGCGTGTTACCTTATTTTGATTGCATTAAACAGAAACTGCGCTCACTGCTGAGCGAGGCGAGCGTAGATTAAACAGATAATAGGAGGCGCTGTCTAGCGTGGGCTAGCTAAGGCGTCTGCGGCGCCATCCCGGCCGCGCCAACCGGCAGCCCGGAATCCGCCTCAGGTTCAGGCAGCATGCCAAGGCGTGCAGCTTCATTAGCGGGTGTGATTTCAATATGGGTGCGCCGCCAATGTACCGAGTAAAGCCCATCGTTTACCAGCGGGATAACCTCACTATCGAGCTTTTCGTAGACAATGCCAACAGGCTTTAACATGCCAAAGATGCGCTCCAATAGCCACCATATATCCACGTCAATCGCGCTGAAAAATGAATCTACCGGGCCAGGCGCAACGCGCACGCTGCGCGCTTCGCTGCGCTGTGCAAAGTCGTAGAAGCGATTTGATACTGTGTGCAATCGCACTGCAGGGTTGTGCAGCACCGTACCGAGCACACCGTCGAAACGCACGCCGTGTACCTGCAACTGCCAGCCGTCGCCCGCTAGCGAGGTATACCAGGCCTCGTCGGATGATTCTCCAATCTCGAGGAAGAAGCTGTTCGCTTCCGCGGTTTTAACACTAACCATGGCCAGTGCACGGTCACCTGCTACGGTATCAAGCCTGCTAACCGTGTAGGTAAGCGCAAGGAATAAAACCGCAAAAAAAATAGTGATCATCACGGCGCAGCCGTGTAGCCAACCCATCAACCAGCCCTCGGCTTTTGCCAGCCGCCAGCCTAACGCCGCCAACGCGCAGAACACCAACGCAAGCAATATAACTAGCAGCCAATGGCTCATTCTGGATGAGTGGAGAATTCGCTAGTGAGGACTTTCATGCTGCGATGAAATTGTCTCGCAAAGAGCTGCTGCGCGACACGGTAACAGCACCAGCAGCGACAACAACAAATGGGGTCGGCATCATACCAAGCGCGGCGACAACTACCAACAATGGAAATTAAAAATTTATGGCGCCTCGCCTGGCCAATATCCGGTTAAGGATCAGGCGCGCAGCGCGGCTAAATTTTCACCGATAAGCTGCTTCATTGCGCCGTCAGACTTACGCCCGGCAGCCAACTCATGCAATAAATATTCAATCGAAACCAGGCAATCAGCAATGCTTTCCAGCCCCTGCACGTTTGCAGGTTCGCGACTCTCGTACTCCTCGCCGACCCGCTGGCCACACAAGGCGGTAAGCTCTGCTGCGTCATTCAGGCCGACCATTTGAAATCCGCCGATTGCGCCTGCGAGCGAGCTGCTGACGTTGGCGATGTGCTCCCTGTCAAAATCCGACTCCATATAACTCCCAAGCGCGCGCGCAGAAAGCGCGATACTGGCCTGCATCTCGGTAAACAGGTGCTGGTGCGCCTGTTCGATCATACCTTCTTCCAATGAGCCGTTGCCGTTACCGGTGCCATTCTCATCTGCGAGTGCGCTGTACATTAACGCGTTCTCCACACTGAGCATTGCATCGGCGACTTGCAGCAAGGCATTTTCCCGCGGAGGCTCCTCTGCCCAGGCCAGGACCTGGTCGGCCGCAGCACCCAAGGTTAGCGCCGGGCTATTAAAATCACAGAAGCGCAGAACTGCGGCAATGGTGTTCATGTTATCTGAAAGAAAGTTGATGTCTTCTGCTTCACAGCAATCGCTCTCTGAAATTGCATTCAAACGCTGTTTCATGGCAGTAAGCAAATCCTGTATTGCCCCGCTCATCGCACCAACTGAATCGCGCAAGCCACTCTCTACTGCCCGGCGCTGCGTTTGAATATCCTCGTCGATCCATTTGATTGCAGAAATTTCCGCTATATTATCGAATGCACTTAACGCGTAGCGCTGACTGCCCGACAACATTAACAGGAAAATAAGTTCGCGCAGCGCATTAAAGTTACCGCGCTCGTGAAACTCAATATAGTGACCGCGTGACATATCACGTAACCAGCGATCAAAACGCGCGAAAAAGTGTTTGCGTTGTGGCGTTAGCGCCAGCTTTTTGTCTTTGATCTGGCCAACCAGCACCGATAGTGCCTGCCAGGCGGTTTGCAATACCTGTTCGCTAACGAGGCCGGCTGAACGATTGGCTACGCGGTCAATCAGCTTCAATTGCTCTTCGCATGAGGCATCGCGTAACAAGCCAATCAGCGCAACCTGGTACATTTTGCGCAGGCGACGATAAGTCGGCTGATTGGCACAAATTGCCTCGCGCTGTTTTAGATTTTGTTGTTGCTCCGGATTATAGTTAGGGCTGCAATCACCGCTGCTAATAGCCGCAGCATCAAGGTTGTCGGCAGCATCTATATAGGCCGGATCCTCGGAAGAATACGCCGAAAGGCTAATGTTCGCATTGGCGAGATCAGACTCATCAATAAATGGTGCAAGTCCGGCGCTGGCAAGCATGTAAAAGCACGGCGCCAACAACAGTGGCGGTTCTTCCGTTTTACTGTTGCGCTGGTTGCGCACATACTCAACGTACCGTGCAAGCAGGTAACCTGCCTCGAAAATAGCCTGCCGCTGCTTGACGTTAGCCGGCTCCGGACTTTCGCCCACTTTTATAACGGCAAGTTTTAAATGCTCAACCAGTTTGGCCGCCTCGGCAAGACCCAACATGCCAAGTGCTGCTGAGATTTCCGCCAGCCTGCTCGCCAGCTTGGCGGCCTCAGCTGATTCAAACTCGGCAGCCTCGCTAAGCTCTTCGCTATCCGCATCGAGCGCTTCCGAAATAGACTTCTGTATAGACGCAAGCTCCTCCGAAAGGCTCTCCAGCGAGCTGTCGATAAAACGGCTGCTTTGTACGGCATCTATTTGTTCTGCTAATGCTTGCGACATGTTACTGCTATTCCTAAACGGTCTTGATGAGATTTTTGGCTGTGCAAGACATTGCACTTCACCCTATTGCTTCGCCCTAATAACTATAGATAATTGCACGAGAGCTTTTTAGCGTCATGGGCTTATGTGTATAAGGAAGCACTAGCTCTGTGACGGCGTTCAAATTTCAACCCGAAATAGCCACGCTCGCCCAAGCCAAAAAACCAGGCGTGCTCGAACGCTAGTGGGCAAATAATGTGCAGCGTAGCGCGGCGTAGACAAGCCGTTAAGTTTCTGATTATTAGCATATTTTTTAGTCATGCGGTGTAGTGCGCACGCGAGCAGCGACTATAATCAACAAACTCGAAATTGCCGCGAGTCGAGCTAGCGTAGTACCGCTCGCCTCGTTGGTATATTGCAATCAAAGTGAACACAGGAAAAACCAATGCCCACGATGCCGTTGAGCCAGGCGTTCTATAAAAATTTTCTGGGTAATGCGCCAGACTGGTACAAGAGCGCGATTATCTTTTTCCTTGTACTAAACCCGATTTTGCTGCACACACTGGGGCCTTACATCACCGGCTGGGTGCTGATAATTGAGTTTATCTTTACCCTGGCGATGGCGCTGCGCTGTTATCCATTGCAAAGTGGTGGCTTGCTTGCGATCGAAGCGATCGCCATAGGCATGGCATCTCCCGCGGACGTGCTGCATGAAATTGAATTGAACCTGCCTGTAATTTTGCTACTGGTATTTATGGTAGCCGGCATCTATTTCATGAAAGACCTGCTGCTTTTCACTTTCACCAAATTACTTACCAATGTTCGCTCCAAAACCGCGCTGTCTCTGATGTTCTGCGGTGTGGCGGCAGTGCTGTCAGCATTCCTCGACGCGTTAACGGTAATCGCGGTTGTCATTGCCGTAGCGGTTGGCTTCTACGGCATATATCACCGCGCTGCGTCCAGCCAACACAATGGCGAAGTCAACGAAGAGAAATTTGGCGATCACTACCGTGAAGACCTCGATCAGTTTCGCGGCTTCCTGCGCGACCTGATGATGCACGCGGGGGTTGGTACTGCGCTCGGCGGGGTTTGTACCCA
>JABDNS010000092.1 GCA_013043705.1 Pseudomonadales bacterium
GCGTTGCGCCTTGCCTCGTCATCTATGGCCTGGATATGCGATAGCGACTCGGGCTCCACGGCGCCCATAAGGGCCAGCACATCGGCGGCAATCGGTACGATATCGGTAAACTTGAGCCGGCGCTCAAGAAATGCCGCGACGGCAATTTCATTCGCTGCGTTGACCACCGCCGCCGCGCTACCCGGCGCCGCGGCAACCTCCTGTGACAGCGATAAGGCTGGAAAACGTTCGGTGTCGGGCGCCTCAAAAGTTAGCGCGCCAAGCGTGCGCCAATCGATAGACGCCACGCTGGAACTTATACGCTGCGGCCAGGCCAATGCGTGCGCGATCGGGGTACGCATGTCGGGCACGCCCAACTGCGCCAGCACCGAGCCGTCGATGTATTCAACCATTGAATGCACCACGCTTTGCGGGTGTACAAGAATCTCGATATCGGCAGCGCCACAGTTAAACAACCAGCAAGCCTCAATAAATTCAAGGCCTTTATTCATCATGGTCGCCGAGTCTACAGAAATCTTGCGACCCATCGACCAGTTCGGATGCGCGCAGGCCTGCTCGGGCGTTACACGCGGCAACTTTTCCAGCGCTGTGGTGCGAAATGGGCCACCGGACCCGGTTAGCAATAATTTCCTCACGCCACGCTCGGCAAGACTGGCAACGCCAAGATCGTCGGTGCTCCCCTGCAGGCACTGGAATATCGCATTGTGCTCGCTGTCGATAGGCAGCAGGCGCGCACCCGACCTTTGCACTTCGCGAACCAGCAGCGCGCCGGCAACAACCAGTGACTCCTTGTTGGCAAGCAGGATTTTCTTTCCGCCGCGCGCAGCGCGCAATGTTGAAGCTAAACCCGCGGCGCCAACAATTGCGGCCATAACCGTGTCGACATCGCTGTGCCCGGCAACAAACTCAAGGCCCTCGGGGCCGTGTAACAATTCTGTGTTAATGCCGTCTGCGCGCAGGCGGTGCTGAAGGTCCTGGCTGGCTTGCGCATTGCCGAGCACCGCATAGCGTGGCTTAAATTCCCGGCACTGCTGCTCCAAAGCTCCGGCATCGCTATTCGCGCTTAGTGCAAATACTTCATAGCTTTGCCGATGTTGCGCAAGCACCGACAGCGTGCTTTTGCCAATCGAGCCGGTACTACCCAACACCGCAATTCGCTGCGTTGAATTGGCTGGCGACTCCACCAAAGTGCCGGAAGCGCTTGCCGCCGGGGGCTGTTTATTGAAATCCAAGGCAAGCTACCAATTCAAAATGACGACAAACAGGGCCAACAGTGGCACGCACGGTAGCAAACCATCGATACGGTCAAGCACGCCGCCGTGACCGGGTAAAATTGAGCCGCTATCTTTTACGCCGGCATTGCGCTTAAGCACGCTCTCGAACAAATCACCGAGTACCGATGTTGAAGAAAGCACCGCAGCAGTTAATGTGAACAGCGGCAGCGACAACTGGTCGACACCGTGTTGCGTAATTTCAACAGCAGGCTCGGCTAATTGATTAGGTAGTTGGCTTGGCAAAACGGGCGGCGAACCCAAACGCTGGAAGATATCAAGTACCCAAAAGTAGAAAACCGCAGCAAGCAGTTGCGCGGTTATGAAGCCACCCCAAAAACCTTCCCAAGACTTACCCGGACTTACCGCAGGTGCCAACTTATGCTTGCCGAAGGCCTTGCCAACAAAATAAGCGCCCACATCTGCAACCACTACAACGGCAACCACGTAAACCAACCAAAACTTGCCCAATGGTACAACGCTAAGGTAACTAAACCCGGTGCCGGCAAACGCCAATACTGCAAAGCCAAGTACTGCGCGCTGCAGAGGATTTTGCAAGTGCCTGGCATCGCGCGGGTAGCGCAATACTAGCCCGAGCAGCAGTAGCCACAACAGCGCGGCGGCACCAAACCAGATAAACAGCGAAGCGTGCACTGGCTCCGGGCTATTCAATAACCACAGCCACATCGCCACAGCCAGCAACGCTACCGAGGCCGCATACGCGAAGCGAGCCAACCGGCCGCGCGCGCCGCTTAGAGCGGCCATCTCCCACGCTGCAAAACACAACACAACGGTACTAATCAGGCTCAAGTGCCTGGCCGGCAATAGCGCCACGGCGCCAAGAAAACCAGCCGCCGCCGCCACGCCGGTTGCAATGCGTAACCTAAGCATTGCGACCCATACTCGCAAAGCGGGCGCCATTGCGCGGCGCAGTGGGTGCGTTACCCACACCCGGTTGCTGGCCGCTCATACCATAGCGGCGCTGCCTGCTGGCGAACACCTGCAGCGCGTTATTGAATTCCCTGGCATCAAAATCCGGCCAGTAACAATCGCAGAAATACAACTCGGCATAGGAAAGTTGCCATAGCAAAAAATTACTCAAACGATGCTCTGCACCGGTGCGAATGCAAAGATCGGGCGTCGGCAAGTCGGCCAGCGACATCTGTGCATCGAGCATGCTTTCGTCGATGCTTGCCGCGTCCAGCTTGCCCGCAGCAACTTGTGACGCCAACCCGGCAGCGGCCTGGGCAACATCCCAGCGACCACCGTAATCAATGGCTAACACCAGCGTACCGGCCTGGTTATCTGTGGTTTTGTTTTCAGCGGCCTGCATAAGCCGCACGATGTCAGCGTCGAGGCGATCGCGCCGACCGATAAAACGCACGCGAGTGCCTTTTTTGTGCAGGCTGTCTATTTCGGTAGCAAGGTAATTGCGCAGCAGTTTCATTAATTCCTGCACTTCGGACTCTGGTCGCAACCAGTTCTCACTACTAAACGCGAACAAGGTAAGTACCGCAATGCCTTGCTGTTGGCATACCTCCAATACTGCGCGAATAGCTTCAACGCCAGCGCGATGACCGCCACCAGCACCCTGCCCGCGCTGCTTGGCCCAACGGTTATTGCCATCCATAATGATGGCCACGTGCGCGGGCACCGAGGGCTCGCCGGTAGTTCCTTGCCCAGCCTGCGTACTATTTTCCTCGGGCCGGCCAAACAGGTTTTTAATATATGAAAGAAATGACATGGCGCCTCACCAGGCAATTATCGGACACGTCGACGCGCTAGATTTCCAGCAGGTCGACTTCCTTAGCCTTTAGCGCTGCTTCGACTTTGGCAACAAACTGGTCGGTAAGTTTTTGGATTTCATCCTGTGCGCGACGTTCCTCATCTTCGGAAATTTCTTTTTCTTTTAGCAAGTCTTTAATATCGCCCAGCACATCGCGCCGGATACTTCGCAGCGACACCCTGGCCGACTCGGCTTCATGGCGCGCTTGCTTGATAAATCCCTTGCGCGTTTCCTCGGTTAGCGGTGGCATCGGCACGCGAATCACTGCACCCGCAGTAGACGGGTTGAGCCCAAGGTCGGACTTCATAATGGCCTTCTCGATTTCGGGCACCAGGTTTTTCTCCCAGGGTGTAATCGACAAGGTGCGGCTGTCTTCCACGGTTACGTTGGCCATCTGCGTGAGTGGCGTTTCACTGCCGTAGTAATCAACCCGCAAGCCTTCGAGAATGCTCGGGTGCGCGCGACCGGTGCGAATCTTATTGAACGCACTGGCCAGCGCATCCAGGCTTTTCTGCATGCGCTCGCTCGCGTCCTGTTTGAATTCATCCAACACAGCTATCACCCGTATTTACTTGCGCGTTTGCCCTATCCCGATTGCGCCTGCGGCGCATCATCGTGGGTCACAATCCAATCTGCGGCGGTTATTTTATCAAGGTGCCCTCGGAGCCGCCCACTACAATATTTACCAGCGCGCCGACCCGGTCCATCTGGAACACGCGCACCGGCATGCCGTGATCGCGGCACAGGCAGATGGCGGTAAGGTCCATAACCGCGAGTTTGCGATCAAGCACCTCATCGTAGGAGAGCGTATCAAACTTGTGCGCGGCCGGATTCGAAACCGGGTCTGCGTCGTATACGCCATCGACCTTGGTGGCCTTGAGCATGAGTTGGGCATCAATTTCGATACTCCTGAGCGCTGCGGCCGAATCGGTGGTAAAAAACGGATTGCCGGTACCTGCCGAAAAAATCACCACATCACCCTGTTCCAGGCAACGAATTGCCGAGCGACGGTCGTAGCGGTCGACCACCCCGCTCATGGGTATCGCCGACATCGCCGTGGTGCTGAGCCCGGCCCGCTCCAACGCATCGCGCATGGCCAGCGCATTCATGGTGGTTGCCAGCATGCCCATGTGATCACCGGTAACGCGATCCAGGCCCGCCGCGCTGAGCGCCGCACCGCGAAACAGGTTGCCGCCACCAATAACAAGGCCAACCTGCACACCGAGCTTGACCAGCTCGCCGATGTCGGCCGCCATCTGGTTCAGCACGCTGGGGTCGATGCCAAAATCGCCCTGGCCCTGCAGCGCTTCGCCGCTTAACTTGAGTAACACGCGCTTAAATTTCGGCTTGGACGTTTCTGCCATTGGCAAATCTCCTGCTTAAAACTGAACGTTACACGGTACCGGCAAAGGCGCGAAAAAAAAGGGCGTAACGCCCTTTTTTTACTTGCTTTGCTGAACTTGCGCTGCCACCTCAGTGGCGAAGTCAACTTCTTCTTTTTCGATGCCCTCACCGACCTCGAAACGAACGAAGCCTTCGATGTCTGCACCGGCATTTTTTAGCAACTGTCCTACCTTGGTGTCGCCATCTTTCACAAACGGCTGCTCAACCAGCGAACTCTCGGCCAAAAACTTGCGCACCCGCCCTTCAACCATTTTTGTCACGATCTCGGCGGGCTTGCCGCTTTCGGCAGCTTGCGCTTCGTAGATCGCGCGCTCTTTGGCAACCAGCTCGGCGGGCATATCTTCAGGCTTCGCTACTTGCGGATTAACCGCTGCAATGTGCATGGCAATATCCTTGGCAAGCTCGGCGTCGCCGCCCTTAAGGTTAACCAATACGCCAATTTTTCCGTTCGCGTGAACGTAGCCACCAATCATGTCGCCGTCGATGCACTCTGCACGGCGCACCGAAATGTTTTCGCCAATTTTTTGCACCAGCGCTTCGCGCTGGGCTTCAAGGTCACCCGCCATCAACGCGGCAACATCGGTTTGACCGGTAGCGGCTACCGCTTTTACGACATCACCAACGAAAGCGAGAAAGTTTTCATCGCGCGCAACGAAGTCGGTTTCGCTGTTAACTTCTACCAGCACACCGGACTTTTGATCGTCGGCCAGGTGAATTGCCAGCGCGCCATCGGCTGCGGTTCGGCCTGCTTTTTTTGCCGCCTTCATACCACTGGACTTTCGCAGCGTCTCTATTGCCGCCTCTATATCGCCACCGGCTTCTACCAGCGCCTTCTTGCATTCCATCATGCCGAGCCCTGTGCGCTCGCGCAGCTCCTTAACCATCGTAGCCTTAATGTCGGCCATGCTCGTTTACCTCATCAAATGAAGGGTTGGGTGTTGCGCCGCTAGCGGAATGCAGGCAGCGCTGGCGCGAGCCGCCGGGGCTCGCTTGCACGCACTTGTTAGCGCGTCTAGCCCGCGTCGGGGACTTCGACGAATTCGTCTTTGGCAACCACGGGCGTGGCCCCTGATGCCGACAGTACCGCGTCTGCAACGGCCGCAACGTACAGCTTGATAGCGCGAATTGCGTCGTCGTTGCCCGGGATCACATAATCGACGCCGTCCGGGTCGCTATTGCTATCGACCACACCGATAACCGGAATACCAAGCTTGTTGGCTTCGGTAATGGCAATCCGCTCGTGGTCGACATCGACAACAAAGAGCGCATCCGGCAGACCAGCCATATCCTTAATGCCACCGATGCTCTTCTCGAGCTTCTCTTTGGTACGCGTGCGCATCAGCGCTTCTTTTTTGGTGAGCTTGTCGAAAGTGCCGTCTTTTTCCTGCGCTTCGAGTTCGCGATAGCGGTTGATCGAGGCGCGAATGGTTTTGTAATTGGTTAGCATGCCACCAAGCCAGCGATGGCTGACAAATGGCATATTGCAGCGCTCGGCCTCTTCTTTAATGATTTTTCCAGCAGCACGCTTGGTGCCGACAAAAAGAATTTTGTTTTTGCTGGTCGCAAGACGCTCGACAAAGGCCAGCGCTTCGTTGAAAGCGGGCACAGTTTTCTCTAGGTTGATAATGTGGATCTTGTTGCGAGCGCCAAAAATAAACGGCGCCATTTTGGGATTCCAGTATCGGCTCTGGTGTCCGAAGTGCGCGCCAGCCTGCAATAGCTCACGCATGCTTACCGAAGTAGTCATAACGATGTTTCCTGTATTGGGTTAGGCCTCCACGCACCCCATCGACCCAACCGCGCCTGCCTTGCAGCATTTGCAGCACCCGGGTGATGTGACGGTGCGTGTGAGAATTTAGTTTGTCACTATTTGCCACTACAAGCGGTGCGCAATGGGCCTGAAAGCGGCCAATCCAGCACTCGCCTTTTACAGCGGCGCGGCTTTATACCACAGCGGCGATTAAAGAAAAACCGGTGAATGGCAGGCTCGCCAACTATGTGCGAGAACCTGCAGGTATGTCGATGCAGAACCTGGCGGGACTATTCTGCGACTTGGTCCGCGGCCTGGTCTGCAGTCTGGCGCAGGACCATTTCGACAAGGTGGATTTCGCTGGCGCTAACGCCGAGTTCAGCGCTGATGCTTGCGCCATCGCGCCCATCTCGCAAGCGACTGGCAATAAGGCTGAGCGTACCAGCTGGCTGGCCGGGGTTTTCGGGCTCGGTGTTTCTTGCGTACTGTTGGCGCGCCTCAATGGCCAGCAGGTGCTTACCAAGCCCTAGCTGGCTTTCCTGCAACAACTTCAACTGTTTAGAAACTAATAAAAGATTGACTTCTAACTCTTTGTTTTTATTATTTAATTTAATCAATAAAATAACGGTTACCAGCACCGCGGCCAACACCACAGCGAGGCTTAGCCACACCACAACAGTCACTGCGGGCTTGCTTCCAGCACACTTGCGGCGAGTAAGCTGCGGTGCAGCGACTCGACATCAACGATAGCGCACATCTGGTCGATAACCGTGCCCGCCAGCCACTCTCTGCGCGTATGCTGGCTGCGCCAGCGCACGTCCTGGGCGTTGAAGGACCGTTCGCTACCAATGCTATCCACCGCAAAATACCAATTTGTGTCGCTAATTTTCAGCGCTTGCCGGTATTGCCCGGCCATGTCTGGCGAGTAGCGTTCAGGCATAACCAGCCGGGCAGTATCCAACACCAGGTTATCGCCCTTCGCACCAAGGCAAAGCATCGCAAATTCGCTATGCAAATCCTCGGCGGGTAGCGCGTGCAACTGCTGTACATCGAGCGGCTCTACACCCGACAAATACTGTATCGGCAGCGCCAGCTGCAGGTTGGCCACCTTGAACACCAGGCAACGTAGCTGCTCATCTTGCACCCACGCTGGCGCCTTCATCAACGCGGCCGGGCGTTTTTGACCAGCAGTGCCCGCCTTACGCCGCACGGCGGTGCGCGCCTGCGCGTCCTGCAAATGTTTTAGAAAGGCCGCGCTGCGCGGATTATCCTGCGCTTTTTCAGATGATATAGCCGATGCTGCCGGTACAACCTGGCCTGGATCAGCGCTTAAACCAGTAGCCGACAACTGGGCGGTCGGCACGGCATCGGTTTGCTCGGGCGCCGCAGCAACTCGAACCGGCACCACGGCATCGGTTTGCTCGACCCCCGTATGGCCTTGTATAGGCGCTAGCCCGGTGCTGGCCGGTGCCTGCGCAATCGCTTGCACCAAAGCTTTGAGCTGTAGTTTCGCAAGCCCCGGCATAACCAGTGCAGACGCCAGTGGCAACTGCTGGCCAGGCAAACTAGCCGCCTGCCTGGTTGCGACCTGCATGTGCGATTGATCCGGCAGCTTTGCATCATCAAGCACGGCTTGCGCGGCGACTGCAGCTGTGCGCGCGGGCGCGGTGGTATCGGAAGGGTCGCGGTGCGGGGCGCACGGCGCTTCAGTTTGCGACGCGGTCGCATCGTGCATATCGAGCAACATGGCATCGATATAGCTCTGCACCGCCTGATCGGATTTTAGCGCTGGCTGCATGAATGTGAGCTCGTCGCTCAGGCGAGCAGCTGCGTGTCAGCTGCTTTTTCGTCTTGTACCAGCTGCGCGAGGAGTTGGCGATAGGCACGCACCGCCCGGCTATCGGGCGCATAAGCCGACGGCACCAGGCCGCGCTTACTGGCGTCCCTGAGCCGCGTGTCGACCGGAATTGCCGAACGCCATAGCTGCGTGGGGTAATACTTGCGCAGGCTGTTCAGCGAGGACACCGAGGCCTGCGTGCGCCGGTCGAACATGGTCGGCACAATGGTTACCGCCAAATCGCGCGGCCTTGCCTTTTGCACCATTTGCAACGTGCGGGTCATGCGTTCGAGGCCTTTTAACGCCAAAAATTCGGTTTGCACCGGGCAAACCAGCCGCTCACAGGCAGCCAGTGCGTTGATCATCAAGACACCCAGCACCGGCGGGCAGTCGAGCAGCACATAATCGTATTCGTCTTTGAAAGCTGTTAGTGCGCGCGCGACGCGCAGGCCCATACCATCCTTGCCGGTCATTTGGCGTTCCACCGTAGCCAGTGCGGCTGAGGTTGGAATCAGGCCCAGGCCAGGCAGCGAGGTGCCGGCCACCAGTGCCTGCATTTGTTGCGGCTGCAGCGCTTCTTCAGCCTGGAAAATCTGGTAGCTGGATTGGGTAACGGTATCTGGGTCGTAGCCGAAGTAACTGGTTAGCGAGCCGTGCGGGTCGAGGTCGACCATTAACACGCGCTGCCCCTGCTCGGCGAGTAGTCCCGCCAGCGTGACAGTGGTTGTGGTTTTACCAACACCACCTTTTTGGTTTGCCACCGCCCAGACTCGCACTACCGATACCCCTCGCTTTCCTGTTGAAAGCCCGCCGGCGCAAACGCCAGCCAGTTACGCAAAGTGCTGCCCGGCAAGTGTTGCCATGGCGAGCTAGCGATGCCCTGCTTGAGTCGTCTGTGTTTGGTAACCAACACTAACACCAACGCGGCCACTTAGATTATTGATTTGCCTAGCAAGGCACGCCGCAGCACAGGTTTTGCGAAGTGTCTTACAGCCGTTTTAAAAGTGCAAGCAAAGGCAAAATAATCCCGAAATTGAACAAAGTTATAAACAGCGCGCAACAACTTATCCACAGCAAAAAGCGGGGGTGCCGAAGGGCTGGAGAATCTAACGGTTTTACTTGGTGGGGCTAGCTATGCTTTCTACAGGGCGGGTGTTGAGCAGCGCGTGTTATGTGCACCGGGGGCTTTGTCGAGGGCAGCAGGCGCGTTAGCGGTCTTCGCCAGCAGCCGCGCCAGTAAACAGCAGGCTACCATCGCTGCGCCGAATGCGCTGCACACCTTCAGCAGGCTCGAGCGGCGCATTCTCGCTGGTCAGCTGTTCGGGCGCTGAATCAGCAACTGTTGCAGCGGCATCCCGCGTGCGCCGCGCGAGCCAGGCGCGCGCTTCTTGCAGCGCAGTTCGCTCAAGACCATGCACCAGCGTACCCTCGGGGAGCTCTGCACGTTGCTCGTATGGCGTAGTAATCACTTCTTCCGGGGCTATTACATCGTGCCGTAGTTGGTTTTGGGTTGATACCATCAGCACAATCCGTCGGTTTTTGCTGCGACCTTCAGCGCTATTATTGCTGTGCGCTGGCTGGTGCGCGCCGTAACCTACCGCTGCCAATCTGCCAGGCGCTATGCCGCTGTCTTGCAAGCGTCGCACCACCGCCGCGGCGCGCGCTGCCGACAGCTCCCAATTGGATTGGAAGGCCGCGGTTTTTATTGGCAGGTTATCGGTAAAACCCTCGACCCGTACCACGTTGTCATGTGGCGCCAGCGTTGCCGCAATCTCTTCAATAATCGCCTGCGCCGGCTCACCCAGCTGTGCGCCACCACTATCGAACAGCACGGCAGAGGGCAACGCTATCTGCAGCCAGCGCTCGTCACCTGTTACCGTAACCAGCTCATTGTCTATCAGCGACTCGAAGCGTTGCTCCAGTTCCTCAGCAATGCGGGTTAATGTTGCAGGGACTTCGTTGGCGTCGTTGCCAGGCCGGTCTTCCAACGCTTTGCCTTGCATATCGATCGGGGTTTTGGTGAAAGAGTGCTGGGGCTCGCCGTCGAGCAGCAGGTTTTCCCGCTCCACCGGCGCGTTGAATGCCTGCGAAAAAGTTTCCGACAGTACGCGATATTTTTGTTCGGAAACTTGTGAAATAGAATACATGACGACAAAAAATGCCATCAACAGCGTCATAAAATCTGCGTAGGAAACCAGCCATCGATTGTGGCCCTGCACCTCGGCCGTGTCGCGCTCAGGTGTATAGCGTGCGGCGTTGGGTCGATAGTTTTGCATCGGCATAAGCTTGCGTGTTGCAACCCGGCTAAGCTGCGCGGTAGAAGCCCTTTAGCTTCTCACTTATTGCGCGCGGATTTTCACCTTCGGCGATTGACAGTAGCCCCTCCACCAGCATTTCCCTAACCCGCGCCTGCTGTCTTGCGTAGGCGCGCAATTTACTCGCCACCGGTAACAGCAGAAGATTAGCTAGCCCAACACCGTAAATGGTGGCAACAAATGCAATGGCAATACCGGTGCCGAGCATGCTTGGGTCAGCAAGATTGCCCATCACATGGATCAGGCCAAGCACCGCGCCGATAATGCCGATTGTTGGTGCATAACCACCCATCGCCTCGTAAACGGCAGCGGCCTCAAGATCCTCGCGCTCGCGGTTATACTGATCCACTTCCATTACCATGCGTATGCGTGATGGCTCTGCGCCATCGGCAAGCAACTGCAAACCCTTGCGCGCGAAATTGCCGGGTTCTTTGCTGACAATTTTTTCCAAACCCAGCAAGCCGTCGCGCCGGGCGATACTTGCCCAGTGCACAATACTTTTTAGTTGTTGATCAAAATTGCTGGCGGGCGGGCGGAATACCCAGCTGGAGATGCCGAGTGCGCGAACAAATACGTCGCGCGGTGTCTGCAATACAGCAGCACCGATGGTACCGCCTATTACGATCAGCGCGGCCGGCCCATTCAGCAGCGTCTCGAGCTGGCCACCCTCCAAAAAGTTGCCGCCAAGAATTGCCGCGAAGGCAATGACAACGCCGAGAACACTCAGGAAGTCCATGCGCCTGGTAAGCCGCTGCGCGCCTAGCGCGCTTGCGGAGCGTCGCTGGAATAAACCAGCTTCAACGCGACTGCAGGTTTGGCGCTGCGGCTTTCGCTGTTGAAATCGAGTTGCTCGTCCCAGCTATCGCAGGCATCGGTATCCTCGGCCAGTAGCTCTGGAATATCCGAGCAGGCCAGCATGCGCTCGAATGCGGCATCCGCCAGGTCGGCGTAGTCGGGCTTAAGCACCACCACATTGTCGCTGCGATGCAGCGGCTTTAATGGCACTGCGACGAGCCGGCGCGCTTCGGCCAATAAACCCTCGGCTTCGGCAAACAGCAAACTCTGAATCGACTGCTGGAAGTTAGCAGCTGCCGCGGCCTGGCCGCCGGCCTCTTGCCGGCTTGTGTACAAAGATTGCAATTCATCCAGCAACTGCTCAACCCGATCGCACTGCTGTGCAGTTACTGCCATCGCGACAGGGTTGCGCGTGTATATCAGCGTATTCACGCTGCGCACAAGGCGCGCCAGTGCGCCCTCCAGCTGCTCGAGCATCCAGCCTGCCAGCTCCTCGATACAGGGTTGGTCGCCAGCCTGTTTCGCTTGGCGGAAGGGCAAAATTTCGTTATCGCCTGGGGTGCTTTCCATGTTTGCTTCACTACTAGACTGACGGGTTCAGATCGCGCTCGCCACAGGGCGGGCTTGGGCCTGGGCCCATTTCGCGAAAGATCCTATTTAGTCTAGAAGAAGCTGGCGCTTCGGCCAGCGCCTGGTGCATTGTTCTGCGCAAGACCGGGAACAAACACCGCTACGGCCGCTCAGGATTCGAGCAGTTTGGCCCGCAACCTGGTTGCTGCTTGTGCATGCAGCTGGCTAACCCGCGATTCGCTAACACCGAGCACCTTGCCGATTTCCTTCAGGTTCAACTCCTGCTCGTAGTAAAGCGACAGCAGTAATTGGTCGCGCTCGGGTAACTCGGTAATGGCAGCGGCCAGCCTGGCACGCTGCTGCGCCTCCTGCAGCGCCTCGGCCGGCCCGGCGCCGGCGTCGGCTACGCGCGCTCCCCGGCTAAGCCCGGCTTCGTCGCCGACGACTTCGTCAAAGCTGGCCAGGCGCGCGCCCAGCGACTGGCGCGACATCTGGTGGTACTCATCTAGCGAGATACCCATGTAAGCGGCCACATCACTGGCAGTTGGCTCGCGCGCCTGCTGCATCGACACCGCGTGATAGGCCTCGGCCATAGCGCGGGCATTGCGGTGCACCGAGCGCGGCGACCAATCGCCGCGGCGCATCTCGTCGAGCATGGCGCCGCGAATGCGAATGCCGGCGTAGGTTTCAAAGCTCGCGCCTTTGCCTGGCGAAAAATTATTTGCCGCTTCGAGTAAGCCCTCAAGGCCGGCTTGAATCAAATCATCAACCTGTACAGATTCGGGCAGGCGCGCGAGCAAATGGTGGGCAATACGTTTTACCAGCGGTGCATGCAGCTCCAGCAACTTGTCTGCGCTGGGCGCTTGTTGTTCTGCATAAGGCTGTTGTTTGCGAGACATAGAGCGGATGTCTTATCTTCGTCTGTCGCGAATCCCATGGCTGGCAGGGATGCGCTGGATCGCGCTACGGTAAAGGTTGCTGGCGCAAGCTAGAGCGTAGCAGCAAAGCGCTGGCCGCCGACATGCAAAAAGCACGTTCAGGCCATACCCACCAATTGCTCGACAAAAAATTCCAGGTGCCCGCGTGGCCCCGCTGGAAGCGGCCACATGGCAACGCTTTCGGCCAGTTTTGTAAACGCTTTACCAGCCGGGCTATCGGGATAAAGCGCCATCAGTGCCTGCTGCTTGCGCACTGCTTTGCGCAGTGATTCATCGTGCGGAATATCACCCGCGTAGTGCAACAAAACATCCAGGAAACGATCGGTGGTAGCCACTAATCGCTCGTAGAGCAGTTTGCCTTCGCGAGAATTGCGCGTTTGGTTGGCGAGCACGCGAAACGCCTGCAAACCGTAGTCGCGATGCAATACCTTGATCAGCGCGTAGGCATCGGTAACCGATGAGGGCTCGTCACAAACCACCACCAGTACTTCCTGTGCGGCGCGCACAAAATTGATAACTGAACCAGAGATGCCAGCTGCGGTGTCCACGATCAGTACATCGAGCTCGTTGACCAGCTCGCTGAAAGCACCGATCAAACCTGCGTGCTGCGCGTCGCCTAACTGCACCATAGACTGCGTGCCGGAGCTGGCTGGAATAATCCGCAGGCTGCCACTGCCAGGTACTGGCGGGCCATCGACAATAATGTCCTGCAACTCACACTCACCGGCAAACAGGCTTTCAAGCGTGCGCGCCGGGCGCAAGCCTAATAGTACGTCGACGTTGGCAAGCCCCAGGTCTGCGTCGAGTAACAAAACGCGCTGGCCGCGGCCCGCCAGTGCCAGGCCCAGGTTTACCGAGACATTGGTTTTGCCAACCCCGCCCT
>JABDNS010000100.1 GCA_013043705.1 Pseudomonadales bacterium
CCCAACCACGATACCGACTGGATTCGCATGCAGTTGGGCCTGATGTTAAATCAGTACAATTGGTCGCAGGATAAAGAACTTAACCAATGGATTGTTAACAATCGGCTGGATGGATTTGGCCAGGTAGTAAAAACCGCCGACCGCGATGATGAGAAAAAACAGGCTATTTTAAAACGTATGCGTGATAGCGCGGTACCTGCCGTAAACAAGCTTATGAAGCTCTCTGAACAGATCGAGGATTTGCCACCAGAGGCTGCGGCACGTTACGCTTGATTGCAACCAAATAGCGCAATGCATTGCTTTAGCGAAGCAGTTTTTTACGCGGACATACAACTTATATCAGCCACTTTTAAGAGAGCAGCAGCATGAACCAATTCCAGGTGAAAAAAAACAGGTTTTCCGAACACCGCGTGGCGCAAGATAGCCACCAGCAAGTACTGCAAGATGGTGAGGTAATGGCCAAGGTAGAAAGCTTTGCTTTTACTGCCAACAATATTACTTATGCGGTGGCCGGCGACATGATTGGCTATTGGAAATTTTTCCCGCCAATTGGCAACGATACCAGCGGCTGGGGCGTGATTCCGGTTTGGGGCTTTGCCGAAATAACCGAATCCAAAGCGGACGGGGTCAGTAAAGGCGACCGGCTGTTTGGCTACTGGCCACCCGCCGATACCTTAAAAATGAAACCCGTAAAAGTTAACCCGCAAAGCTTTATCGACGGCAGTGAACACCGGCAGGAACTGCCGGTAGGCTACAACGTTTATCGCTTTGCCGATAAGGCAGGGCAAAAAGACGCACGTGCTGACAATGAACGCTCACTGCTGTTTCCGCTGTTCCTTACCGGCTTTTTGATTTGGGATGCCGTGAAAGAAGCGAGCTGGTATGGTGCAAAACAGATAATCGTGCTGAGCGCGTCGAGTAAAACCAGCCTTGGGCTGGCCTACGCACTCGCCGATGACGCCGATGCAGTGCCCACAATCGGTTTAACGTCAAAAGGCAATGTCGACTTTGTGAATTCGCTGGGCGTTTATAGCAGGGTCGCTACTTACGATGACGTTACTGCGCTGGATTCGAGCGTGCCCACAACGATTGTAGATATGGCAGGTAACAATGAACTTCTGGGCAAGCTGCACAAGCATTTTGGCGACAACATGAAGTTCACCGTGAACGTTGGCCTTACGCACTGGGAGAACGCCGCACCCAACCCCGATGTTATTGCCGAGCGCAGTGAATTTTTCTTTGCGCCCGGACAAATGCAAAAACGCATCAAGGACTGGGGCGCCGAAGGTTTCGACAAAAAACTCAACAGCTTTGTACTGGACACAGCCGAAAAATGCCGCAGCTGGCTCAGCGTGAAAGAAGTTAGCGGCCTTGGCGGCCTTGAGTCAATTTACAATGCCGTATGCGAGGGCAGCGCCAATCCCAACGAAGGTATTATCGTAAGGATGTAATGCCAAGGGTAAAACCAAGGGGACAGTTTACTTTTATGCTGCGCATAAAAGTAAACTGTCCCCCTTGCTTAGAATTTATCGGTAATGGCGCCTTGAGAGGCGGAGCTAACGTTGTTGGCGTATTTGGCCAACACGCCGCGCTTGTAATGCGGCTTGGGTGCCTTCCACTGTTTTTTGCGCGCGGCGAGCTCACGCGCGCTAAGGTCTACCGAAAGACTACGCTTCGCTGCATCTATGGTGATGCGATCGCCGGTTTTTAATAAACCGATCGGGCCGCCTACCGCTGCTTCCGGCGTAATGTGGCCCACCACAAAGCCATGCGTGCCGCCGCTGAAACGACCATCGGTAATCAGTGCCACATCGTCGCCCAAGCCCTGGCCCATAATGGCTCCGGTATGCGACAGCATCTCTTGCATACCCGGGCCGCCCACCGGGCCTTCATTGCGAATCACTACAACATCGCCTTTCTTTATTTTTTTATCCAGAATCGCTTTTAACGCAGCATCGGAAGAATTGTATACCCGCGCCCGGCCTTCAAAATGCAAACCCTCGTGTCCGGAAATTTTTGCCACCGCGCCCTCAGGCGATAAGTTACCTTTCAAGATAACCAGGTGGCTATCGGCTTTGATCGGGTCTTTCAACGGCCGGATAATTGATTGGTCTTTCGGGTAAGGTTTAACACCCGCAAGGTTCTGCTTCAGCGTTTTTCCGGTTACCGTTATGCAGTCGCCATGCAGCAATCCTGCGTTTAACAACATTTTCATCAACGGCTGAATACCACCGATTTTTATAAGGTCGGCCATGCTATGTGTGCCGCTTGGTTTGAGGTCGGCCAGTAGTGGCACACGTTTGCCAACGCGCGTGAAGTCATTAAGCGAAAAGTTCACGCCAATTGAATGCGCCATAGCCAGCAAATGCAGCACCAGGTTGGTGGAGCCGCCCAGCGCAATGCAAACCGTGAGCGCGTTCTCGAAAGCTTTTTTGGTCATGATCTGCTTGGGGGTAATGCCCTTTTTTACTAACTGCATTACCGCGGCGCCAGCGTGCTGGCAGTCCTCTATTTTGCTGCCTGAAATTGCCGCTTGCGCGGAGCTATTCGGCAAACTCATACCCATAGCCTCTATCGCAGAAGCCATGGTGTTGGCGGTGTACATGCCGCCGCAAGAACCCGGCCCCGGTATTGCCTTGCTCTCTATATCGTGCAGCTCCTTGGCCGGTATCAGGTGGTTGGCGTGCGCGCCAATGGCCTCGAAAACGCTCACAACGTCAAGCTGCTTGCCTTTGTGCTCGCCGGGCAAAATGGTACCGCCGTAAACAAATATCGCGGGACGATTCAGCCTTGCAATCGCCATCATGCAACCGGGCATGTTTTTATCGCAGCCTCCCACGGCCACGATACCGTCAAAGCCCTGGCATCCCATCACCGTTTCAATAGAATCGGCAATCACTTCGCGCGAGACCAGCGAGTACTTCATGTTTTCGGTACCCATCGAAATACCATCGGAAATGGTAATGGTGTTGAAGATCACGGCCTTGCCACCTGCACCGTTCACACCATTTTCCGCTTCGCGAGCCAGGCCATCGATATGCATATTGCAGGGCGTGACCATGCTCCATGTTGAGGCGATGCCAATCTGCGGCTTGCGAAAATCGGCATCGCCAAAGCCTACCGGTCGCAACATGGCGCGGCTGGCGGCGCGGCTATCGCCGTCGACAATGATTGAAGAATACTGGCGAGGGT
>JABDNS010000101.1 GCA_013043705.1 Pseudomonadales bacterium
AGCCTCCCTACCCGCCTTCCACAACGAAACGTTAGTGCGTAATTCGGGCTCATCACTCACCTGTATTACCAAAAAAACGTGGCGATAACCGAAAACTAATTTCCAACAAGTGTTTTTCTGGCACAGCGTTTTTTCGGTGGCGCCGGGAAGGTGTGAAGACCTGCCTTCCGTGAACGTCGGGCGGCATGGACGCCGCCCGCGAGCGTACACGGATGTATTCAAAGCGTTTCACGGAAGGCAGGTTTTTACGCCTGACCTCCCCAACAACAGCCAACAATCCTACCCGCGGAAAACAAAAAAGGCCGCAACGCGAAAACGCTGCGACCTTTTTTTATCAACGAACTACGCGCTACAACAGCGGCGCAATTACCAGGCTAACAATCGCCATAACATTGATAAGGATGTTCATCGATGGGCCAGAGGTATCCTTGAAGGGATCGCCAACCGTATCGCCAACAACCGCTGCAGCGTGAGTATCAGAACCTTTGCCGCCGAGGTTGCCCTTCTCGATATATTTCTTCGCGTTGTCCCATGCGCCACCGGCATTCGCCATCATCAGCGCCATCAATACACAACCCAGCAAGCCGCCAGCCAACATACCGCCAAGCGCTTCGGCGCTAATCAGGAAGCCTACCAATGGTGGTGCAGATACTGCGATAACACCAGGTAACAACATACGCTTCAGCGCGGCGGTGGTTGCAATATCTACGCAACGCGCCGTGTCCGGCTCACCGGTACCTTCAAGTAAGCCTGGAATTTCACGGAACTGGCGACGAATTTCGTTAATCATATCGAACGCTGCATCGCCCACTGCAGTCATGGTGATAGAGGCAATCAGGAATGGGATTGCGCCACCAATAAACATACCCACTAACACTTGCGGATCCGACAGTTCGAGTGAGAATTCGGGATTATTCAGTGCAACCGTTTTCACAAAGGCCGCGATAATTGCCAACGCAGCCAGTGCAGCCGCGCCAATCGCAAAGCCCTTACCGATAGCGGCAGTGGTGTTACCCAACTCGTCCAGCGAATCGGTGATGTCGCGAACGTCTTTACCCATACCCGACATTTCGGCGATGCCGCCGGCGTTATCGGCAACCGGACCGTAGGCGTCAATCGCCATGGTGATACCAACCGTTGCCAACATGCCCACTGCGGCTATACCTACGCCGTAAAGGCCTGCGAATGATGTAGATACAAAGATGATGGCGGCAAGAAACAAAATGGGCAGCACCACCGATTCCATGCCAACCGCAAGACCGGTGATCATAACTGTTGCCGGCCCGGTTTCACCCGACTTGGCAATTTTTAGCACCGGCGAAGACCCGGTGTAGTACTCGGTTATCAGGCCAATCGCAATACCGCCAACGGCGCCACTGATTACCGCAAACCAAACGTTGATATCGATACCCAGCATTTTTATCAGGAAGTATGCAGCGATAATAAACAGCACCGGCGCACCGATCGTACCTGTGCGCAATGCCGCGCCAGGCTCGGCGCTGGCCCTGCTACGTACAACAAAAATCATAATAATCGAGGCAACCAGGCCTATGGTCGCAAGACCCAGTGGTAGCATCATCAACGCAGACTGCGCAGGGTTGCCCACCATGGTCGAAGCAATGGCGATAGTGGCGATCATCGAACCGCAATAGGATTCGAAAATATCCGAGCCCATGCCGGCAACATCACCTACGTTGTCACCAACGTTGTCGGCAATGACGCCGGGGTTGCGAGGATCGTCTTCTGGAATACCCGCCTCTATTTTACCGACCAGGTCGGCACCAACATCGGCGCTCTTGGTAAAGATGCCGCCGCCCACACGCGAGAACAACGCAACGCAGGAAGCACCCATGCCAAAACCTTCAATGGAATGTGCCGAACCCGCGTCACCACCGAAGAACCAGAATAGTGAACCCAGGCCAATCAGGCCTAGCGCCGCCACACACAAGCCCATAATAGAGCCGCCATAGAATGCAACCGTTAACGCCTCGGCAGCGCCGCTATCGGCTGCCGCTGTAGCGGTTCGCACGTTGGCTTTGGTTGCCGCGTACATACCCAGCCAACCGGCTATAGAAGAAGACAGCGCACCAACGATTACGGCGATGGCTGTTTTGGCACCCAGCGCGAACCAGGTCAGCACCACCAGCACGGCAACGAAGGCCAGCAGCATGCTGTATTCACGGCGCATGAAGACCATCGCGCCCAAGTGGATCTGGTCGCCAATCTTCTTAACTTCTGCCGAACCCTCGGCGTACGCGTACATAGTACGGTAGATAAAAAACGCGATAACGAGGCCGATGGCGCCGACAAATGGCGGCAATGCGATGTAATTTTCCATAGCTTGTTTCTCTCTTATAACAACACTTATAACAACATAACAACAACCCGCGGCAGTCATGTCGCGGTGCAAGGTAATTTGCCTGGAGACGCTCGCGACCGGGCTAATCCAGCCATCCTCCCCGGCACGCAACGCGCTGGGCGTGAGTTCTGGCGTCTGGCCAGAGCCAAGCTCCTGCAAACAGCTTGCGCGGGCAGGGGGTGAGCGCGCGACATGGTACCGTTAGAGTGAAACGCTGTCCAAGAGGCAGGGACTTTTACCGAAAATTCGAGCCCGCAGCCGCTGATTAAGCTTTGATCTAAATCGGCGCCTGTATTAGCATCGCGCATGCTTCAGAAATCTCTTGCTGAAGCCCCTCGCAACAGGCCAAACAGCCCGATTTGCGCCCTACTGTGCGATCGTTGTGCTATCAATGCGCTGTCACTGTTTTGGTGCTGCACTACCACTGAATTATCGGAAGCCCTCTATGAGCTTGATCAACGTTACCCAAGGCAATGATTGCCCTGAAGAAATCAATGTTGTTATAGAAATTCCCGCGCACAGCGACCCGGTTAAGTACGAGGTCGGGCTGGGGAGATGCGGACGAAGCCCGCGCTGAAGTATTAAAAGCCATGAAAGCGGCAAAAAACCAATAGCGCTTGCTGTCTGCAACGTTAGCGCTAAACCCAGCGGCGGCGCCTCAGCCTGAGCTATTTTTACCGTTAACGAGCGGCTTTTCTGGCCGCTTTTTTGGCAGCCTTGTTGGCGGCTTTCTTTAGGGTTTTTTTCGCCGTTTTTTTACCCGCGTGCCGAACTGCTTTATTAGCTGCTTTGCTAGCAGCTTTTTTCACTGATTTCTTCGCTGAACGCTTGCCCACTTTGGCAACTGCTTTTTTAACCGCGTGTTTCACCGATTTGCGCCGCGTTTTTTTATCTTGCAATTTGCGCCTTGCTTTCAGCAGGCGCGGCCTTGCATCAACGAGCTGTGCATACAACCTGCTATTTTTACCAATGCCCTTGTGCTCTGCAAAAGTGCGTACCGCCATACGCCAGGCTTGTTCCTCGCCATGCGCATTGATTGAGTAACTGGTACAGATTATTTTCCCGTCGAGCTCAGAGGCAATACCCACCTGGAAGATCGGCGTGCGGGTGCCACTTTTTTCATTTTTAATTAAATAGCTAATGCCGCGCACCGAACCATCGCTGTTAAAACAGCGATCGGCTTTATTCTCTTGCTTGGCTTTTAGCTGTGCGCGCGCCAACTCGCGATCGCGGCGATCGGCGGCGCTCTCTATGCGCTTGCGCGCGTCACCGCGTAATCGCTTGCCATTTTTTTTAAGACTGAAGTATTCTTGGTATAACCGCGCGTCTACCGTGCGCCTTACGCGGTAACCATAAAAAGCTTCGTTATCGAGCAACTTTACACTCACACAGCAGACCTCTGCATATTGCCAGGCGCTCATTTAAACCACATGCACTTAGTGCATACAGATAGCATGGGTGGCTCGCACATGAGGCAGATAAAAGCCCGCATGCACCATTGGCAAATCGTTAGGTGTTACTGAAGATTTATAGTCGATAACAATGGATTCGCAAGCCAGACAGGTGAGCTCGGCTTAAAAATAGGCAATATCGCCAAACAATCATGCTGCTGCAATAACATACAGCAAGAGGAATTAACGGGAGATGTCCTGCTCCATGGTAAATGCGGGGGAATCTTCTGAGGGCGTTCCAACAATGCGCGCGGGCACACCCACGATGGTAACGTGGTCGGGCACCGATTCGAGCACAACGCTGCCGCCACCAATTTTTACCCCGTGACCGATGCGAATATCACCAAGAATTTTTGCACCGCAGCTAATCATCACGCCGTTGCCAATAGTCGGGTGGCGCTTGCCGGTACTTTTTCCGCTGCCGCCCAGGGTAACACCATGTAGCAGCGATGCGTTGTCGCCAATTTCCGCGGTTTCACCAATAACGATACCAGTTGCGTGATCGAACATAATGCCGCGACCCAATTTTGCCGCGGGGTGAGCGTCAACCTGGAAACGCAGGCTCGCAATATGCTGCATGTACCTGGCCATAGACTTTCTATCGCGGCCCCACAGATGATGCGCAAGTCGCTGCGCCTGGATAGATTGATAGCCCTTCAAGTACAGGAATGGCAGGCAATAGCTGTTACATGCCGGGTCGCGCTCGTACACCGCCTGCAAATCGGCCAGTGCTGCGCTGGCTATATCGGGATTTTCGCGCAGGCAGTCACTGAACAAATCGTCCAATACCAGTGCACTGACGGCAGGCGACTCCAGCAACATGGCCATCTTGGACGCCAGCGCAGCTGTGAAATCGGCGTGCTCCAGCACACTGCTATAAAAAAAACTGGCGAGCAGGGGCTCACTGCGAGCGCGCTCGCGGACCTGTTCGCGCATCGACTGCCAGATTTCTTCTTCGTTTACTTCGGTCACTTTTTATGGCTCGCTACACGCTAACGGGGTTTTGCGCAGAACTATCTGCACAAATATAGTCGCGATAGATCTGTTCGAAATTTTCCAGCAATACTGTCTTGAGCTCCAGATCTTGCAACGCGCTATAGAATGCCAACATGTTCTGGTAACTGCATAATATTTCAAAACGCTGCGCAACGGGGCGATGACTCAAGTGCCAGGGCTCGGCCGCAATGCCCTCGCCATAGACTTTTTGCGCTATGTACGGGCGATAAAAACCGTAGGCGCGATGCGAATTAATGCGCTCATCCAGCCATGCATGCAACGGCGCAAACGGCCCGTTAGCACAGCACTCGGCTTCTACCAACTGTACCTGGTAATTGTCGGGCGTGGCAGAGGCATCGATAACATCAACATCGGTACCCCAATGATGCCTGGACGCACCGGGTAGCGCCGAGAAACGCAAAATGGCATGTAACTGATCGCGCGGCGCAAGCGCAGAAATATCCAACGCCTCACCAGCATCGTTTAGCACCGCTCGCTCAGCGCGCGCCTTTTCATTCCAGATGCGCAGCTGGCGCTCAAAGCTGCGATAGGCACTTATTGCAACTAAATCAAAACCGGCATCGGCGGCACTGCGGCGCAGCGCCATCCAGTCGGGACGCACGCAGCGATGTATGCACTGGCCGTTTACCGGCACCAGTTCACGCGCATCGCGGCCTGTCATGCAGGCAAATTCAACGTTATTATCGTTCAATGCAATTTATTAAGGCTTATCTATTGGAGCCGTTAACCTGGCGCGGTTTCTTTTAACCACGGCGGCTGGTTGTGGCCGCTTTTAGGAAGTAAGCAACATTATGCATTTAATTTGCTCGGTGAGCGATGTTGAAGAGGGTCAATCGCGCGGTTTCGAGTGCGATGGCAAGACATTATTCGTGGTTAAAAAAGACGGCGCGCTGCACACCTACCTGAATCGCTGCCCGCACCTGGGTATTGAGCTGGAGTATCGTGAAGACGAATTCCTGGACGATGACGGCTCGCTAATCCAGTGCTCAACGCACGGCGCGCTGTTCAGTATTGATGCCGGCGACTGCCTGAGCGGGCCCTGCTTCGGCGACAGGCTGACCCGCGCCAATACCCGCATTGAAAATAACAAGCTGTATTTGCTTGGCTTCGACGAGGCCCTGGATTAAAACTAAAGCGCGCAGGGCTCGAGAAGCCCCAGCAACTCTTCGTGGCAGTTTAGCGAAGTTCCGCGCGATATCATCATGCGTTGGCCGTTGATAACAGGCGAAGCAGCGGCGTCGATTTCTGCCGCTGTGAGCCGGCGCCCGGTGCTGCCATCGCGCTCGGCAATATCAATCAGGTACATTGAGCGCAGCACGCTGTCGAACACAAAAACCTGCTTGTCTTGCTCGTTAATATCCATACCGATAGGCGAGCGCAATTTGTTGCCACCTGCAGCTGGCAGGCCGTTGGAGCTAAGCACTTGCGCCGCTTCAACGGTAACGGTGGGCGACAATCCATTTTCGTCGTTAACGAAATCCAGCGGCACGCGGATTACAGCGCCATGGCCAGCATCGAGCAGCAACAAGGCAAAGCTGCCATCGGCGGTACTGGTTGCAAGCGCATCGACAATGCGCGTATCGGCAGCGTTGATATCATTTCCGCTATAGTCAAATGCGCTGGTGGTAACACAGTCTCCGCTTGCGCGATCGATCACATGTATCTCGCGGCTTTGCGCTTCAACCACCAACAAGGTGCTGGCAACAGTAAGCAAGTAATTACCCAGGGTTTCGTCTTCAACCAGCGTGGTATCGTGTTCAAGCAACATCGCCCCCGGGTCGGTGAGCGTGCAACCAGCCACCGCGAACGATGCGCGATTAGCGCCGCTATCGGCATTCTCGCCCACGTCCACCTCTATGATGTCGCTGCCCTGCAAGGCGTAAACATAAGCCTCTGCGGTGTCGGTAGAATCGGGTGCCAGCAACTGGTTGAAGCCAGCGATTGCCCGGGTTTCAACAAACGCCGGGGCCTGGCTTTCAGACGCCAGCGAACGCACCGAAGTTAAGTCGAAACTGTTGATTGGTGCATAGACCAGCGTATCGTCGTAGGCATCAACGATATAAAAGCCACTGCCATCGTCGGCAAAACCAAACGCGGCTGGCGACTGCAAGGTGGTGGCGTTAAATGCCTCCAATACGGCATCCTGGGCTTCCTGGGAGTCATCTGCGGGAGAGCCAATCGATGCACTGATTCGGCCGCGGGTTCCGCTCGCATTGGTAACCTGGAAAAAATCATTCTGGGTTCTGTCGAGTACAAACATCTGGCCACGACTGCCAAGCACATCCACAGGGTTTTCAATTTTTTCTACCGCCTCGGCCGACAGGCCTTGCGCGCGCGACAACTCATCGTTGTCTAACGCCGCCTGGTTTAGTACTACGCCACCGGGTAAATAGGTTCTGCGACCCAGGCTCACCGGCGGCTCATCCACGCCCGCTTCGGTTTCTACAATTTCAACCGCGACGATAGCGCCGAGGTCGTTGTCGAGCACCAACAGGCGGTCGTCATCTGCTTGCGCGTTATCGGCATCGTCCAAAGCCAGGGCCAGCGGCGCCGCAAACGGGTTGTCGAAATCCGGTTCAATGGCGGACAGGAATCTACGCTCGCCATCGGTTCCACCCATACCAGCGGTACCTGAAATATCAATTTCGATAATGGCGCCATTTATCGACAGCGGGAAACCGTCTTCACTAAAGCTCGCAAACTGGCCGGAGTCGCTGACAAACAATCGATTGCCCAACATGGCAAGATGCCCAACACGCGAATAGAAAACGTCTTCGGTTTCTGTGTCTGTATCGTCAGCGGCAATGGTGTCGCCCGAGCCGAGTACGAAATCCCCGTTGGCATCGCTGCCTACAATTTCGCTGGGCGACACCAAACGTTTGCTTTCGGCATCGGTACCGCCAACGCAGGCGTCAGCGCTGGTGCTCACCTCGATAATGGTGTTCGCAGCTCGGTCGCTAACCAGCAGGCGTGCAACAGGTGCCGTTTGCACCGCAATATCGGCCGGGTTCACAATTGCGGGGTTGATAGCCTCAGGTTCTTCAACGGTGGGGTATAGAACGGCTGCGTCAGCTGGCGCCACGGTGAATTCGCAGCGCTCGCCTTCCACCACGCCCGTGCCGTCGGCAAGCGCGAGCCGGATGATACTGCCGCTAGCTTCGTCGACCAGGTCTCTGTCTACCACGTAGGCTACCGACGCCGCACTGTCGACCGCAATCGCCACCGGATCGTCGAGTAACGGCGCCGACGCATTCGGGGTTAACGCATCCGAGAAAATACTTCGCGTGCCGTCGGCCAAATTAATTTCGACAATAGCTTTTAGGCCGCGATCGACTACCAAGGCGCGACCGCCATCAATGGCGAAATCAACCGGTTCATTGAGTTCAATGCCCAAGCCATCAGCGGGGCCGGAAAAAATACTTTGGGCGCCGGTGAAAACTCGCTCACTTGTATCCGGGTCAAGCGCTGTTTCCAATTCGATCAACGCGCGCCGCGCCGTATCCAGTAACAACCAGCGCCGCGCGCCCTGCGAGTCGTCGGGCTGTATGGCCGCCTGCCACATCCACGAACTGCCGCGCACGGCAATAGCGGTGCTGCTCGTGGTAGCGGTGCCAAAATTTGCATCCACCTGCAAGAAGCTAATGCCCAGCGGCAAGTTCGGCGCCAGTAGTGCCTGCTGCCAGAAAAAGTTCGTCTGTTCAGTACTGTTTTCCAGGCCCGGCCCGCTGATCACCTGCGGGTCGGCATCGCTTATATCGTCGATACGGATTTGTATATCACCGGCAATGCTTGCGCTACTACTGGCCAAAACCAGGCCATTCATTACCAGCCCGTTTGCATCCGTAGCCACTACCGCACCGCGAGCCGGAAAGTCCAGCGCATTGAGCGGGGGAAGAACAAAACTTTGTTGGTTATTGTCACTGTCTATACAGCCCGCCAGCAAGCCAGCCAACAACAACACAGCCGATAGCCTTAGCGCTTGCAGGCGCAACGCTGCCAGGTGAACAAAGGCATTGGCGCCAGTACGCCGCCTAAAGCAGTTGCGGGAGAAGCCTGCGGCGAATCGGGAAGTATTGTGCAAGTTAACTGGGCTCCAACTGCGACTTGCGGGTACGCCCGAAGCCAAATCAATACAAGGGGTTGCAACCTTACGGCTACCAACGCGGGCGCAAATTTTACCCTATTGCTGGGGCTAGCGCGCACCGCGGCCAAATGCCTACAATCAGGCAGAGACAGTCATTATGGCGCTAAAGTTCTACCGAAGTTTGGCCAGCACCGTAACGGGGCGAGCATTTTACAGACTTTCACACCACGCGCCCAAGGACCAGGTCGCCAGTGGCACCCCTGCACTTTTTCTGGTAGATTGCCCGCCCTCGCCGTTATGGGCAGCATAAAAATATCATGTCCACGGCAAGCAGGACCTGAATATCAGGCCAAAAACTGGATGGGAACCGAGGGTTTCACTATGCCCGCCAAATCGCGCAAAAAGAAAAGCGAACTCGCTGAGAGCTTCCAAAACTTTACGCCCTACAAGCCGAAACGCGGCGAAGCGTATATGAACGAGAAGCAGCGAGAACACTTCAAAGACATTCTGCTCAACTGGAAAAGCCAGTTGATGGAAGAGGTCGACCGCACCGTTAGCCACATGAAGGACGAAGCGGCCAACTTCCCCGACCCGGCCGATCGGGCAACCCAGGAAGAGGAATTCAGCCTGGAACTTCGCGCGCGCGATCGCGAGCGCAAACTGATTCGCAAAATCGATAACACTGTCGATAGCATCGACGCCGACGATTACGGATTTTGCCGCGCCTGTGGCGTGGAAATCGGTATCAAGCGCCTCGAAGCCAGGCCCACCGCAGAGCTTTGCATCGACTGCAAAACCCTGGACGAGATTAAAGAAAAACTGCAAATGGGCTAAGCGGCCGGGCGCAACCCGGTTGCGCCACTAGCCGAACACGCAGCCCTTGCCACGCGCTTTGCCACCCCCCGCTCAAGCCTCCACCGCTACTGTAGCAC
>JABDNS010000110.1 GCA_013043705.1 Pseudomonadales bacterium
GCTTAAGCATCAGCCTTGTAGGCATCCAGCGTTTTGCTGAACTTGTTGGCGTGGCTACGCTCTGCCTTGGCCAGCGTTTCGAACCAGTCGGCAATTTCATCATAGCCTTCGTCGCGCGCCGTTTTCGCCATTCCAGGGTACATATCAGTGTACTCGTGTGTCTCACCAGCAATTGCAGCAGCTAAGGCTTCGCCAGAGTCGCCCGCGGGCATGCCGGTGCCAGGCTCACCACAGCCGCCTGAAATGAGATGCTCCATATGCCCATGTGCATGGCCGGTTTCGCCTTCGGCAGTGTTGCGAAAAACATTGGCAACTTCAGGCGCGCCTTCAATGTCTGCCATGTTGGCGAAGTACAAGTAACGACGGTTGGCCTGCGACTCGCCGGCAAACGCATCTTTTAGATTGGATTCGGTTTTACTTCCTTTCAGTGACATGATTTTTTTCTCCACTTAAATGATGATATGTACAACTACTAAAAAACCAATGAGGATTGCTCGTTTTAGCTTGTTGCTACTGCGCAGCCACCAATTGTAAACGGATTGCGCCGCGATGCACCAGTGTGACCTGGCGGCAATCGACCCTTTATTGCCACAAAGCATAGAGCGGTGGCTGGCGGCTGTAAAATTGATTCGGGCTATTGATGCTATTGGGCTAATCTATATTCCAGCCGGGCAACCTGTTTGCTTGTAGCTGCTGTGAGGTTTAGCGCGGCTTGGCGTTGCGCACAGCATCCAGCTGGGCTTTGGCGTCGATAACGTCCTGGTCGAGTTTTTCGAGTTTTTCATGGTATTGCTGGGAAGGTCGGACGCCGCCGCCGGCCTTGCCAATAAAGTCGCCCTCGCTAACCACGATACCCTGCTCCTGCGCTTGTTTAGCGTCGCGCAACTTCTGCTTTGCGTTAGCGAGTGACTCTCGCCATGCAGACATTTCGGCAGCGCTCGGCGCAGCGGCACGCTTGCTGGCTTCTTCAGCTCGCCGCTTTTCCTGCGCCTCGCGCAGCCAATCCGGTTGCCGTTCTTCAATAGCTTCGCTAGACAGGCTGCTGTTTTGCGCGTTCTCGTCTATTTCTACTTTCTCTGCCGCTGCGCCTGCGGGGGGTTTGTCGCTAAAGCTAATATTGCCGTTCTCATCGATAACGCGATAAATCTCCGCCTGGGCAAACGTTGCGTGAAGACCGGCCGTGGCGGCTAGCAACAGCGCTGTAAACGCTTGCGCGGATAGCCCTGCGCGCCGCCGAAAGTTGGTTGAACGGTAGAGCATTTTCGGGTGCATAGCTGTTTCCATTGGCGCGGTCGGCCGAGAGCGTGACGTGAGTATTATCCAAGTAAGCAGCTTACTTTGATAGCCGCATAGTGCAGAGGTTCCGCGCAAAAAAAAACCCGCCAAAAGACGGGGTTTTTGTGCCTGCCGCTTGCGCAGCGAGCAGGTCCTAGCAGGAGTAATACATGCCGAACTCAACCGGGTGGGTAGTCATGTCCAGTTGCTCTACTTCAGCGCGTTTCAAATCAATGTATCCATCGATCATGTCGTCGCTCATCACGCCACCCGCTTTGAGGAACTCGCGATCCACGTCCAGCGCGTCGAGTGCCTGCTCCAGGCTTGAAGCAACCGTTGGAAATTCCGCGGCTTCTTCGGCGGTCAGGTCGTAAAGATCGGCGTCTGCAGCATCACCAGGGTGCAGCTTGTTTTTGATGCCGTCGATACCGGCCATCAGCATCGCGGTGAAAGCGAGGTAGGGGTTGGCAGTTGGATCGGGAAAGCGCACTTCGATACGACGTGCCTTGGCACTTGGCACGAAAGGAATACGAATCGAAGCCGAGCGATTACGCGCTGAATAAGCCAGCATTACCGGCGCTTCAAACCCGGGTACCAAGCGCTTGTAGGAGTTCGTTGAAGCGTTGGCGAAAGCATTGATTGCCCGTGCGTGCTTAATAATGCCGCCGATATAGAACAGCGCAGTTTCAGAAAGACCGCCGTAGGCATCGCCCGCCATCAGGTTAACACCGTCTTTTGAAATAGACTGGTGACAGTGCATGCCGTTGCCGTTGTCGCCAACGATAGGCTTGGGCATAAAAGTTGCGGTCTTGCCGTAGGCGTGTGCAACGTTATGCACGCAGTACTTGAGGATCTGTACTTCGTCGGCCTTCTTGGTTAGCGTATTCGGGCCCACACCAATTTCACACTGGCCGGCCGTGCCAACTTCGTGGTGATGCACCTCAATTTCCAGGCCCATGTCATCCATCGCGCGACACATGGCGGCACGAATATCGTGCAGCGAGTCAACGGGAGGAACCGGGAAGTAGCCGCCCTTCACGCCGGGGCGGTGGCCGATGTTTCCATCCTCGAAAGCCTTGTGGCTTGACCAGGCGGCCTCTTCAGAATTGATTTCGTAACCCACGCCGCTCATTTCAGTGTGCCACTTGACGTCGTCAAATACGAAAAATTCGGGCTCCGGCCCGAACAGAACAGAGTCGGCGATGCCGGTTGACTTCAAATACTCTTCGGCGCGTGAGGCAACAGAGCGAGGGTCGCGTCCGTATCCTTCGCCTGTGGTTGGTTCTACTACCGAGCAGCGCAGGTTCACTGTGGTCTCATCGGTAAACGGATCCACCACAGCAGTCTCGTCATCAGGCTTCAGGATCATGTCCGATTCGTTAATGCCCTTCCAGCCAGCAATCGATGAGCCGTCGAACATTTTTCCTTCCTCAAAAAAGCCGCCATCGACTTCGCTTGAAGGAATAGAAACGTGTTGTTCTTTGCCTTTTGAATCGGTAAAGCGCAAATCGACCCAGGTCGCCTCGCTATCTTTTATCAATTTCAGAGTTTTCTCTGACATGGTTCTCCTCCGGATCAATAGCCCCTGTTTCAACGAAAAGGCTGTTGCTGTGGTTGTATGTGCAAGCGGGAAAGTCGCTCGGTGACCCGATGTTCGGGTACGGTTTCAACGAAAGCCGGTAGCCGGCGCGAAAAATGCCGGGACCTGCATGCCCCGCCGTGTGCTCTACGGGGCGGCGATTCTATACCGATTGCCGGGCAAAGGGTAAGGCGCGCTGCAAATCGATTGGCAATAAAGCTGGTATCGCATCGCTATACTCGTCGGGTTAATTAGAGCAAGGGCTGTGCCAGTCGCTGCGGTTGTACAGCGAAAAGCCTACAGTCAAACTAAAAATACATAAGTATCTAATTTATATAGATATTTTGTTGGGGGCAAGGTAGCGGCAGCGCCCGTTAACGGTAGTATTCTTTAGCGCCGACCACAAAGCGCACCATTATGAAGCGCTTTTTTATATATAGCACCATAATAGTGCAGCCTGTACTGCGTGTTGCGCTTTGTGGCTTGGCAATTGATTTGCTGGCTTGCTTTAGCGCTGTTGCGATCCCCTGCTGCTACTCGCGGCATTTTGTTGGCCACCGCCCGCATTGTCTGCGTCGCCGCTATACTGCGGCTGCAAAAACCAGCGCGGCTACAAATAAATGTGCAGTTTTAGAAACTGGCGCAGCCGCAAAAGATAGCGCAGCGCATGCTTGCCAGGTATTCCATGAAGTACGTTGTAAAGCTCTCGGCAGAAATCACGATTAAGACCCGGCCAGTGCGTAAACAGTTTGTAACGCGCTTGAAGGGTAATTTACGGCGCTTGAATCGTTACCACGGTCTGGCCTGCGATGTGATTGCGCGTTGGGATATGCTCGAAGTTGTGGTTGACCCGGTTATGCATGAATCCCCGCAAGATTTTGCATTACGGGTTGCCGCGGTAGGCGCGCTGCTGGGCGATACGCCCGGCATTGCGCACTTCCTGGAAGTTGTTGAACATAAGCTGCCGGACGATGCCGATTGCAATGCGGCTCCCGCGCTCGAGTGCATTGCCAGGGCTGCCAGTGATATCTACTTACCCCGGCTGGGCGGCAACAGCTTTGCGGTGCGCTGCAAGCGAGTGGGCAAGCACGCGTTTAAATCGCAGGATGTTGAACGCTATGTTGGCGGTTGCCTGGAGGAGGAAGCAGAGGATGTGTGTGTTGCGTTAAAAAACCCGGATGTGCTGGTTGGCATTGAAATAAAAAAACAGCGCTTGTTTGTTGTAAAGCAGCGTCACTCCGGCCTCGGCGGTTTACCGTTGGGTTGTGTGGGTCAGGTTTTGTCGCTGGTATCGGGTGGCTACGATTCCAGTGTTGCCAGTTTTGACGTAATGCGGCGCGGCATGGAAACGCATTTCTGCTTTTTTAATCTTGGTGGCCTGGCGCATGAAGTAGGTGTAAAGCAAGTGTCGCATTATTTATGGGATCGCTACGGCGCATCGCATAGAACCGCGTTTATAAGCGTACCCTTTGCAGAGGTTGTAGAGGAAATTTTGCGAGAAATTGCCAGGCCGTATATGGGCGTGGTTTTGAAGCGAATGATGCTTCGCGCGGCAAACCAGGTTGCCGACGCGATGAGTTTGCCTGCGCTGGTAACAGGTGAAAGTGTGGCGCAAGTTTCCAGTCAAACGGTGCACAATCTTGCACTGATTGATAAAGTCTCGGAACGCCTGGTAATGCGACCGTTGGTGGCTTCAGATAAGCCGCAAATCATTGCTACCGCGGTTAAAGCAGGTGTCGCCACTTACGCGGAGCATATGCCGGAGTACTGCGCAGTTATATCTGATAAGCCTACCACGGCTGCCAAGCCGCATCTGCTGGAAATACAGGAGAGTAAATTTAATTTCGATGTCCTGCAGCGTGCTGTAGCAGCGCGAAAGCTCTGTGCTATCGATGAGGTCTACGCCAGCAATGAAATTCTGGATGCCGTAGAAAGACAAGCCGTTCCCGAGCCTGGACAGGTTATTATCGATTTGCGCGATGAAGAGAGCTGCGCGAAAAAACCGTTGCAGCTTATTGGGAATAGCACGCTTAATATACCTTTTTACAAGCTTAACCGTGTATTCGCTGAGCTTGATGCAAATCAACAGTATTTACTGTACTGCGATCGGGGCGTGATGAGTCGCTTGCATGCTGCACATTTGCGCACAGAGGGGCACGCTAACGTGAAGGTTTACCAACCAGCGTGATGAAATATTTGTTAGCAGGGCGGGCTGCGTAGCGTGGTGCCGTCTAATACCCTCAAATGTGGCCAGTTTTTTTGCGCGCTAATTTTTTATATTGTGCTGCTCACTTTGTTGCTGCCCTTGCTACCTTTGCGCCTGCTATGGCGATCCCGAAAGGCGCCTGATTATCGCAAGCGCATGGCCGAGCGTTTTGGATTTAGATTGCCCAGGCCGCGCGCCGGCGGTATTTGGGTGCACGCGGTGTCGGTTGGCGAAACCTTTGCCGCTAGCACCACCATTCGTGAATTACTGCGGCGCCAGCCAGATCGTTCGCTGACCATAACATCCACCACGCCCACTGGTTCAGCGCAGGTTACAAACCTTTTTGGCGATAGCGTAAGCCACTGCTACGCACCCTACGACTGGCCGCTTTTCGTATGGCTTTTTTTACGGCGCGTGCGGCCGGATTTATTGGTCGTCGTAGAAACCGAAATCTGGCCGGTAACGCTACTACTTTGCCGCGGGTTTGGCATAGATGTAGTGCTTGCCAATGCGCGGCTTTCCGAAAAATCTGCACGCGGTTATCGCAAAGTGCGCTGGTTGATCGAGCCCGCAATCGCCAAGGTCTGGGTTGCTGCGCAACACCAGGACGATGCGCAGCGCTTAATTGCGTTGGGCGCAAATGAAGCGCGCGTGCGTGTAACGGGCAGCGTGAAATTCGATGTGGTGGTTGACCAGGCTTTGCGTGACGCAGCGCAAGCGGTATCCAATGCGTTCGCAGAGGCAAACCATCAGCCGGTATGGATTGCAGCGAGCACCCATGCTGGCGAGGAAACCGACGTGCTCGCGGCGCATCGAGCGCTTCTCGCGCAATACCCGCGAGCGCTGCTTGTGCTCGCACCGCGGCATCCGGATCGCTGTCAGGAGGTGGCCAAAGAGGTTTTGGCAAGTGGTTTTACACTGGCCATGCGCAGCGCAGCAAGCTCTCCTGCGCAAGCGGCGGAAAATCCGGCCGATGTACTGTTAGTAGATACTTTGGGCGAGTTAATGATTTTTTTTGGCGCAGCGCAGCTGGCTTTTATAGGCGGTAGCCTGGTGCCGGTGGGCGGGCACAATTATTTGGAGCCGGCCTGCTGGGGTCTACCCATATTGAGCGGCCCACATACGCATAATTTTTCCAACATCGCAGAACAGCTTGCCAAAGTTGGCGCACTAGCGCAGGTTCGTGATGCGGGGGAGTTTGCCAGCGCGGTTATCGGGCTTTGTGATAGTAGCGAGCAAAGGCAGCAACGCGGCAGCGCGGCAAGCAAATTGTTATCCGAAAACCGAGGCGCCGGCGAGCGTTTATTAGCGCTGGTAGAAGAGCGACTCGAATAGGAGTCGCTGGTCGCGATTAGACAAAACTAAACGGGGTTCAGGAGTGGCTTTGGGCAGCAATTGTTGCGGCTTGGCCTGCGCGCAACCAGCCGTTTATTGTCTCGAGGTCCTTGGCGTTGATGGTTCCTGCCGCGCGCTTTAATTTGAGCGAATTAACCACATAGTCGTAGCGCGTATTGGCGTAGTCGCGTTGCGCACGGTACAAGTCGCGCTGTGCATTCAGCAAGTCGACAATATTACGCGTGCCTGCTTCGTAGCCTGCCTCGGTGGCGTCGAGTGCGCTTTGCGCCGAAGTGATCGCGCGTTTGCGCGCCTGCACGCGCGCCGTATCGGCAACCGTCGTTAAAAAGTTGGATCGCGTTTCCTGCAGAACACGTCTTTTGGTGGCCACCAGGTTGGATTGCTCTGCAACGCGTTCGAAGCCTGCCTGTTTGCGTTCTGCATGCCTTGAGCCACCGGAAAATATTGGCAAGTCAACGCTTAACTGCATGATCATGCCCTCGGCTTTGGAAACGCCGCTACTGCTGGCAAACTGGAACGGTTCATCTTTTATATATCGAGCGCTGGCCTGCACCGTTGGTGCTGCTTCCGAATTGGCAATTCTGGCGTTTTGGTTGGCAGCTTCCAGTACTTGTTCTGCAAGCTGGATAGACAGGTTGTTCGCGGTAGCAAACTCAACCCAACTTTCCTCGTTGTTCGGCTCTGGCGCTGAAATCGGGAACTCCATGGCCAACTCTTGCAGGTTATGGTGTGCCTGGCCGGTAATAGCGGCTAGCGCCTCACGTGAAATTCCCAGGTTAACCTCTTCGGTTAGCCGGTTGGCAATCGCCAGGTCGTAGGCGGCCTGCGCTTCGTGTACATCGGTTATCGCGATCAGGCCTACTTCGTAGCGCTGTTGGGTTTGTTCAAGCTGTTGCGCAATGGCTTTTTCTTCTGCACGAGCCGAGGCCAGGTTGTCGCGCCCGCGCAAAACATTGAAGTATGCTTCGGCAACGCGAACGATGAGGTCTTGTTCGGCGACATGAAAAGTAAGCTGCGATTGTTTGGCCACCGCTTTACTTTGTGCGTAGCTGTAGACCGCGGGCAAGTTGAGAATGCTTTGCGACAGCGTTACACCGTATTCTTCTTTTTCTTCTTCACTTTCGAGTAGTGTTTTATTGGTGTCGGTAAACGTATAGCTTGCGTTCAGCTGCGGTAGAAGTACCCCACGCGCCTGGCCACGCAGCGTATCGCCCGCGCGATATTCCGCGTAGGCGGCCTGAATTTCAGGGTCGTTATTAACGGCCAGGTCGTAGATGTCCTGCAATGTAGTGGCCGATGCCACCTGTGAGCCCAGGTAGGCGAAGACAGAACATAAACCGATCAGTGAAAGAGGTCGAAACTTGATTGGGCGCATGCGGGTTTCCGATTTTTTGCCGGCCGTTTCGCCGGATTAATTGGCTAGAAAAAAAGCAATTGCAAAAGCCCGATGCAGCTGCAAAGGGCGCTGTCGCTGCTTGCTAACCGCTTAAGTATAGTCACAATAAACGGTTGAATTGGCTGAGATTGTGGGCAATTGCTGACCACAATGTCACAGTGCAGGAAATCACATTGGCGCGCAGGCGAATGTTGTTACAATTTGCTCTTTGATTAATCACTGAGCCAGCAAATTAAAGCTGCGCTCTGGCCAGGCCGGTTATATGTTGCCAAAACCACCAGATCTGCGCGAGCGGCGGCGCTATCGCTTCGATATCAAGCGAATGACTGCCGATTGCGAGGCCAACTATGTGCGCCTGTGCAGCCTGTTGCCCGGGCTCGACAGTGCGGATGGCAATCGTGGTGGTTACCTGTGCGGCGATCAGCGCACATTAAGAATTGCCGAGGGCGGGATGCAGGCCGCGCTGGATATGAGTGTCCAGGAGCTTAGCCGCTATACAACGATGCTGGATTTACACTGGGCATTCGATGCGCTGGCATCGCTGGAAGCCTTCGATGCGCAAACCATGCGCATGCAGGTCCGGCTATACCACGATGTGCGCTTGGCCGAAGTAATTACCATGAGCGGGCAGCGCAGTGCGCAGGCCAGCTATGAATACCCCAATGCGGCGATGTTCCAGCGCGACGAAAAGGCCCAGCAAAATCGTTTGCTCGCCGAATGGCTATGTCGTTGTTTACGTTTTGGTCATGCAGCGGATAGCGCCAGCGATGGCTCGCTGGCGCTTGATGTTTTGCGCAGCTAGTATTTTATTAAGATAGAGCGCCTTTGTGAAAAGGCCGATCATTGTTTCGAGATTCCCGGTGTTCGAAAAAGATAATAGTAAAGACCTGCTGGACAGCCAAACGCTCGAGTTACCCGCAAGTGACGATAACGCCACGCTGCGCGTGCTGCAGATAACTGATTGTCATTTAGGTGAGGCCATTGGTGAAGTACTTGCCGGCATGGATACTGATGCCAGCCTGGCGTCGGTTCTAGAATTGCTGGTTGCGGAGCAAAGCGAGCACGGCGAAATTAATGCTGAGTTGCTGCTGGCCACTGGCGATTTGTCGAATCTCGGCACCGCCAGCGCCTATTACCGGCTAGAAAAAATCTTGCAGCCGCTGGGCTTGCCGATGGCCTGGCTGCCGGGTAATCACGACGTGCGCGACTTGATGATCGATAGCGTTGGCATCGACCGCATGCCGCGACTGGTCAGGTTGGGTCGCTGGGCAATCTGCATGCTGGACTCTGCGGTACCGGGGCAAGTAGGTGGCGAACTAGGCGCCACCGAATTGAATGAGCTGCGCATTGAGCTCGACAGTTTGCCCGCCGATGTTCACATCATGATTTGCCTGCACCACCAACCGGTGGAGGTGGGCAGCGCCTGGCTAGACCAGCAAAAGGTTGCCGACGCCGACAGGTTGTTTGCATTGTTGAAAAACGAGCGCCGCGTAAAGGCCATTCTTTGGGGCCATGTGCATCAGGAATTTTATGGCACGCACCCGGGATTACCGGGGGTTAAATTAATTGCCAGCCCTTCAACCTGTATCCAGTTTGCACCCGGGCAGCGCGACTTCAAGCTGGACACGGCAATGCCGGGTTACCGCTGGCTAGACCTGCACGCCGACGGGTCTATTCAGACGGGCGTATCCCGTGTTGAAGGCGCAGACTTGCGTATCGACCTCGCATCCAGCGGCTATTGAGCAAGCGCAACCAGCCAGTCATTAGTTTGCCACACATTGCCCGCATCAGGGCTTTCCTATTCCTGCACCGCCGGTATATCCTGCTCGTTATGCAGCTATCCGTGCCCATTTCCAAGCTGCCACCGAGCTCATCCAATTTCCAATACAGAACATCTTCTGGAAACAGATTTCAATAACACTATAGATTGCAAAAAAACAACAGCGGCCCCTAATGAGTGATTACAACGCAGAATCGATAGAGGTATTAACCGGGCTTGAGCCAGTGCGCAAGCGGCCGGGCATGTACACCGATACTCAGCGCCCCAATCACCTTGCCCAGGAAGTTATCGACAACTCTGTGGATGAAGCGCTGGCAGGTTACGCCGATAAGATTGATGTAACGCTGCACAAAGACGGTTCGCTCAGTGTGGCCGACGACGGCCGCGGGATGCCTGTAGATATTCATCCGCAACATAAGATATCCGGCGTGGAATTGATTTTGACCAAGCTACACGCGGGCGGCAAATTTTCTAACGACAACTACCAGTTCAGTGGCGGCCTGCATGGGGTAGGGGTATCGGTTGTGAATGCGCTTTCAACCCGGCTTGAGGTTGAAATAAAACGCACTGGTAAGCAGTACAGCATTGATTTTGCAGACGGTAAACGCAAGGGAAAATTAAAAGAAACGGGTAGTGTAGGCCAGCGCAATACCGGCACCCGATTGCGTTTTTGGCCCAACAAAAAATATTTTGATTCGGTGAAGATTTCAGAACGCAGCCTGAGGCATGTGTTGCGCGCCAAAGCTGTACTTTGCCCTGGCTTGAAAATCACATTCGCAGTTGAAAAAAGTGGTGAAAAAGAAGAGTGGTATTACGAAGATGGCTTGAAGGATTACTTGCTTGGTGCAACTCGGGGCTGGGAGGTATTGCCGCAGGAACCGTTTTTGGGTAGCTTCAAAGGCGAGACGGAGGCGGTTGACTGGGCCATTCAGTGGCTGCCAGAAGGGGGTGACATCGTTGCCGAGAGCTACGTAAACCTTATCCCCACAGCGCAGGGTGGCACGCACGTCAATGGGTTGCGAAGCGGCGTACTTGAAGCGATTCGCGAGTATTGCGAGTTTCGCAACTTGTTGCCGCGCGGTTTAAAGTTAACCGGCGACGATGTTTGGGAGCGCTGCACTTACGTGCTTTCGGCCAAGCTTGCCGACCCGCAGTTTTCCGGCCAGACCAAGGAGCGCTTGTCCTCGCGCGAGGCGGCGGCTTTTATTTCTGGTGTTGCAAAAGATGCGCTAGCGCTTTGGCTCAACCAGCACACTGAAGAAGGCGATAGCATCGCCGAGCTTGCAATCAATCGTGCGCAAGCGCGCACGCGCGCGGCCAAAAAAGTTGTGCGTAAAAAAGTTACCGCGGGTCCTGCGCTACCAGGCAAATTGGCCGACTGCTCCAGCGACGACCCGGCCCAGTGCGAGCTATTCCTGGTTGAGGGCGACTCGGCAGGTGGTTCTGCCAAGCAAGCCAGGGATCGCAGCTTCCAGGCAATCTTGCCGCTGCGCGGAAAGATCCTGAATGCATGGGAGGTAGATTCCAGTGATATTCTTGGTTCTGATGAAATAAACAATATCGCCGTAGCACTGGGTATTGAGCCGCTCTCGAACGACCTTGAAAAGCTGCGCTATCACAAAGTCTGCATCCTTGCCGATGCCGACTCGGATGGTCTGCACATTGCTACGCTAATTTGCGCGTTGTTTGTGCGCCACTTCAAACCTTTGGTCGCGGCGGGTCACGTCTACGTTGCTATGCCGCCGCTGTATCGCATCGATATTGGCGAAGAGGTTTTTTACGCGCTCGATGATGCCGAAAAAGAGGGTTTGCTTGAGCGTATAAAGGCCGAGAAGAAGCGCGGCAAAGTGAACGTGCAACGCTTTAAAGGGCTGGGTGAAATGAATCCGCTGCAATTGCGCGAAACGACGATGTCGCCGGATACGCGTCGCCTGGTGCAGTTAGTTGCCGGCTCGGGTGATGGCACCGAAAAGCTGCTCGATATGTTACTGGCCAAGAAGCGTTCGGGGGATCGCAAGCAATGGCTGGAGTCGAAAGGCGATCTTGCGGAAGTTGTGTAAAAAGATTTAGCTTAGTGTTTTTTACTTTGATAGAAAATTAGCTCGGGAAAAAATTATGCAAGGTATCGCGCTCGGTTTTAAACGATTAGCAGCAGCTTTTATTATTACAACACTGGCGGCCTGCAGTGCGCTGCAATTGCCATTGTTAAGCCCGGATTTACAGTTGGTGCATATTAAGCCCGGCGATAGCGGCGGCTTGGTGCCGTCATTTAAAGTGGGCTTGCTGGTAACAAATCCGAATCCCCAGTCGTTGGGATTAAATGGGGTGAGCTACACCATCAACCTGCAAGGCTTCGATGTGATCACTGGTTCGGCACTGGATATTCCTGTTGTTCCCGCGCAGGGCGATGCGCTGATTGAGCTCGATGCCAAGTTGGGCTTGATAGAAGGCGCGCAGTTGCTGGCCATGATGCTGGCCAAACCCAATCGCGAGCTGGATTTTTCGCTTGAGGCCAAATTGGACACCGGCCTGCCCTGGTTGGGTATCGTACCGGTTCGCAAGCAGGGCGTGATCGATTTGCAAACCTATACTGCGCGCGTGCAGTAGCCTGTTACTTTTTTGCATAACACTGTTTTGGGCCTAACTATTTTGGAAAACGCGGTTTTGGAGAGTACTGTGACTTTGTTTAAAAATATCACGCTTTTGTTTTGCGCGGCAGCATTGGCCGCTTGCGCCAGCGGCCCGCAAATTACCTTGCAGCCGGCCGATGTGCCTAGTCTGTATGGCGACATTTCGACTTTGGCGGTGGAAGTGCCCGGTGTCGAGGAGGTTTCAACTGCGGCTGCGATACAGCAAGAGGCTGCTCAGGCAGAAGTTCAGGGTGTTATACAAACTGTGGAACAAGAGGCTCGCAATAAACAAATCGCGCAAGTCGGCGAGGCGGTTACGCAGGGCGTTGATGAACAATGTACTGCGATGCGTGCAGAAATTGAAAAACTGGATGCGGGTTTAGGTGCACCGGCGCTAGAAAGTTCGCCATCAGCGCCGCGTACCGGGATGCAGAAAACCGGTAAGACGTTGTATGATCTTGGCGTTGGAACGTTAATGGGGCAGCTGGAAATTTTCCGGCAAACCAAGCGCGCCATTTTTGGTGATGCCGAAAAGGAGCGCTTGCGTGATGAGGCCCTGGAAAGGGGCAACACGCGCCGCGCTTACTTACTAGGCTATGCCAATGCGATGGGCTGTGGTCTGGAAGATGCGAGTGGTGTTGAGGTTGGCGAGGAGAGCAGCACCGAGAGCCAAGCGGCAGCAGCACAGCCCTAGCAGTTTAGCGCCTGCATTCAGTTTGGAGCCCGCCGTATAAACAATTTTTTAGTATGACCAATTCGAAGCAATCGCCAGCGTGGCCAACCAAGAAAAGGGAAATTCAAAACCATCACTTTGATTCAACGATATGGAATGATTTTGAGTTTCGCAGTGATGACATTATTATTTCAACCTATGCCAAGTCGGGCACGACCTGGATGCAACAAATCATTGCGCAATTGCTGTTTGATGCCAGGGCGGATTTGCCGGTTGCAGAAATGTCACCCTGGCTCGATTTGCGCGTTCCCCCCAAGGCTATCAAGCTGCCAGCGGTAGAGGCACAAACACACCGGCGTTTCCTGAAAACCCACCTGCCGGTCGACGCGCTGGTGTTCTCGCCCAAAGCAAAATATATCTACATCGGTCGCGATGGTCGCGATGTGCTGTGGAGCATGTACCATCATCACAGTACCGCGAACGAGCATTGGTACGACGCGTTGAATAACACGCCGGGCCGGGTTGGGCCGCCCATCGAAAAGCCGGTAGGTAATATTGTGCAGTATTTTCACGACTGGCTCGATAAAGACGGCTACCCCTGGTGGCCATTCTGGGAAAATGTGCAAAGCTGGTGGGATATCCGCGAGCTTCCCAACGTACTGCACGTCCATTTCGCCAATTTAAAGCGCGATATGCCCGGCGAGATTCGCCGTATTGCCAGCTTTATTAACGTAGATATCAATGAGGCCTTGTGGCCGGACATATTGCAGCATTGCAGCTTCGATTACATGAAAGCGCACGCGACGCCAAGTGTGCCACTGGGCGGTGCATTCTGGGAGGGTGGCGCGCAAACATTTATTAACCAGGGTGTTAATGGCCGTTGGCGCGAGCTTCTTGGTAAGGCCGATATCGAAAAGTACGAATTTACCGCCGCGCGCAAACTGTCTGCAGATTGCGCACGTTGGTTGGCCAGCGGGGACGACTAGACACCCATGGCCCTACGGCTGAGCACTTGCTTTATTCCTTAATCAACAAAAGCGCGTTCGATAACATAGTGACCAGGGCGGCCGTTGCGCGCCTCGCTAAAGCCACGCTGATCAAGGATTTTACAGGTATCCTTGAGCATGCCGGGGCTGCCGCACAACATAAAGCGGTCGCTATCCGGCGACGGTTTGGGTAGCTGCAAATCAACAAACAGCTTACCGCTGGTCATCAGTTGTGTAACCCTGCCGTTGTTTTTAAAAGCTTCGCGCGTAACCGTGGGGTAGTACAACAGCTTGTCGCGCACCAGTTCGCCGAAGAACTCATTTTTGGGAAGTTCTTGTTCGATGTAGTCGACATAAGCCAGTTCATTGCAAAAGCGCACGCCGTGCACCAGCACTACCTGGTCGAATTGCTCGTAGATTTCGTAATCCTTGATAATACTCAGGAATGGCGCGAGTCCGGTACCAGTGGCAATCAGATACAAGCGCTTGCCGGGTAGCATATTGTCGGTCACCAGAGTGCCGGTGGGTTTTTTACTCACCAGTACCGGGTCGCCGATTTGCAGGTGCTGCAGGCGCGATGTGAGTGGCCCGTCAGCTACCTTGATGCTGAAAAATTCAAGTTCTTCTTCATAGTTGGCGCTGGCAATACTGTAGGCGCGCATTAGCGGGCGGCTTTCCCCCTCCAGCCCGACCATCACAAAATGTCCATTCTTGAACCTGAAGCCGGGTTCGCGCGTGGTCTTGAAGCTGAATAGCGATTCGTTCCAGTGATGTACCTGGGTTACGGTTTCGGTCATGGTGTTACTCATGATGGCTGCTTCCCTCGTTGCTAAAGCTATTTGTTTGCTGCTGCTTGCCGGCCGCCTTTGTGCCGGGCCTCTGGCCATGATGGCTGCAGTGAGCGGGTATGGCATTAATATAGCCTTTGACAATAATAAGTAAAAATGGTTTATTTCAATATTATGTATCGGTAAAGCCGATATAAAAGATCAAAATATGTCCAAGCAACAGCGCGAAACGCGCCGGGCAAAAAAAAGCCGGCAGCATAGCCGCCGGTGGAATGCCTACTTTTGGGGAAGGCCTCAGGAGTATATCGAGTCAACGCTTTGCAGCTTGAAAATCGTGCTGCGTTGCAGTCTGTATGCATAGACCGCAGGCAGTGTTCTTTGTTTCAGTCGAGCGCAGCTTTTTTCGGGTCGCTGCCAATTTTGCATATCGTATGTAGCAGGAGAAAGGCATGAAATATACGCTCAGGCAGCTTGAAGTATTCCTCGCCACCGCGCGCGAAGGTAATGTCAGCAAGGCGGCAGAGCAGCTCTCGATGTCGCAGTCGGCGGCCAGCGGTGCACTGCAGGATCTTGAGCAGCGTTATAGCACCCGGCTGTTCGACCGCGTGGGTAAGCGCTTGCGCTTGAACGGCCAGGGCAAGGCTTTGCAGCCACTGGTGGCTTCATTGCTTGGCCAGGCGGCAGAGGTTGAGCAGCTGTTGCAGCAAAACGAGCCTAGCGGAGAGTTAAAAGTTGGCGCCACCATGACCATAGGCAACTATTTGGCGGTGCCTATCCTTACCCGGTTTCGCCGGGATTTCCCGGATATAAGTATCCACCTACACATTGCCAACACCACCAGCATTGCGCAGCAGGTGCTGAATTTTGATCTCGATATCGGCTTGATCGAGGGCGAGTATGCGCACGAAGACCTGCAAGTGGGCGCTTGGCGCGACGATGAGCTCACCGTTTTCTGTTCGCCTTCCCACCCTTATGTGAACAAGCGAACGCTCAAAGAAAAAGATTTAGTGTCTGCGCAATGGATTCTGCGCGAGCGAGGATCGGGTACGCGGCAAACCTTCGACCGCGCGATGCAGGGCCTGCAAAATCGCATTAATATATTTTTGGAGCTTGAGCACACAGAGGCGATTAAACAAGCGGTAGCCGGTGCGGCGGGACTGGGTTGTTTATCAAAAATAGCCTTGCAAGATGAAATTGCATCGGGCAAGTTTGTTGCGTTGGCCACGCCGGGTCTCGACATGCACCGCAAGTTCTACTTTATTTTGCACGCCCAGAAATATCGTGGCAGCAGCCTCGAGCGCTGGCTGGACTACTGCCAGCGAGACTAGCTACTGCAAATCGATGCATGCGCCAGCAATTGCCAGCGCAGCAGCGCCTCGCGTCGTTTAGATAAGGTTAAGGCTATTCAGGAAAACGATAATTACGCCCACTGGCGCGATAAACCTGAGCACAATAAACCAAAGATTAAACAATAGTTCGGGTATATCGTTAACCTGTTTGCGCACGCGCGTGTAACCCATCGACCAGCCAACAAACAGCGCAATGAACAAGCCGCCCAGCGGCAGCATAATATTTGCCGTGATGTAATCCAGCGAATCGAAAACCTTGCCAGAGTAAATACAGGCTGCACCCCCCACCCAGCACAAAAGGCCCAAAGCTATTGTGGCCAGCTTGCGCTTTATGCCGAGGCGTTCCAGCCAGGCAACGCCGGGCTCGATCAATGAAATGGAAGAGCTGAGTGCGGCGATGGCTACCAGGAAGAAAAACGCCGAGCCAAAAATGGCGCCGTTCCACATGCCGCCAAATGCGATAGGCAGCGTTTCGAAAAGCAATCCAGGGCCAGAGCC
>JABDNS010000112.1 GCA_013043705.1 Pseudomonadales bacterium
GAAGCGGGCAAGATTTCCGGCGAAGTGTTCGTGGTGTGGGGCAATCAGGTGCAGATACTGCAGCGGCCCACGCTCACCGATGCGTTCGTAAACCCGCAAGGCGAAAAGAAGTGGGAAATGGACGACCTGCACTCAACGCTAGCCTCGCATTACAACGACGACTACGTGTCGGTTTGGGGTGGTTACACGGTTCCGCCTATGTAAGTGTTCCTTGTGCGTTTATTAACTTTTATTGCGTGAAGGAAAATCATGCCTGACGAAAATATATCGCTGGATCTGCACGCGCTGCAGGGCAAGCGCCTGGGGCCGTACAACAGCTTTAACCCGGTAAGCCGGGTGCAAATCTGGCAGTGGACCAGCGCAATGGGCGATAAAAGCCCGCTGTATTTAGACGACGACTACCGCGCGGGCACCGAGTTCGACCGCGTGGTAGCGCCGCCGGCGATGATGCAGATGTGGACCATGCGCGACATCAACGACAACTACGCGCCCGGCTCTACCGACGCCCCGCCCTACCAGATTTTTGACACGCTTAGCAAAAACGGTTTTCCCGGCAACGTTGCGGTAAGTTACGACATCACCTTCCACCGCTATTTGTTAGAGGGCGACCGCGCGCACCACTACACCACCGTGGTGAACATTAGCGAGCTGAAAACCACCGCGCTGGGCGAGGGCCACTTTGTTACCGAGCGGGTGGAGTACCTTGACCAGAACGAGTCGCTGTTCGCCGAAGCGCTAATCACCTACTTCCAGTACAAGCCCGCTGCGCCGCAAAGTGGCGATGCAGACGCGAACCAAGCGGCTACTGATAAAAGTGCGACGAAGGACACCAGCGCTGCAGCGTCCGACGCTAACGGCTGGCAAACTGACTTTAAAGATGTTGCGTTCGCCAAGCTGAATAAAGGCGACACGCTGCCCGAACTGGCAATCCCCATTACCCACAAATTAATTGTGGGTGGTGCGATTGCCACCCAGGACTTCATTCCCGTGCATCACAACGTGCCCGCCGCGCAAGCTGCGTCGATGCCCGATATTTTCATGAATATTCTCACCACCAGCGGCCTGTGCGCGCGTTACCTCAGTGACTGGGCCGGGCCTGCCAGCCGCCTGCGCAAGCTCAGCTTTAAACTAATGGCGCCGAATACGCCCGGCGACACCATGGTTATGCAAGGCCGCGTAAGTGAACTCGACAGTAACGGCAACGACAAGCTGGTGTCGGTAGAGTTTGCGGGTAAAAACAATATGGGCATGCACGTTGCTGGCAGCGCCAAGCTTGCCGTTAGCTAGTTCTATAAGCGAATGCAAAAAACCAACGTCCTAAAATACAGCAATCAATTAACAGGAATAAAGCTATGACACCCAATCGCTTTGAAGGAAAAGTTGGCCTGGTTACCGGTGGCAGCATGGGTATTGGCCGTGCCACCGCGCTGCAACTTGCGCGTGAGGGTGCGCACGTACTGGCCTGCGCCCGGCGCAAGCCCAGGCTGGATACATTGGCCGAAGAGATTGCCGAATTCGGTGGCAAGTTTACGCCGGTAGAATTAGATGTAGGCAATATCGAAGCGTTCGCCAAGCTCATCGCCGACACCGCCGCAGAACACGGCCGCTTTGATTTTTTGGTAAACAACGCGCCATCGGTAATCGGAGGCATGATTGCGGAGCAAAGTATTGAAGACTGGCGGGCTAATTTCGGCGTATCGGTAGAGAGCGTTTTTATTGGCGTACAGGCCGCCATGAAAGTGATGGTGCCGCAGGGCTCGGGCTCTATTGTGAACATTTCCTCGGTGAGCAGCCTGCGTGCGGGTAAAGCCGCGGGCGCCTACTCGGCAGCCAAAGCGGCGGTCAATCAATTCACCATGTGTGCAGCGATGGAAGCCGGCCCGCATAACGTTCGAGTAAACGTAGTGGCGCCTGGCGCTGTGGAAACCCCCGGGCTGGATGCCTCGGTGCACAAGAACGAAGCGATGAAAAAACTGATGGGCGAGTCTATCCCGATGGGCCGCATTGGTACCGCTGAAGAAATGTCCGAAGCCATTGCTTTCTTATGCTCCGATGACTCGTCTTTCATCAATGGCGTGATCCTGCCGGTTGATGGCGGCAAGACACCACAATTGCACGTGCCCGACTGGAAGCTCACGCTGGATAACCGCGACGTAAAATAACCGAGCACCCCACGGGGACAGTTTACTTTTGCCTGCCACGCTTCGCGAGCCCACGGGG
>JABDNS010000116.1 GCA_013043705.1 Pseudomonadales bacterium
GTGCGCGCGGCACTGGAGCAGAGCGGTTTTGAAAATAGCCAGGTCGTCAACTTTGGCTCCGAGAGCGAGGTACTGGTGCGCCTGGGGCAAGCCAATACTGCAGATCTTGGTGACCGTGTACTGGCTACATTGCGCGAGGCCACGCAAGCGAACGTTAACCTTAAGCGCATTGAATATGTTGGGCCGCAGGTCGGCGAGGAGTTGCGCGAACAAGGTGGCCTGGGTTTATTGGTCGCGATTCTGGGTGTCATGCTTTACGTGGCGGTGCAATTCCAGTTCAAGTTCTCGCTCGGCGCCGTGGCAGCTTTGATCCACGATGTGATTTTAACGCTCGGTTTGTTTTCATTGTTGCAGCTCGATTTTGATCTAACCGTGTTGGCCGCGCTGCTGGCAGTTATTGGCTACTCGCTAAACGATACTATCGTAGTGGCAGACCGGATTCGGGAAAATTTCCGCATGTTGCGGCGCGAAGAACCCGAAGCGGTAATCAATCGATCGCTCAATCAAACCCTGGGTCGAACCGTGATGACATCGCTTACCACTTTATTGGTGCTGACCTCGTTGTTTGTTTTTGGTGGCGACATTATTCACGGCTTTGCGACCGCGCTGATTTTTGGCGTTATTGTCGGCACCTATTCATCTATCTTCGTAGCCTCTGGCATGCTGCTAACATTAAAGGTTACCAAGGAAGACCTGATCGTTCCGGTTCCGGAAAACGCCGATGTCGACTCCATGCCCTAAGGCGCGTAGCTGTCGCCTATACTAAAATCAACGATAGCGCGCATGCGTCGCCAGCATGTTTTCACATCGCGCCTTTTCAAGCCATTGAGATTAGTGCATGAGTGTTCCCAGCATAGCCAAGCGCAATGGTGCGACCGTTGTTTCAACATCGGTTACACCTGCTTCCAGCTTACAAATTCTTTCTCACCGCGAGGTAGAGCAGCTCTACGATGCAAGCCAGACCGAGCTGTATAGTATTTTCCGGCAGTGTTCGCTTGCGGTAATTAACTGCGGCAGTGCCGAAGACGATACCAGCAAGGTATTGGAAGAGTACGCCGATTTCGACATTAGCATTATCCAGCGCGAGCGTGGCATCAAACTCGAGATTGTGAATGCACCGGCCAAGGCCTTTGTCGACGGTGAAATGATCCAGGGTATTCGCGAGCATTTGTTTGCGGTGTTGCGCGATATCGTTTTCGTGCAGAATGAACTGTACGCCAATCCGCATTACGACCTTAGTACCTCGCAAGGCACCACCGACGCAATTTTCAACATTATGCGCAACGCCGATGCGCTAATCGCAGAAAAGGAACCCAACCTGGTGGTCTGCTGGGGCGGCCACTCCATTGGTCGTGAGGAATACGATTACACCAAGAAAGTCGGTTACGAGTTGGGGCTGCGTGGCCTGGATATCTGCACTGGCTGTGGGCCAGGTGCAATGAAAGGACCCATGAAAGGCGCGGCCGTTGCGCACCGTAAGCAGCGTAACAGTAGGGGCCGCTATTTGGGTATTACCGAGCCCGGCATAATCGCTGCAGAGTCGCCCAACCCGGTTGTTAACGAGTTGGTGATCATGCCCGATATTGAAAAGCGACTCGAAGCTTTCGTGCGCGTGGGTCATGGCATACTGGTGTTTCCGGGCGGTGTTGGCACCGCAGAAGAAATTTTTTATTTGCTCGGGCTGCTATTGCACGAGGACAACCGCGGCAAGCGCATTCCTTTAATTTTCACTGCACCGATAGAGTCGGCAGATTATTTCACCAGTATTGATGAGTTCATTGGCCTGACACTCGGCCCGGAAGCGCAGTCGATGTATGAAATTATCATCGGCGGCGCAGAGGAAGTGGCGAAACGCATGTCTAGCGGTATGCAGGATGTAAGACGTATTCGCCGCGAAGCGAAAGATGCTTATTATTTTAATTGGTCGTTAGTGGTGCCCAGGCAAATGCAATCGCCTTTTGTTGCGTCGCACCAGAGCATGGCGGCGCTGAGGCTGGAGGCGGGCGACTCAAAATTTGATACCGCGGTAAACATGCGTGCGATGTTCTCGGGTATTGTGGCGGGAAATGTCAAAGCCGAAGGTATTGCAGATATAGCTGCGCACGGAAATTACCAGATATCCGGTGATGCCCGGTTTATGCAAGCTATCGACGCGCTGTTGCAATCTTTTGTCGCGCAGGGCCGCATGAAAATAAATGCCAGTGCCTATCAACCCTGCTATGACATCGTTACCAGCTAGTGCTACTGTTTTAATTCAATCGTCAACCCAGACCCAGCGTAAAGGCTCGCCAAAGTCATCGTATATTAATCGCTTGCGCGGTTTTTTCTTGCGCGCGGATGGTGCCGGTGTTTTCACTTTCTTCCGCTTTCGGTTTTCCAGTGAGTCGACTACGTCCGTCAGGTAGGTACGCTCGCTGGCGGGCTGGGACTTGCCCTGCCAGTTTTCCCGCCTGAACGGCGATTTGAATGGTCCGGAGGCTGCATCGCGACTGCTCACGCCTTTCGGGATTTGCTTTACCGCTTGCCCTTCGGTCAGGTATTCGCGGGTCTGGCGCTCAATTTCTTCGCGCAGCTTTTTTTTGCTATCCGGTTTTTTAATCATTTCAGAGCTGTGTCTTAGCGCGCTGCAAAAAGGCAATGCAAACGACTAGTCTAACAAAAGCGCCGGAACAGCTAAATAAGCAGGCAGGAAAAGTGCAAGGCTACGCGTGTTGTAGCCCTGCAGGTCGAATTGGGTCTGTGAATTGACGTCTGGAATTTAACCCAGCAGGTTGGCTTTGGCGCTATGCCAGTCGACCACGTTGTTAATTGCTGGCTTTTCGCCGTCAGAAACCAGGTAGCTTCCAGCGGGGTAGAGTGGGCTTTCGGGTGCTTGCGTTTTAGGGCTATGCGCCTTCGCGCTGCTGGCGCTTTCTTGCAGGTAGATTTGCAGTGCCATTTCTGCGGCTGCACGTACAGCGAACGGGCCCTGCAGCTGGTGCTCGCGCGTCATGAAATACCACTGGCCGCTGATGTCGACAAAACGGGATGTCTGCACGGGGTCGTTGAAAGGTGCATCGGTTTTTCGAATCGAGGGCGTATCGCTCATGTGTTGATCCTGTTGCTTCGCTATCGAGGGGTGGTGCCAGTATTTAGCGAATTTCAGGCCGAATAGCTTCAAAATGAATAATATCAATAGCTTACGCGATTTTTCTAAAAACATACGTAGTTATGGTACAGGCTGGTTGTAAATAGATTCGACGCCTGGCCGGCTGCGCTGTAATCCGTTTTGCAAACCGGGCCCGGCCAGGTTCGGCGTTTTTATCAGCGGGCGTCAGCGGGCGTGCTTTGTTGCAACCTTTGGATACGAGAGAGTAGCGAGTCGGTGGTTTGTGGGCCCACCAGCACCGCCGCGAGTTCGCCCGACGGGTTAAATAAGTAAGTCGCCGGCAATGCGCTGGGGCGGGACAGGCGTAACGCATCCCCCGGGTCTTGTTCAAGCTGCAAAAAACCAATGCCCATTTGCTGCGCAAGCGTTTGCAGTTGCTGGCCTGCAACGCGATCAAAATTTACGCCAAGCACTTTTATCGTATCAGCGTGGTCTTGCTGCAGTGCGTTTAACTCGGGTATTTCTTTAATACAGGGCACGCACCACTCAGCCCAGTAATTGATGAGCACCCATTTGCCGGCGAATTCGGCGATTGGTGAATCGCCCGCAACATCGGGTTTTGGCCCACAGCCCTGTAATAGTAACAGCAAAATAAACGGTAACAGCACAGAGCGCAGCACGATCTGCGCCTGTTGCGATAATGGTGGTGATACTAATGAACAAGAATACGTCATGCTAATATGCTGCGCTGAAAAAAATCATACCCAGAGAGCCAAGCCGCCAGTGAAAATATACCACAATCCCAAATGTTCCAAATCGCGACAGACGCTGGCACTGATTGAAGCGGCGGGCATCGAGCCGGAAATTGTTTTGTATTTGCAAAGCCCACCTTCAAAAAGTGAACTTGCGGCGGTGCTTAAACAGCTTGGCATACCCGCACGCGGCTTACTGCGCAAGGGTGAAGACGAGTACAAGTCGCTCAATTTGGCCGACCCCGGCAAAAGCGAGGCTGAGATCATAGCGGCGATGTGTAGCCACCCCAGGCTTATCGAGCGCCCTATCGTGGTAGAAGGCGGCCGTGCGGTGCTGGGCAGGCCGCCTGAAAATGTGCAAGCGTTGTTGTAGTGGTGCCGCAGATCGAAACTTCCTATTACCGTATTGCGCGCGGCACAACCCTGTTGAGCTACGTCGCGCTATTGGCAACGATTGGTTTTGGTGCCTGGTTTTATGGCCCCGCGGGCGTTGCCGCAAAATTGGCGTTGTGGCTGCTTGCCATAGCGGGTCTGCTACTGGTGCTGCCTGGCCTTATTCGCGGCAGCAAAAGAAGTTACCAGTGGCTGTGCTTTATTTTGCTGATGTATTTTATCTGGTACGTGCAGGCTGTGTTTTCCTTTGGCAGCGGTGATGTAATGCCAGAACAAGTGCAGTCGATGGCTGATGTGCTGCGGGTAAGCGCCACCGCCAACGAACTCACGGCGCTGGCGTTTACGATAATTTGTTTCTGCGCGGCAATGTTTGCCGCCAGAGGCAAACAATAGCGCCGGCCAGGATATTCAAGCTGCCAGCACGCCGCATGGCCAGGCGCGCTAAGCAGCTTTACAGTGGCGCTGCTTTGCCGCTAATTTTATAGGCCAGCGCAATAATCTGCGCAATGATCACATACAGTTCGTGCGGAATCTGTTCGCCCAGGTCGAGCGCGGCGAGCATTTCGGTGAGCTCGGCGTTTTCGTATAACGGCACACCGCTCGCGCGCGCCAGTGCAATAATCTCTTCGGCCAGTTGGCCACTGCCACTCGCGGTAACCTGCGGCGCTCGCTTGCCATCGTATTGCAGCGCAATGGCGCGCTGGTACTGCTCTATGGCTTGCTTTTGTTGTGCCGGTTTTTCCACAGCTTGCTGACGCTTGCCCGGCGGCGCGTCGGGCCTTTGAGGCTTGCCTTGATCGTCTTCACTCATGCGCTGGTTTAGCTCCTGGTATCGAGCAAATGGCTCTGCAACAGATTTACCGCGCTGCGATCGCTGCTTTGCGGTGGCTCACCGGTGCGACATTGCAAGCTTTGTACTTCCAAGCCCAGTTGCGAGAGTTGCTCGCCAACCTCAATCAGCTCTTTTTCCACTCGATCGGCGAGCGCCGTTTCACTGGCCCAAAGCACAGCGGCCATGCGCGCTTTGTGCAGGCTTGCCAGCGCGGTTAGTTCGCCGAGTTCTTCCAGGTCAAAGCGCAAGCGCACATTCCACGTTGTTTCTTGCGGCTTGGCAGAGTTCTTTTTCTGCTCTCTATCAACGTGCAAATCAATAATGGCCAGGCGTTGGTCCAGCCATAACGGTATTTCAAGATTAAGTGACTGGTTGATTGACGGGTCTGCCTGGTTGGCTATCTGGCTGCCAACCGCAATCAACTGCTGGGTTTGCAAGCGCGCTGAGGCACCGAGCGCGTGCCGCAGCAGCTGCATTAACGCATCTCCATCCGGGTTGCGCGTGTTGCCGCCTGGTTGGGCGACGGATTCGGCCATCCGCGCGATTTCGCTTCCCTGCAGGAAATGTGGATCAAGTTCAGCCGCGGTAGCGGTGGCTTTGTTGCCAGCCAGCAGGCCTTTTTGCAGGTTACCTAGCAATTGCAACAATGCATGTTTGTAATCGCGTTGCTTGGCGGTGTCTACTTCCAGTTTTGCAATCGCGTCGAGCGTTAAACTGCCAGGTGGGTTGGCGATTGAGCTAGTGCTGCTTTTGCCGGCAGTCGCTGCGCCTTCTACGGTGTTGCGCGCACGCAATGCGCCCGCGACTAACGCAAGTTTTCGTTCGTAAAACGCGCCGCTATCTTGCAGTGCGCGTTTCAGCCCGACAGGATTTTGCAGCTCTTGCAGGGTAGGGATACTAGCGGCCAGTGTTTGTGCTGCGCTGCGAATGCCCGGCGCCAGCAGTGCTGAATTAGAGGCTGTATTGGATGCTGTGTTGGCTGTGGTGTTGGATGTCGTAGCGGGTGCGGCAGCAGCCGGAGCGCCGCCTGGGAGTGGGTTCGCTTGCGCAGTAGTGTTGGCGGATACAGCCGCCCCGGCGGCAAAGCCGGCTTGGGTGTTGATGTTCGCAGGCGAGGCGCTGCCGGCGCTGGGCTGCTTCGAGAGCTTGCTTCCGTTTTGTAACAACGCGGCCAGTGCTGAAGGTAAGTTGTCGCGCGGTGTTTGCCTGGGCAAGACGTCGCGCAGCGACGAGCCTATGAGTTCGCTAGCGTCGCCGCGCTGGCTCTGGGCTGTTAAGGGGCTCTGGGCAGTTAATCCGCTCCGGGCTGTTAAAGCACTCTGCGCGCCGGCCTGGTTGCTGGCAACGCTTGCTTGTATGTTTTGACTAGTGGCTGTGCCAGCTGCGCTACTGCTACCCGGTTGGGTATTTACAGCGAGGGCATTGCTACTGTTTGGCAAGCCCGCGCTCGCAGTTTGCCCCAACTGGCTAGCACCGAGAACCTGCACTTGCTGGCTATTGTTCACCACCAATTGGAGCAGCTGGCCTTTGCGCGGCGCCACGCTCGATACCAGCGCTAGCTGTTGCTTGCCTAGCGACAGCGTAATTAAATACTGCGCGGCCGCGGTCGCGGCGCTAGTCGTTTTTGACGTGCCTGCTGCAGTGGGTGTGTTACCTGGCGCTGTGGGTCTGGCGGTAGTCGAGTTGGCCGTGTTATCGGCTCCCGTTGCCGCTTGTTTGCCCGCGGGCTGGGCGTTGTCCGCAGCTACGGGCCTACCCGACGACGTGGCAGGCGTCGCGCTGGTTTCGCGAATCAGCACGTTGATAACGCGTGCCTGCAGCTGCTTGCCGGCGTTTTCGGCAAGGATTTGCACCGTATTGCTATTCGCAGCCTGCAAGCGCAGCCCATTGCCGGCATTGTTGGCTGAGGCGTTGTTCGACAGCTCGCCCGGCGGTGAGCCGGTGGGGTTGACCATAGTGGGCCTCACAGGCCATTTGGGTAATCGGCTGCGGCGAACCGGGCTGCGGTTCGCTATTACTGCAGGTCAATGACAACCGCTGTGCAATGGCACTGCTTCACATTGATAGATAGAAGTTTACTATATAATTCCTGCACTTGGATCTGTTGTCCGATTCGTTTGCTGGCGTGTCGGTTGCAGCCAGCCAACTGCCAACCCGCCGATGGAGCACCGGATTTTTGTCTAATCAAGCGGCCACGCTCGAGCTGCACGCGCTGTCTTGCGAGCGCGACGGGCGTCTGCTGTTCGATAAACTCGAACAGCGCATCGACAGCGGTACCGCGCTGCGCGTACATGGCGCCAATGGCAGCGGCAAAACCACGCTGCTAAAAATCGTCGCGGGCTTGCGCAGCGAGTTTGAAGGCAGCGTGCTTTGGCGCGGCCAGCGCACCAGCGCCTTCGGCCAACGCTTCCGCAGTGAACTTTTTTTCCTCGGCCATTGCGTAGGCATTAAAGCGGCGCTGACGCCACGCGAAAATCTGCAGTGGTGGTTGTCTTTGCAATCGAGCGGCAGCCAGGCTAGCGCAATAGCGGATGGCCACAGCGTTGAGCAGGCGTTAATCCAGTTCGGTTTAGGCGGCATGCTCGACACGCCGTGCACCAGGCTGTCGGCGGGGCAGCAGCGCCGCGCAGCGCTGGCCAGGCTCTGTTTGGCCAGGCAAGCACTGTGGGTGTTGGACGAGCCGGCAACTGCTGTCGATGCAGAGGGTATTGGTTTGCTAGAGCGTTTATGCGAAGCGCACCTGCAGCGTGGCGGTTTGCTGTTGTTAACCACCCATCAGCAATTGCAAATAAATGGCCTGCGCGAAATTGAACTGTCGGTACCAACAGCGGATTTGCGTCGATGAACTTGTTGCAAGTGAGTGAACAACGGTGAATGCGCCGGTCAAAGCCCGCGGGCCACTGCTGGCAATCCTGCAGCGAGACTTGCGCGTATATAGTCGTGGTCGCTCGGCATGGCTGAACCCGCTGTTATTTGCTTTGCTGGGCATCACTTTGTTTACGCTGGGCCTGGGGCCCGATCGCGAGCGCGTTGCGGCGGATGCGGCTGCGGTGATCTGGGTGGTGGTGTTGCTGGGCATGATGATGTCGCTGGATGGCTTGTTCAAAGAGGATTACGTCGACGGCTCGCTGGAGCAATTGCTGTTAATGGCAGGGCCTGTTTATTTCGCAGTGTTTGGCAAAGTTTTTGCGCATTGGCTGGTTAGTGCTGTGCCGCTGGTACTGGCTTCGCCTTTGTTCGCATTAATGCTTGGCGTGCCACTTGAACACATTCCGCTGCTGGCGTTCAGCTTACTTATTGGCAGTGGCATCTTGAGTTTTCTCGGTGCGGTTGGCGCTGCGGTTACGGTAAGCCTGCAAAGCAGCGGCTTGTTAATTGCGTTGCTCATTTTGCCCCTGTATGTGCCGGTGATTATTTATGGCGCTTCACTGTTACAGGCGGCGGTGGAAGGCTGGCCTTACCTGGCGCCGCTACTGATGCTGTGTGGCTTGCTGAGTGCGGTAATTGTTCTGGCGCCGTTGGCGATTGGCGTCGCGCTTAAAATTAGTCTGGATAGTTAGATGGCGAATTGGCAATGGTTTCATCGGCTGGGATCGCCTAAGTGGTTATTGGGAAAACTGGACCGCTGGACGCCGTGGTTATTGTTTGCGGGTTTGTTGCTATTTGGTGCCGCCAGCGTTTGGGGTTTGGCTTTTGTGCCACCAGACTATAAGCAGGGCAACAGCTTTAGAATTATTTATATCCACGTACCGTTCGCGGTTGTCTCGCTCGCCGCGTATTACGCGATGGCAATAGCGGGTGCGGTGGGTTTGATTTGGCGCATGAAGGTGGCTGATATGGCTATGCGTTCGATTGCGCCGGTTGGTGCAGCCTTTACCGCGCTGGCATTAGTCACCGGCGCAATTTGGGGCAAGCCCACCTGGGGCGCCTATTGGGTTTGGCAAGACGCGCGACTGACTTCCATGCTGGTACTGTTTTTTTTGTATATGGGTGTGCTCGCATTGTACGACGCTTACCGCGAGCGTAGTTCGGGTAGCCGTGCGGCCGCACTGGTGGCATTGGTGGGCACCGTGAATGTACCCATCATATACAAGTCGGTCGATTGGTGGTCCAGCCTGCATCAACCCGCGTCGATCAAATTTACCGAGGCATCGACCATAGACGCGCAAATGTTGCAGCCGTTGTTGTTGGCCATTGTTGGCTGTTACCTTTTGTTTGCCGCGCTGGTCATTGCGCAGTTGCGCGTGCAAATAGTGCTTGGGGAAAATCGCAGCCAGTGGCTGGGCGACCACGCGGTTAATCGAACAGCTTGATTGGTCGCACATCATTAATTGCAAAACATTGCTAGGGTAGTATCCAAGAATATGTATTTTGATTCACTAACAGCTTTGCTGAACATGGACGGACATGGTGCTTATGTCTGGGGCGCTTACGCTATTTCCATGTTTGTGATAGCAGTTTGCATTGTGCAGCCGCTGCTGCGCTATCGTGCCGAATTAAAACGCCTGGCCGCTAGCAGGCAGCCTGCACACCAGCTGCATCCAGGTGATCCCGATGGTTTGAGGGAGCGAAACTAATGCACCCTGTCAGGCGCCAGCGTTTAATGATTGTGGTGATGATCGTGGTGGGCGCCAGCCTGGCGGCCGTATTGATTGGTATGGCTTTAAAGGAAAACCTGAATTTATTTTACGAACCGGTGCGCGTTGCAGCAGGCGAGGCGCCGCTGGGACGAAAGATTCGCGTGGGCGGCATGGTGGTAAAAGATAGTGTCGTGCGAGACACTGAAACCTTACAAGTAAGTTTCGTGCTAACCGACTACAGCGCGAATGTGCTGGTTACCTACCAGGGCATTCTTCCCGACCTGTTTGCCGAAGAGGCTGGTGCAGTGACCACAGGCGTACTCGGTGAGGATGGTGTGTTTCGCGCCGAACAGGTCCTGGCCAAGCACGACGAAAAATACATGCCGCCCGAAGTTGCCAAAGCGATCGAAGGCAAGCACCCGCCGGATGGTGCGGCCGGGTCTTATTAATGGCTAATGCGGTAGCAGACGCGGCGCAATATGCGCTTGCGATTCCAGAGCTCGGCCACTTTGCATTGCTTTTATGTTTACCCATTGCAGCGCTGCTCGCGCTGCTACCAGCGATTGGCGTGCGGCTGCAGCTAGGGCAGCTGATGGCTAGCGCAAAACAGCTTGCGCTGGGCTTGTGGATTTGCCTGGTGGTGGCGTTTGCCTGTTTAGCCTACGCTTTCGCGCAAGACGATTTTAGTCTCGCATTGGTTGCCCAGCACTCGAATACCGCCTTGCCTATGCGCTACAAGCTGAGTGCTGTATGGGGCAACCATGAAGGCTCGTTGCTGCTGTGGGGCTTGATCTTATCTTGCTGGACCTTGGCGGTTGCCTATTCACCGCAGCAGCTGCCGCTGGCAACCCGCGCGCGCGTGCTGGCGGTGCTCGGCGGCGTGGCGCTGGGCTTCCTGATGTTTATTATTTTCACCTCTAACCCCTTTACCCGCGACTTGTTGGGCCCACCGCTGGAGGGGCGCGACCTCAACCCGCTACTCCAGGACATCGGCTTAATATTGCATCCGCCAATGCTTTACATTGGCTATGTTGGCTTTGCGGTTGCGTTTGCGTTCGCGATTGCCGCCTTGCTGGAAGGTCGGCTAGACGCACAGTGGGCGCGCTGGACCCGCCCGTGGACGGCAATAGCGTGGGCGTTCCTCACCGTTGGCATCGCGCTGGGTAGTTGGTGGGCCTACTACGAACTCGGTTGGGGCGGCTGGTGGTTCTGGGATCCGGTTGAAAACGCATCGTTGATGCCATGGCTAGCAGGCACCGCTTTATTACATTCGCTTATCGCCACCGAGCGCCAGGGTGTGTTTCGCAGTTGGACGGTGCTACTCGCCATTCTTGCTTTTTCACTTAGCTTACTCGGCACCTTCCTTGTCCGTTCAGGCATCCTGGTATCGGTGCACGCGTTCGCGGCTGACCCGGCGCGCGGTATGTTTATTCTTGCCTTTCTTGGCGTGGTAACCGGTGGCTCGCTGCTGCTGTATGCGCTGCGCGCACCGGCACTTTCAAGCCCAAACCGGATTGCTTTTTTGTCGCGGGAAACCTGGCTGTTAATAAACAACTGCATCCTTGCGCTGTCGCTTGCGGTGGTGCTGTTGGGCACGTTGTTTCCGCTGTTGATGAATGCATTGCAATTGGGCAGCTACTCGGTGGGGCCGCCGTACTTCAACGCCTTGTTTACACCTTTAATGGTGCTGCTGCTGGTTTTTATGGGCATCGCGCCGTGGCTTAATTGGAAGCACAATCGCATTGCACCGATGATTCTGCGGCGTTGGTTTATTGTTGCGTTGTGCAGCGCGCTCGTGGGGCTGGCCTGTGCTGGATGGATGAGCGCGCGCTACCAGCAGGCGTTTTCTGTGCCGGCCGCTATCGGCCTTGCGTTGGCAAGCTGGCTAGCTTTGATGAGCCTGGCCGATCTTGGCCGTCGCCTTGCACGTCGCGGTCACGGCCTGCAGGGCCTACGTGAACTTGCACATAATTACTGGGCAATGCTGGTTGCGCATTTGGGTATAGCGGTGTGCGCGGTGGGCATTGTGCTCACCTCCGTTTACAGCCAACAGCAGGAACTGGCCATGTCGCCCGGACAAATTGCCTCGGTAGCCGGTTATGATTTTCGCCTGCAACAACTGCGCGCAGAGCGCGGGCCGAATTACAGCGCCACGCTCGGCGACTTCACGATTGCCAGAAACGGCGTATCGCGGCAGCAGCTTACGGCCGAGAAGCGCGTTTATCATGCGGGCAAAAATGTAATGACCGAGGCTGGTATTGTTGCCGGGCTTTGGCGAGACCTTTACGTGTCGCTGGGTGAGCCGCTTGATGACGATCGCAATCAGCAGCGTTGGGCGGTGCGTATCTATGTAAAACCTTTTATTCGCTGGATTTGGCTGGGCGCGTTGATGATGGCTACGGGCGGGTTGATTAGCGCATTCGACAAGCGCGGCAGGACGCGTGGAGTTGTGTCCGCCACTGACTACGCCGGATCGGGTCAGGCGACGTGAACGCGCGTTTGAAATTGTTTCTGCCTTTACTGGTTTTCCTGTTAATGGCCGCTGTGTTTTTGGTGCTGGAAAAGCGCATGGGTGATGGCTCTTACAATCCATCCGATTTGCCTTCAGCACTACTGGATAAACCGTTACCCGAGTTTCAGTTAAGCCGCCTTGAAAACGCGCAAAGTCCTGTGCGCAAAGCCGATTTGCTGGGCGAGCCCGCTTTGCTGAACGTTTGGGCAACGTGGTGTATTGCCTGTCGCGCCGAGCATCCCTACCTGAACCAATTGGCCGCTCAGGGTATAAAAATTTTTGGCGTGAACTACAAAGACCAGCGCCAGGATGCACTGGCCTGGCTCGACCGCCTGGGTAACCCCTATCGTTTTTCGATATTCGATGTAGACGGCAGGCTCGGGCTCGATTTAGGCGTTTACGGTGCGCCAGAGACCTTTGTGATAGACGCTGACGGTGTGGTCAGGTACCGGCACGTGGGGGTAATGAGTGAGCGTGTGTGGCAGCAAAAAATTGCCCCGTTGGGACTTTGGCCGAAGCTCGCGGGTAGAAAAAACGATGTATAAATCCAAGTACCCTTCAACGGCCTGCACATTTTTACTTCGGTTTTTTTTACCCCACGTACTTTTGCCCCGCGTACTTTTGCATAAGTTGCTTTTATTCGCCGCGTTGATGTTTGCTGGCTTGTCGTTGTACACACCGTTTGCATTAGCGGTAGAAACCGGCACAACGCCGGCGGCGCTAACCGCACAAACAGCACAGGCAAATGAAAGCGCAGCCTCGGCGCAAACCTTGCGCCGCTTTGCTGCGCCGGTACTTGAAAAGCGTTACTACGCACTGCTCGACGAATTGCGTTGCCCTAAATGCCAGAACCAGAACCTGGCCGATTCGGATGCGCCGATTGCCGCGGATTTGCGCGATGAATTGTTTCGCCTGCTGCATGAAAATTACAACGATGGCCAAATCAAGGAATACATGGTGGCCCGCTTTGGCAGCTTCGTGCTTTATTCGCCACCGGCAAGCGGCTACACCGCAGTGCTATGGGTGTTGCCTGGCTTGCTTTTTATTGGCGCGGCAGTGTTGATTTGGCGCGTAACCGGTAGCCACGGGCAGCGCAGCCTAAATAGCCAAGCCAGCCACCGCGAGCATAAACCAGCTGGTTCGCGCGATGCTTGAACTACTTGCAAATGCCAAGCTGTTTTTTGTTGGCGCCACTTTATTGGCCTTGCTTTGCAGCGCGTTGCTGCTTAAAGGTTTCGTACCTGGTACTGCCTCGCGCATGGAAAAGACCTTGCTTTGCATGTCGGCGCTGATTATTCCAGGCCTTGCGTTTATGTTTTATTTACCCGCTGGCGGTGCATTCGGTGCGCTGGACCAGCACGCAGTACTCGGAAAACTGAATGCGCTACAGCAGGCACCGGGTGACGCAGAACGGCGCGAGGCATTTGCAACGCTGCTGCACTCGCTCGAACAACAAACCGATTCACTCGCGCCAGATCCTGCTTTGCTTGAACTACAGGCCGGCGTGCTGGCCAGCTCGGGCCGCTACGATGCGGCACTGGATAGTTATAAGATTTTACTCAACAAGCGTCCCGATGATGCCGCATTGCTGGCAGTGATAGCCGAAACCGAATACCTGCGCGGCATGGCCAGCGATACCGAGGCCGGCGCCAGCCCGAAATTTGCCAACGCGGCTGTGCCCTGGCTGGAGCGCGCACTGGCGCAGGACCCGATGCAACCGCGTGCGCTCGGCCTGGCCGGTATTCGAGCCTACTCGGAGGGCCGCTGGCAGGCGGCGCTCGACGCCTGGCGGCGCGCAGCGGCGGTTTATCCGGTGGGTAGTTCCGAGCGTCGCGTGGTGGAGCAGGGTATCGCAGCAGCCCGGCAGAAACTTGGGCAAAGCGCGGAGCCCGGGGCGGTGCTTAGTTTGTCGTTGCAAATCGGCGAGCAGGTCGACACAGAGGCACTAGCGGCGAACACGCCGGTGTTCGTGTTCGCCAGAAAGGTAAATGCAGGCGGTCCGCCGCTGGCTGCGAAGCGCCTGGTGCTTGCTGATTTACCCAAATCACTGTTGTTAACCGAGCACGATGTAATGGCGCGTCAGGGCCTGGAGCCGGGCATGCAGGTGGAAGTGGTAGCCAGGTTGTCGCTTTCGGGCCAGCCTGTGGCCAGCGCGGGCGACTTTGAAAGTGCCGCGCAGCAGCTAACCGTGGCCGCCAGCAAGGCCGAGGCAGCGCAGCTGACGCTGCTTATCGATCGCCAGGTACCGGAATAATAAAGGTGCCGGAAGTAGCGTTTTCTGCCGTTGCAACGCTGGGCCAATCTTCAGCGCCCAGCCTGTGGATAAACTGCGGGCAACTTTTGCATTAATCCACAACCTGTAGCGCAAGAGTGCGCTTATTACCACAATATGTAGTTTTAGCATTGTCATTATTTGCCCATCAGGGCATCATTAGCGCGCGCTGGAATCAGTCAGAAACTGAGCAAATAAGCCGGTTTCTATCCAGCCAAGCTAGGCCACCAGCGCCAGGCCACTTACGCCAGACCACTGCCGAAACAGAGACGATGCGCCTAAAAAATATCAAGCTCGCTGGCTTTAAATCATTTGTCGATCCCACCAACGTCCAGTTCAACCGCAATATGGTGGCGGTTGTCGGGCCGAATGGTTGCGGTAAATCCAACATTATTGACGCGGTGCGCTGGGTGATGGGCGAATCGTCTGCCAAGAACCTGCGCGGCGAATCCATGGCCGACGTCATCTTCAACGGCTCCACCGGGCGCAAGCCAGTGGGCCAGGCGTCTATCGAGTTGGTGTTCGATAACAGCGCCGGCACGTTGCAGGGCGAATACGGCGGCTTCAGCGAAATTTCTATCAAGCGCAAAGTGGTGCGCGACGGTCAATCGCAGTACTTCCTGAACGGTGCCAAGTGCCGCCGCCGGGATATCACCGACATTTTCCTTGGCACAGGGCTTGGCCCGCGCAGTTACGCGATTATCGAACAGGGTATGATTTCCAGGCTGATCGAGTCCAAGCCTGAAGAGCTGCGCGTGTTTATTGAAGAAGCCGCTGGCATTTCAAAATACAAGGATCGTCGCCGCGAAACGGAAACCAGGATTCGCCACACCCGCGAAAACCTCGAGCGCTTAACCGACTTGCGCGACGAGTTAGAGCGCCAGCTGCAAAAGCTCAAGCGGCAAGCTTCAGCGGCCGAAAAATATAAAACCTTCAAAGCCGAAGAGCGCGAGCTGCGCGCGCAAACGCTTAGCCTGCAATGGCAGTCGTTGCGCGACCGCTCAAGCGGCCAGCGCGAGCGCATTTCTACGCTGGAAATTAGTGTTGAGGAATCGGTTGCAGAGCAGCGAGGCATCGATGCCCGGGTTGAAGCATTGCGTGAAGAGCAGGTTGAAAAAACCGAAGCCTTTAACAAGGTACAGGGCAGCTACTACGGCGTAGGCGCGGAAATTGCCAGGCTGGAACAGTCGATTGAACATTGCGAGCAGCGTGCCAAACAGCTGGCCGAAGACATCGCCGAGACCGAACGCAACACCGCTGAAAGCCGGCAGCACTTGGAAGACGACCGTAAAAAGCTTGCCCAGTGGCGCGAGGAGCTCGAGGTTATCGAGCCCGAACACGAGCAACTTGCGGCTTCGGAATCGAAGTCCAGCGAAGCGCTCAGTAGCGCCGAACAAAATATGCAGGACTGGCAACAGTGCTGGGACGACTTTAACGAGCGTGCTGCCGAGCCGCAAAAAAATGCCGAAATCCAGCGCACTCGCATCGACCAGATAGAGGAGTCGCTGACCGGGCTGGCCAGCCGCATGGAGCGCCTTTCGAATGAGCGCGTTGAGCTCGAATCTGTCGACAACGCCGCGGCGTTGTCAGTGCTGGCTGCTACTGTTGCGCAATCCAGTGCGTCAATAGCGAGCAAACAGCAAGCGCTTGAACAAGGTAGCAGTGCTTTGCGTGAGGCGCGCGAGCAACAACGCCGCTGCGGCGATGAGCTTGACAGTGAACGTGGGCAACTGCAGCAGCTACGCGGTAAATTGGCCTCGCTGGATGCACTCCAGGAAGCGGCCAGGGAATCCGAGGGCGGCGCCAGGCGCTGGCTTGCACAGAACCATTTAGACAGCGCGCCCAGGCTGTTACAGCAATTGCGTGTCGATAGCGGTTGGGAAACGGCTGTTGAGACGGTACTCGGTGCAAGCTTGCAAGCGGTGACGGTCGATTCTATCGACCGGCTCAGCGACAGGCTCGGCTCGCTGGGTGACGCCAATGTCGACTTTGTCGAAACCGCACAAAACGCCCCGCCGGCTAACAATCCAGCCGTTGGCCTGCCTGCGCTGAGCGAGAAAGTTAGCGGCGCGGTACCCGCGCAATTGACCAGTATTTTTGTGGCTAGCGATCTGCAGCAAGCGCTGCAAGCCAGGTCGCGATTGGCGGCTGGGGAATCGGTGGTTACGCGCGAAGGCATTTGGCTTGGCAGTAACTGGTTGCGCGTTTATAAATCCCGCGACGCAGCCAGCGGCGCGCTGGCGCGCGAGCAGGAAATTGCCAGCTTGCGCGAGCAGGTAGTGGCCGGCGAAGCGCGTATCGAGGCAGCGCAGCAACGCCGCGAGCAGGCCGAGGCCAAAGTTGCTGGTGCGGAGCAGGCCAAAGATCGCCTGTTGCAGGAAAAGTCACAGCTTGAAGCAGAGCTTGGCCGCGCACGAGCCGAACACAGCGCGCTGCAGTCCACCATTGAGCAGGTAGCAGTGCGGCTTAAGCGCAGCGCTGAAGAGTTCAGCCTGGCCGAGAGCAACCAACAGCAGCAACGCGCAGCATTGACTAACGCGCGCGAGCAGCTCGATACCGCGATTGAGGCGATGCAGCAGGTTGAAGAGCAGCGCGAATCCTTGTTGCTGGAGCGCGACAAAGTACGCGATGCGCTGAGCGTTAGCCGCGAATCTGCGCGCACCGACCGCGACGCGCTGCAGGCTGTGGCGGTTCGCGCCGAAGGTTTAAAAGCGCAGGTTGAATCGGTGGCCAGCAGTGTGGCGCGCCTCGACAAGCAGGTAGAGCAGCTCACCGCAAGGCAAGCCAGTTTGCGCGAGACACAAAAAGAAAACGATGCGCCGGTGCAAGGTTATCGTGATACTTTGGCCAGCCAGCTACAGGCGCGGATGTTGGTAGAAACCGAGCTGGCCACCGCGCGCAAAGCGGTTGAGGGCGTCGACCACGCAATGCGCGAGGCCGACCAGCAGCGCCACAAAATTGAAGAGCAGCTCACGCAAACGCGTAGCCAGCTTGAAAAAGCGCGCATTGAAAGCCAGGAAATGGAAGTGCGCAGCAAAACTATTGTTGAGCAGCTGCAAGAGAGCGGCTTCGAGCTCGAGCAAGTACTCGCCGCAATGCCGGCGGAAGCAGAACTTTCCAGCTGGCAAGAGCGCTTGGCCGAGGTCGAACAGCGCATTGAAAGGCTTGGCGCAATTAACCTCGCGGCTATTGAAGAGTTTCAAACAGAGTCCGAGCGCAAGCGACACCTGGACGCACAGAATGACGAGCTTGAAACTGCGCTGGCAACGCTGGAAAATGCGATTCACAAGATCGACAAGGAAACGCGTAACCTGTTCAAGGAAACCTTTGATGCGTTGAACGAGAGTGTGGGTAAGCTGTTTCCGAAAGTATTCGGTGGTGGTGCGGCCTATCTTGAAATGACGGGCGATGATTTGCTGAGTACCGGAATCACCATCATGGCGCAGCCGCCGGGCAAGAAAAACAGCACCATTCACCTGTTGTCGGGCGGAGAGAAGGCACTTACAGCTATTGCGTTGGTGTTTTCAATATTCCAGCTCAACCCTGCGCCGTTCTGTATGCTCGATGAGGTTGATGCGCCACTGGACGATGCCAACACTGCGCGCTATGCACGATTGATTAACGAAATGTCCGACAAGGTGCAGTTTATTTTTATCACGCACAACAAGATAACGATGGAAATGGCCGAACACCTTATGGGTGTAACCATGCACGAACCGGGTGTGTCGCGCCTGGTTAGCGTCGATATCGATGAAGCCGTGGCGCTGGCAACGGCCTAAGTACCCCTAGCCGGGATGTTAAGAGAAAGCCTATGAGTTGGTTATCCGATATTGGCATGCGTGAATGGTTATTAATTTGTGGCGTGGTGCTTGTGCTGGTTGTATTGGCGGACGGGTTCAGGCGAATGCAGAATGAGCGACGCGGCAAAATTAAGATGGCGCGGCGCCTGGGCGGCGGCTTTCCCGAGCAGGGTATTGCCGAGCCATTCAATTCCGAGTTGCCGAACGGTGGTGCCAGGGTAATTGGCCGGTCAGAGCCGTCACTATCCGAAGCGGGCCTGTCCGATGCTGCGCAAGCGCAAGATATGGCAGACGTGCAGGCTTTTCACGATTCACTGGAAACTCACCGGCAAGCCGAGCCCGACGACGAGGCGGCGCAGCGCTTCGTAAGTGAAGAGCAATTACTTGTTTTGCACGTGCGCGCGCGTAACCAGCGCGGGTTTAACGGCACCGATCTGCTGCAGGTTCTATTGGCTTGCGATATGCGCTACGGTGATCGCGATATCCTGCACCGCCACGAGCGCGCGGGTGGCAATGGCAGCCTGCAGTTTAGCGTTGCCAATATGGTGGAGCCCGGAACCTTCAACCTTGAAGACATTAACTCTTTTCGAACGCCCGGCATTTCATTTTTCATGAGTCTTCCCGGTCCGGATAACACCGAGGAAGCTTTTGAATGCATGTTGGAAACTGCCAATTGCGTAGTGAAAAACCTTGATGCAGAATTGCTCGACGAACACCACCAGCCTGCTTCGGTAGCGTTGATTGAATCACTGCGCGACCGCGCACGCAGTTTCGCAACAGCCTAACTCCGTTACTCCAGCCACCATGTCGGCCTCTGGCGAAACTGCTGCACAGCTGCTAACGCAGATTGAAGCGGGTATCGCTGCACCCGATTTCGCTAGCTTTAAACAACGCCCAGCCAAAGCACTGCACAGCGCCCTGTGCGAATCACTTAGCCAACACAACCGCCGCTATTACGAACAGGACGCGCCATCAATTGATGACGCAGCCTACGATCGTTTGTTTGCCGCGCTACAGGCCCTGGAGGCGGCGTTCCCATCATTGGCCGGCGTCGATTCCCCAAGCCAGCGGGTAGGCGGCGCGCCACTGGATAAGTTTGAGCAGGCACAGCATCTGCTGCCGATGCTGTCGCTGGATAACGCGTTCGATGCCGACAGCCTATTGCAATTCGACAAACGTATAAAAGAGCGGCTACAGAAAGCCGGCAAACCGCTGCAGCCCGTCTATGTTTGCGAGCCGAAGCTTGATGGTGTGGCGTTGAGCTTGCTCTACGAAAACGGTGTACTGCAGCGCGCGGCCACGCGCGGCGATGGCAGTGTGGGTGAAAACATTACTGAAAACGCCCGCACTATTGAAAGCGTGCCGCTGCAGCTGGCTGGCAAAGGCTTCCCCGCCACGCTTGAGGTGCGCGGTGAAGTTGTCATGCCGCTGAGTGCCTTTAACCTATACAACCAGCGCGCTGAACAGGCGGGCGAAAAGACGCTGGTTAACCCGCGCAACGCGGCGGCGGGCAGCTTGCGTCAACTCGACTCCAGAATTACCGCCCAACGGCCATTGCGATTCTTTGCCTACAGTACCGGTTACATTGACGATGGCGAGTTGCCAGCGCAGCATAGTGGCGTGCTCGCCGCGTTAAAACGCTGGGGTTTCCTGGTAAATGAACACGTTCAACCAGCCGCTGCGATAGAGCAGGGCATTGCCTACTGTGAGCATATCCAACAGCTGCGCACGGGACTCGACTACGCCATCGATGGCGTGGTTATTAAAGTCGACAGTTTCGAAGCACAACAGGCGCTGGGCTTCGTCTCACGCGCGCCGCGATGGGCAATTGCCTACAAATTCCCGGCGGAGGAAGCCACTACAACGCTACTCGATATCGATTGGCAGGTGGGTCGCACGGGCGCAGTGACGCCGGTGGCCAAACTGGAGCCGGTGTTTGTTGGCGGCGTTACGGTGAGCAATGCAACGCTACACAACGCCGACGAGATAGCGAGATTGGACATTGCGATTGGCGATCGCGTGGTGATTCGCCGCGCGGGTGATGTTATTCCCCAACTTGCGCGCAAGTTTGAGGCTGGCCGCGGCCGGCGCAAAAAACCTGCAGTTCCCGCGCATTGCCCGGTATGTGGTTCGAGCATTGAACGCGCCGAGGGCGAGGCAGTAATGCGCTGCACCGGCGGATTACTTTGCGGTGCGCAACTGAAAGAGTCGATTGTACATTTTGCTTCGCGCAAGGCCATGGACATCGACGGGCTCGGAGACAAAATCGTCGAACAGCTAGTCGACAAAGGGCTGGTCTCGAACGTTGCCGACCTTTATAGCCTGGTGCACGAAGAGGTGTCAGGCCTTGAGCGCATGGCTGATAAATCGGCGCAAAACCTGCTTGATGCGTTAGCGCAATCAAAGCAGACAACACTGCCGCGCTTCTTGTTCGCGTTGGGTATTCGGGAAGTCGGTGAGGCCACCGCACGCAACCTGGCGCTGCATTTTGCGTCGCTGGAAGCGATCTATGCAGCCGATCGCGACGCGTTGCTAGCCGTGGATGACGTTGGCGATATTGTCGCCTCGCATATTCAGGCCTTTTTCGCGAACACCGGCAACAAGCGGATGATTGATCGGCTGCGCAAAGCCGGTGTGCAGTGGCCGGCACTACCTCAAACTGGCAGCAACGGGGAGGCTGTGCTTGCCGGGCAGACCTGGGTTGTGACGGGCAAGCTTGAATCGATGACGCGCGACGAAGCCAAGGCTTTCCTGCAAGCGCAGGGCGCAAAAGTAGCCGGCAGTGTGTCGGCCAAAACGAGTTGCGTGTTGGCAGGGCCTGGCGCTGGTAGCAAGCTGGCCAAAGCGCAGCAGCTCGATGTAGAAATTATCGACGAGGCAGGCTTTTTGCAGCGCTTCCCCGAGGCCAGCGCTAGCTAAAAATTCTATGCCTGATTTTTATTCGGGCAGAGGGATAAAGCTGTCGCCCTGCTTGATATGTAAAACGCCGTCGAGATAGACCACATTTTCTCGCTGCTCGGGGCTCAGTGCATGAATTCTTGCATGGTCGGCTTCCGACTGTCCGCTATTGGTATGCGAGTGATGCTGGCTAGTAACCGTTGCAGCTGCGCTGGCCTTGCCCCTGGCACGAACAAACGCATCGTCGTAGCCTTCGCGACGCAGTTCATCGCGCAACAACTCCGCATCACCACGCTCGTTGAACTGGCCAACTAAAAAGCGCGACAAGCCACCATGGCGATCTATGCTCACCGTTCCAAACTGGCTTAGCGATTCCTGCAAGCCAGCAGCTGGCGAGGCGAATGCGCCAATTTGTACGCTGTAGCCAGCGTTTTCCTCGGCAAAGGTATTAGCGTGAACACAAAACACGCAGCTGCAAAGCAACAAAATTCTGGAGAGCCTGGGTAGCATAGTGATTAACCTCGTAGTCGTTACAACGAAAATCGGACGGGGGCGAGTATAACGCCTTGCGCGTATTCCGCTCCCGATCGCCATGGGCTTGGTAGTATTTGCACAAATTTCGCATATTGCCTATGCGGACCGCAAAAAAAAACGGCGACACCGAAGTGTCGCCGTTTTTGCTTTACCGCCTAAGCGGTAAGACTTTTACTTCGCTGAAACACCAAGCTTTCTGAGCGTTTGGATATTCAGGTACTTGTCGACCGGCAGAGAGTTAGCGCGCTGGAAAGCGTTAACTGCCTGGATAGTCTGCTTGCCAATGATGCCATCGATAGGGCCTGGATCGTAGCCGGCTTTATCGAGTGCACGTTGAATCGAGGTGATTCTGTTGGCAGTCATGTTGGTTTCGCAAAGAATTGAGCGCCACTGCATGTGTCCATCCTTAACCAGCTTCTGTGAAGTCACAGACGTGTACTTGGCAGGAATTTCAATGCGCTCTTCGCGAGCCGGCTCAACCATCTGGCGAACTTTAACCGTTTCGTACTTGGCTGGGATCGCAACTTCTTTCACGGAAGCAGGCTGCTTAACAACCTTACGCGTAACCTTGCTGTACTTGGCAGGTGTTTTCGACAAGCAGATTTGCGAACCAGTGCGAGACTCTTTGGTCATCGTATTGTCGCGCGTATCGTGCCAAACAAAGCTGGCATCCCGGGCCAATTCCTTGCGCGTTACCGTTTTGTACTGCGCAGGAATATCGATTGAACGCTGTTGAGCATCGTTAACCAGTTTGCGAACCTTAACGGTTTCGTACTTGGCAGGAATTTCAACGCGACGGGTAGACGCAGGCGATTTCAAGATGCGCTTGGTAATGGTTTTGTAAGTCGCGGGGACTTCAACCAGGCACATGATTTCGCCAGTGGCTTCGTCGATACGCTGGATAGGGCCTGTGCCTTTTTTCCAGACCGTATGCGCAGGTTTGTCGATAACTGTTTCCGACTGGGTTTCAAACGCCGCGGGTACTTCTTCAATTGTGTAAGAAGCTTCAGAAACTAATACGCGCTCTTCGACCCACTCGTATTTTGCAGGAATGGTTTCAATGCGATTAGAAGCTTCGCTTGCCACTACTTGTTCGCTTACCGTTTTGTATTCAGGTGGCATGTAGTGCTCGTGGAAGCACTGGCCAGGCTGGGCGCCGTCTAGGTTAATGCCGGACGCTTGTGCCGCTGCAAGCAGCTTGTCGCTGGCTGGAATGCCGCTGCCGCTGAGAGAAGTTAACCATGAAGTTTGCTCAGGGCTAACCAGCACAGTTTCAGTCTCGGTGCCATAAACCGCAGGAACCGGTGTTAGCTGCGTGCTTGGCGGCGAAACCATGACTTTCTTCTCAACCATTTGGTACTTGGCAGGAATCAGTTTGATTTTTTCGCTACTGTCGTGAACCAAAACCTGGCTGGTTTCGGTTGAGTAAACTGGCTCGACCCAAACGCGCGCGTAGCATTCGCCAGGCTGTGCGTTAGGCGGCAGCAGTGGCTCTGCACCACCTGCGCTTGAAGAAGCTGCACTGGCGCTGCTCGCCAGGCGTGCTTCGCGCTGTGCCAGGTTGCGCTCGCGCGCGTCCAGTTCGTTGGCGCGTGCACGTGCCTGCGCTTCCATTTGTGAGACGCTGGCTGAAGCATCGCTGCTGGCGCTGTCGATGCTTGCATCGCCGCTGCCGTTACTGGCACAGCCAGTAATTGCCAGTGCCAATACCGAAGCCGATGCGACTTTCAATAATTGGGCTTGTTTATGAACGCTACGTTTCATCTGGTTTCCCCTGAGGATGAAGATTGATATGTTAATCGTGCATGGTCTCGAGCCAGGTTCCGCCACAGCGGCTTGTTGCTCGAATATTAAACAAAAATGCTCTGCACGCCCTTCGTAAGCCTTACTTTGACAAATAGTGCGGTGCTGCTGGGCCTGCAACAACATGAACAATTTTTGTGCGCTTTGTGGGCTGGAGCCTGGTTAAAAAGGTCTGCCTGGGCGGTCGCGCATCAGCTGCATTTCCGCTCCTTGTGGCGCGAGCGCAATATACCACCTGAGGCGAAAGCCTCTAGTGAAGTGACGGGGAATTTTACATTGTTTTATTGCTTTTACAGGCCCCGAGGGTATAGGAGGGTGTTTTTCTAGGTCTTGCCTGAGCGGGCGCGTGCAGGCCGATGTTTGAGTACTGCGTGGACGACGTGATTGTATTCAAAGTAAACAAAAAAATCAGCGTATTCCCAACGTGTGATTGGCGGATCGCCAACCGGCGCAAGCGCGCGCAGGGGTTCACCGAATCTTGCCAGTACCCGGTCGCCGGTCATACCGGCCGTCGGCCTGGCAATATCGCTGGCGTTGCCACCCTGGCTGGCAATCGGCACGCGCACGGACTCTGCATTCGCCATTAACGGTTGCAGCAACATAAGCGTGGCCAGCATTAGGCCGCAGAGGGATTTGAGAATTGACATGATGGGCGACTCCAGGTTGAAAGCAAAAGCTATGCGCAATTATAGTCGAGGCTAATCCTGGCTGTCTTCGCTTAGTTGACGCTTTGCGCGCTGTGCCTCAGCCTGTACTTGCATAATGTGCTTTGCAATGATTTGTGACTCAGCTTCCGGCAGCGCATGGAAGGAAGCCGAAATATGATAACCGCCGTCTATTGCCCTGCTTGAAGCCACCACCTTGATGTAGGCGGCAAAGCCGATCAGTGCGCGGTGGAACCAGATTTTGATTGCATAGTAGCCATCGCGGCTCAGCTCTGCATCGTGGGTAAAGCCAATGCCGCCCTCGCTCAAATCTATCGACTGCAGCTTTTGATCTTCGCCCAGCGTGGCCTCCGCGACCGCGCTGCCAATGGCTTCAATTTTTTTGTTCATTGCACCCAGGTAAGCCGCCAGTTCGCTATTTTGCTCAGCGATTGCGCGCATTAGCCCGTGGTGATCACCCTCAATGGCCTGCAGTTCGCGCACAAGTTTGAAAGGAGCTGACGGGCTGAAAAAATCGTCGGCGGGGCTCTTTTCTGCGGCGTCTACCTCAATTGGCGAGACTTCCAAAATAGCGGTGTCGTCGATGCGAAACCGCTGGCGGCGATCTGCCACGTCGCTATGGACCGAATCATTAGAAGCGTTCATGTTTCCCCCGGATGCCCCGCGCACTGGCGACAGGCGCGTGTACTCCGATTGAGTTTAGTATACTTGCGGCTACTTTCTTGTCGGCTTTAGCGCTGTGCGACTCGCGCGGGGCTGCTGTATCGGTGAATTAATAACCTCCGGATCCTGCCAGCCTTGTCAAACCTGCCTTTTGTTCCCGCTGTTGCGTTGCGCTACAGCGCACCTTATCTGAATCGCGGCCTTACCGGATTCCTGAGTTTTGTGTCGCTGGCCGGGCTGGCGCTGGCAGTATTTGCGTTGGTGGTTGTCACCAGCGTGATGAACGGGTTTGAGCGCGAACTGCAAAACAGGATGCTGTCTTTGCTGCCCCACGCCACGCTATCTCCGCAGGGCGGTCACGCCCGGGCGGCCGCCCTGCGAGAGCCGTTGCTGGCACAGCCTGGCATCGTTGCAGTAACACCGCATGTTGAAGGCATGGCGATGTTTAGTGCCAATGGGCGGTTCCAGGCGGCCGCACTTGCGGGCGTTGAGATGCAAGGCGAGCACGCGTTGCCGGGCATTGCAGAGCACCTTGTAATGGGCGATGCCAGCGGCCTGGGCGAGCAGCGCTACGGCCTGGTGTTGGGCTATCACCTGGCCAGGCAGTTGGGCGTGTTTCCCGGCGATCGCGTACAACTGGTTTTACCTGGCGTGCGCATTACGCCGATGGGCCCGCTGCTGCGGCAGCGCAACTTTTATGTGCAGGCAATTTTCCAGGTGGGCGCCGAGCTTGATCAATCAACCGCATTCACCGATGTCGATAGCGCCGCACGGCTATTCGCGAATAACGCCACAGTGGATGGTGTACGCATCACAGTTGACCAGCAGTTTCGCGCCAACGCCATTGTTAGCGACGCAATCCAGGCGCTAACTACTCAAGGTATTTTGTCATTAGATCTAAGCTGGCAAGACTGGCGCTCCGAGCACGCCAGCCTGTATCGTGCTGTGGTGATGGAAAAAGTAATGATTTTTGTGTTGTTGCTGGCGGTGGTCGCGGTGGCATCGTTCAACGTAATATCGATTATATTGATGACCGTGAATGACAAGCGCGTAGACATCGCAGTATTGCGCACCATGGGCGCCAGCGCTGAGCAGATTAACCGTTTGTTTATTTTCCAGGGCGCAACAATTGCAGCGGCAGGTACTTTTTGCGGTGCGTTGCTCGGCGTGCTGGTGGCGCCAAACATTGGTAAATTGTTACAAGCATTCGAGCGCGCCAGTGGCTGGCAGTTGTTCGACCCCGAAGTTTACTTTATTCCTTATTTGCCCTCGCTGTTGCGCTGGCAGGATGTGGTGATTGTGGTGTTTGCTGCACTGGCTATCAGTGTAATGGTAACTTTGCTGCCAGCCAGGCGCGCGGCGCGCATAGACCCGGTGGTGGCGCTGGCGGGCGCGCACTGAATTATTCAGGCGCCGCGTAACTTTATGCGGTGCAGTTTGCGGAAAGTAAATCTATTGAAAAACCAAAACACAAATGAACTGGCGCTAAGCTGTACGGGTATCGCGAAGTCGTATTGGCAGGGCGATGTAGAGTTGCGCGTGCTACAGGAGATCAATTTGCAGTTGGCGCGCGGCGAGCGCATTGCAATTATTGGCGCCTCCGGATCGGGTAAAAGCACGCTATTGGGTGTACTGGGACTGCTTGATGCGGCCGATAAGGGCGAATTAATATTGTGTGGGCAAACCACCAGCGGCCTGGACGACAGCGCCTTAAGCGCGCTGAGAAACAGAACCTTGGGTTTTGTTTACCAGTTCCATCATCTTCTTGGCGAGTTCGACGCTGCCGAAAATGTGGCAATGCCCTTGTTAATTGCCGGTGAAGCACCCGATAAGGCCACTGCCACAGCCAAGCAATGGTTGCAAAAAGTGGGTCTTGCAGAGCGCGCTACTCACAGGCCGTCGGAGTTATCCGGCGGCGAGCGCCAACGTGTCGCAGTTGCCAGGGCGCTGGCGAATCGGCCAGCCTGCGTGTTAATGGATGAGCCCACTGGTAACCTCGACCGGGCTGCCGCGCAAAATGTGTTATCGCTTATCGACACTTTGTCGGCCAGCGGTGACAGCGCTTTTATTGTGGTTACCCATGATCCCAGCGTTGCGTCGGTGATGGATCGCAGTTACGAACTGCGAGACGGCGTTTTACATGCGTGTAAGCCCAGTGATTTAGTTGGCGCGGCTGCACAGCAATTACCGATCCAGGATCCGCATGCCGGTTGACGCCAGACAAGCTGGAAAAAACTTGCCGCGCGCTTTGCAGCGGCAATTGGCTTGGCGTTTTTTTCGCGGCGGCCAGCGCAGCGCGCTGGTCTCGATGATCTCGTCGGTTTCGTTGGCGGGCATGGTAGTTGCGGTTGCCTTGCTGGTATTGGTGCTGTCGGTGATGAATGGCTTTGAGCGGGAATTTCGAGAGCGCATTCTTGGCCTGGTACCGCACGCAACCATTCAATTAGACGGCTCGTCGGGTCTGCAACAAACACTAGCCGATGTAGCCAAGCAGCCATCGACACGGCGCGTATTGCCATACATTGAATTTAAGGCGCTGGCTATTCGCGGCACATCAGCACAGCCCGTTTTAGTGCAGGGCACCGACTACGATCGTTTTCGCGAGCTGGCAGGTGAATTTATTCATGGCATCGGCGGGCAAGCGCTGGCCGGCCTGGCGCCCGGTGAAGTAATTCTTGGCCAGAGGCTGGCTGACAAGCTGGGCGTTGAGCCAGGCGACAAACTTCGTTTAATGGTGATGGCGCAACGGCAAAAAGCTGCGCAGATCGATTCGTCGCTGAGCGCATCGGTGTTGTCGGGGCAGCGCGCCGCGGTGCATAGCGTTGCTTTGGTTGCAACTTTGCATACTGGCAGCGAACTCGACCAGCACATTGCGCTACTCGATCTAGCCAGTGCGGCGCAAATTACCGGCAATGAATTGGGTTACGATGGTATCCAGCTGCAATTCAACGAAGTTTTTGCTGCACCCTTGCACGCCAGGCGCATTGCCAGCGAGTTGCCGGATGCTGTGCAGGTGCAGGACTGGACCCGAACCTACGGTAATTTGTATACGGCAATCCAGTTGTCGCGGCAAATGGTGGTGCTACTGCTTGCGTCGATTATTGCGATTGCCGCGTTTAATGTGTTCGTTACGCTTGGCATGGTGGTCAGGCACAAGCGTGCTGATATCGCCATTCTACGCTCAATGGGGCTGGCCAGGCGCCGCGTGCTCGGCGTGTTTATCTGGCAGGGCATGTGGGTTGCGTTTATCGGCGTTGGGCTGGGTTTGTTGCTTGGCTGTGGCTTGGCTTTATTGGCGCCGGCAGCGGTTAACAGCCTGCAGGGTTTATTGGGCAATGCGCTATTATCGACAGAAATATATCCAATTGATTACCTGCCGGCGCAGTTGCGTTTAACTGATCTGCTGTTGATCAGTGCTATCGCGCTGGCGATGAGTTTTGTAGCCAGTGTTATCCCCGCTTGGCAAGCCGCGCGCCTGCAGCCGGCTGCGGTTTTGAATGGCAAGGGGCGTTAAAGTGCTAAATCGCTCACGTATTCAAGCACTAAGACTTCGCGTGTTTCGCGCTTCCAGCAGCGTTTTTGAGCGGTTTCGCCAGCGACGCAGAACACTGCTGCGCCAATAAAATTGTGTAATATGGTAGCCGGCCAGGCCCAGCACGGTGCCACAGCATAATGCGCCCAGGAACAACGGTCGCCAGGTTTGCTCCAGCAGCTCGCTAATTGATGTGAACTCCAGCGAAAATAAAAATGCGGGGTCCTGGTTTAACAAGCTACAGCCGAGCACGGTACAGAACCATGCAATAGGCAGGATGGTTAACGGGTTGGAAACCCAAACCAGCGAAACGGCCAGCGGCAAGTTTGCGCGCAGCAGCGAGGCAAGCAATGCGGCCAGCAGCATTTGCGAAGGAATAGGCAGCGGTACGACGAACAACCCTATCAGCATCGCCCGGGATACCGAGTGGCGGTTCCAACGCAAAAGTTCTTTGGTTGTCATGCCTGCCGGCATGATCTTTACTGCAGAGCGTGAGATCGCAAAAGCGCGCATGGGGCCAACTTCCTGGGCCGCACAAGCATAATGCTGGCGCCCTGACCTTGGTGACAACCGCGCCAGTGGCGGTGTTGATTATAAAATCGTAGCTCATAAAGTAAGCATTGCTGTCGAGTGCGCGTGACGGAATTTTTATTTACTCGCTTTTCATAACAAAACCTGCATTGAAAACAGGTACTTGATCAACAGCTCGCAGGAGGCGACTGTATGGCATGGAAGCTATCTTTTTGTGCGGGAGTTGGCAGTTTATTGCTGTTGCCCGCACTATTTGCCGCTAACACACTGGCCGCCATTGGCGTGGTTTCTGTTCTGCTTTACCTGTGGGCGTTCAGCCGTTCGCGCCGCTGGCCTTACAAAGCTTTGTTACTGTGTGCTTGCTTCGCTTTAGGCAGTGCCTACGCGCAGTGGCAGGCGCAGTTGCAACTCGAGCGGCGGCTGCCGGAAACACTAGACGGTTTCGAATATGTGATCGAGGGACGCGTACACGGAATTGTGGCGCGCAGCGAAGGCCAGCAGTTCGGCGCGCTGCGCCGTAAACAGCAGTTCGATTTTCATTTGCATGCGCTGCGCTTGCTGAATCAAGCGGCGGGCTCAACGGCGGCTAGCAACGCGCCATCCAACGTGGTCGGCCTGAAGCGGCTGCGCTTGAGCTATTACGGTGTGCAGCGCTTCGAGAGTGGCCAGCAGTGGCGCATGGTAGTGCGCTTGCGCAGCCCCAGGGGTTGGGTAAACCCTGGTGGTTTTGACCTGGCCAAGCATGCGCTGGGCAGGCGCATTCACGCTTACGGTTACGTCCGCGAAAGTCATCCGGTGCTGCAGCTAGCCCCAGCCGATTCGATGTCGCTGCGGCTTGCGCGCCATCGTGTACTCCAACCTTTGATAGCTTCGCTGCAATACGGGCCAATCCTGAATGCTTTGCTGTTGGGCGATAAATCTGCACTGAGCGATGCGCAGCGCACACTTTTTATTGAAACCGGCACTGCACACCTGATGGCTATTTCCGGTTTGCATATCGCCACCGCTGCTACTGCGGGTGCGCTGCTCGCGAAGTCTTTGTTGTGGATGCTTCCGCGGCTGTTGCTTTTTGTGTCGGTGCCCACGGCTGTCGCTAGTGGCGCCGTACCGGCTGCAGTTTTCTATGCCGCACTATCGGGTTTTGCAATCTCTACGCAAAGAGCACTGGTGATGCTGCTATGCGCTGCGGCAGCGATGCTGCTGCACAGGCGCAGTTCGCCGTGGAGCGTACTTTGTACTGCTGCAACCGGCTTATTGTTATTCGACCCGCTGGCGCTACTTGGCGGCGGCTTTTGGCTTTCTTTTTTTGCGGTTGCGGTGTTACTGCTTGCGGCCCACGGCGCTAATAATCGGCCGATTACAGTGCAGAAAAAGCCGGTTTTTTTAACCTGGATAAAACTATTGTTCAGCGCGCAGTGCGCACTTTTGTTTGGCATGCCGTTGATACAGCTTGCGTTAGGGCTGCCACTGGCAATGGTTGCGCCACTGGCTAATTTACTGGCCGTGCCGATCGTCAGCTTTTGGGTCATCCCGGCCGGGCTTGCAGGTTTGCTGGCATCGTACCTGCACAACGGCATGGCGAGTGCACTGCTAGCGCTTGCCGATAAGGGCCTGTTGCTGGTGATGCACTGCTTGGCGTACTTGCAACAAACGCCACTTGCCAATTGGCGTATTGAAGGCGAGTTGGCGGGCGTTAGCATGCTGGTGGCTATGCTTGCGGCCGTTGTTTTGCTTGCTTGCAGAAAGGGGCCACTGGTGCCGCTTGCAGCGTTGCTTTGGATGGTTTTGTTTGCAATGCCGCTACTAAACTTACGCGGCGGCGGCCAATTAGCGCGTGGCGATATCTCGCTTTGGCAATTTGATGTGGGGCAGGGCACCGCGGTGCTGGTGCAGACTGCGCAGGGCAATTGGCTGTTCGATACCGGAGGCACATTTGGATTTGGCCGGGACGCCGGCAGTAGCACGCTTGTGCCCGCGCTGCGGCATATGGGTATTGCGGCGTTGGACGCTGTGATTCTCAGTCACGCCGACTCGGATCACACTGGCGGCGCTGAGTCACTCGGCAGCGCAATTGACGTAGGCCAGTGGTATACCGGTGGCAGTGCGGTTAGGGTTTTGCCCGCGGGCGTGCATGCAAAACCCTGTAAAGAGGGCGTTGCGTGGCGCCGGGATGGCGTAGCGTTTTATTTTCTTAATAACGGCGCGGGCGGGCAAAGCGAAAATAACGCATCCTGTGTGCTGATGATACGTTCGATGTCACCGCCAGTGGCAAGTAGCCTGGATGCGACGAACGCGGCCCGGTTGCATAGGTCCGCAGGCAGCGTTTTGCTCACCGGCGATATCGAATTGGACAGCGAAGTTGATTTGTTGCCGCTCGGCCGACGGGCGCTGGCAGCGACGGTATTGATGGCACCTCATCACGGCAGCAAGACCTCATCAACCGCGTCATTCCTTGATGTGGTTAAGCCTGGTGTCGCGTTGTTCTCCAACGGTTATCGCAACCGCTATGCGCATCCGCATGCGGCGGTGCTCGCGCGCTATCGCGCACGCGACATCCAAATCCTGCGTAGTGATTACCATGGCGCCATTCGCCTGGATTTTAAGGCCGGGCGCTGGCGTGCGCCGCACTGCGCCCGGCCTGCCAGGCGACATTTTTGGGTTTACCGGCAGCGGCCAATACGATGTGGTTGCCAGTTGTCCAAATTCCCGCCGTCCGGCTGCAATCCGCAGGCAGATGGCGGGGGTTTGTAAAGGATGCCACTGTCTACCGGCTGCTTATTGCGCTACATTCTTTATCGCTTTGTTGATCAGGGGAGCTTGATTCGTGTTTGAATTTGTAAAAGCCGGTGGTTGGCTAATGATTCCAATCCTGGCCTTTTCTGTGGTTGCGGTTGCTATCTGCCTGGAGCGGTTGTGGGCGCTGAACAGCCGGCGACTGGTGCCCGAAGACTTGCTCGCCGATGTCTGGACCCGGCTAAAAGCGGGCAAGCTGGATAACGAGGCGCTCGCCCAGTTGCGCGGCGATTCGGCATTGGGTCTTATTCTTGCGGCAGGCTTGAACAACGCCAATGCTGGCAGGGACATCATGAAAGAGAGTATTGGTGAGGCCGCCAGCTACGTGATACACGACATGGAGCGTTACCTGAATACGCTCGGCACCATTGCGTCGGTGTCGCCTTTGATGGGTTTGCTCGGAACCGTCATCGGTATGATTACGGTTTTCTCGGAGCTAATGCTGCACGGCACCGGCAACGTGGCCATTCTTGCCGGCGGTATTTCGCAAGCACTCATTACAACCGCATCGGGTATTACCGTTGCGATACCTGCATTGATGATGCATCGCTATTTCCAGCGCAAGATCGACACGGTAGTGGTTACGCTGGAACAAGAGGCAATCAAGTTGGTCGATGCACTTTATAGCCAGCGCGACGTGCAGGTGGCCGGCGCACCGGCAACCCCTGCGGTTGCTGTTTGACCTTAGCTTAGAAACTTACTTAAAAAAGAGATTCGTCTTGCAGTTCAAGCGCCAGCGCCGCCAGGATATTGATGTCAACTTAACGCCATTGATCGATGTGGTGTTTTTGTTGCTGATTTTTTTCATGGTGTCTACCAGTTTCGTCAAAGAGTCGCACCTGACCTTGAATCTACCGCGCGCCACAAATTCGCAGTCCAGCGATGGGCGCACCGGTTCGCTGGAAGTGGTAATCGACCAGAATGGCTTTTACCGCATTGCCGATAAATCATTAATAGACGATAGTGTTGCTACATTGAGCAGCGCGCTGCGCAACCTTTCCGGAGAAAATTACCAGCAGCCGCTAACGATTACTGCCGATGCTGGTGCACCATACCAAGCGGTGGTAAGGGTTATCGATATTGGTGGCAAGCTCGGTTTCTCGCAAGTCAATATTACTACCCAGGATGAAGACGCCGAATAGGCGACCTGGCGCAATGCCTGCTGGTGCAGACAAACAGCAAGAAGCCAGCCCGGCAAACAGCAAGGTTTTAACGCGCCGTTCACTGCGCCATTCCCTGCGAGAATCGATCGAGTCCAGCCTGCAGGCCCTATGGTATCCGCGTACTGAGCGCGGCGGCCTATGCTCTACGCTGTTGCTGCCACTAAGTTATGTTTATGCACGCATAGTCAAGCGCAAACTGGTGCAGCGGCTCTCACCGGGCTTTGATGATGCGATGCGTCCCGATTGCCTGGTGGTGGTGGTAGGAAACATCACGGTGGGCGGCACCGGAAAAACCCCTTTTTTACTCAAGCTCGCTGAAACCCTGCACACGCGCGAATATTCATTTGCGGTATTAAGCCGCGGTTATGGCGGCTCGCATGTAGCCCACTCCGATCAGCCGCGCTGGGTTTCGGTAGATGACGATGCCGCTGTGGTGGGTGATGAGCCGCTGTTACTGGCTACCGAAATAGCCAGGTTCACCGATGATACCCGGCCCGCTGTGATGATCGGTGCCAAACGCAAACAGGCAATGCAAAAGGTACTTGCTGAGCGCGCCGCACTTGGCGTTCGCACCGACGTGATCCTTAGTGATGATGGCCTGCAGCACTACGCGCTAGCGCGCGATGTAGAGTTTGCCGTTGTCGACGATGCGCGCCGCTTTGGCAATCGCCGCCTGCTACCGGCCGGCCCGCTGCGCGAGCCAGTGGCACGACTGCAACTTTGCGATACGATTATTTTGAATGGTGCGGCTGCGTCTGGCACCTTGGCGTTAGAGGGGCAGGCTGCACTGGGTATGCAGTTGCACCTTAGTGCGTTTCGCCCACTTGCTTTGCCCGCCGCTAATGATCCGCGCCAGCACAGCACAGAATCTTTTGCGCAAGCGCTTGAACGCGCAGACACGGTTATTGCGGTGGCGGCGCTGGGCAACCCGCGCCGCTTTTTCGATGCTTTGCGCGAGCTATTGCAGAAAACCGCCCCCGGCAAGAAACTGGCTTGCGCAGCCTTTGCAGACCATCACGCTTATTGTCTTGCGGACTTTGAACACCTGGCTGGCGAGCACAAAGGTGCGGGTGAGGCGGTTTTTATTATGACCGGCAAAGACGCGGTAAAATGCAGGCAGTTCGCGGACAGCATGCCGCTGCCCAGTGGCGTCGCAGAAGTTGAAGTTGATGTGCATGGCTCGGCCTTTACCGCGGTGTTTAGCGGCCTGCAGCAGTTATCGGCCTGGCGCGAAGCGCAAAATCGTAGCCTGCTTAGCACTGCTGCAGACGATGCCAGTGCGTGATACAGGTTCGCAGCGTGGCCGGGCTAAAGCTCGTGCGATTATGCAAGCTTGCGCCGTTACTTTTCATAATGGATCAAGATATTGAGCAATAGAGCTAGCAACCCTTCACGTTACTGCATCGTTATTCCGGCGCGGTACGCGTCCACTCGTTTGCCTGGCAAGCCGCTTGCGGATATTGCCGGCAAGCCGATGATACAGCGCGTGTACGAGCGTGCCAGCAAGTCGGCCGCGGCCGAAATTATAGTGGCTACCGACGACCAGCGTGTATTTGATGTCGTTGAAGGATTTGGCGGGCGCGTGGTGATGACCAGTAGCGAACACCCGTCGGGCACCGATCGCCTGTGCGAGGTGGCGCAATCCTGCAATTTCGCTGCGCAGGATATCGTGGTTAACCTGCAGGGCGATGAGCCGGAAATGCCGGTTGCGGTACTCGAGCAGGTGGCAGCCAATTTAGAGCACAACCCGTTGGCTGATATCGCCACGATGTGTACACCGATTAACGATATCGACGAGCTGCTGGATACCAATGCGGTTAAGGTGGTGCGCGACGTGCAGGATTTCGCACTGTATTTTTCTCGCGCCGCCATACCGCACCTGCGCGGAGCCAATCCAGACGCGCTGGCTGCACTGCGCGAACAGTTTGAAAACACCGGGGGTGATGTTAACGCAGGCTATTATAGACACTTGGGTTTATATGCCTACCGGGTTCGCGCGCTGCAAGCCTTTGTCAGCTGGCCGGTATCGCCATTGGAAGCGAGCGAAAAGCTCGAACAGTTGCGCGCGCTTAGCAACGGTTTACGCATTCACTGCGCCGAGGCTGTAGCCCAAGTGCCACCCGGCATTGATTGTCCTGAAGACCTGGAGCGCGCCAGGAAAAATATTGCCGCTGCAAATTAAGCCGCCGCAAAAAAAGAGGCATAGTGATGCCAGAGAAAACCCGCATATTGTTCGTCTGCCTTGGCAATATCTGCAGATCGCCAACCGCCCATGCAGTTGTCGACGCGTGGATTAGCCGACGCAAGCTTGGCGATTTAATCGAGGTGGACTCCTGTGGAACCGGAGACTGGCATATTGGCCACGCACCGGATGCCAGGGCCACCGACGCTGCAGCTCAGCGTGGCTATGACCTGGCGCCGCTGCGTGCCAGGCAAATCGAGCGCAAGGACTTCGACCGCTTCGATCTAATCCTTGCTATGGACAACGCTAATTTGCTGGATATTCGCGCCATGTCGCCGGCTTCCTACGCGGGTGAAATTGACCTGTTCTTGCGTTATACAGGCATTGAATTACCGCTTGAAGTGCCCGATCCGTATTACGGCGGCGAGGATGGATTTGCTGAGGTATTGCAACTGGTTGAGCGCGCCACCGCGCAATTGCTCGATAAACTGGCTGGCCCAGGCACAGGCGAAGATTTTTAATCGTGCCGGCGGAATATGTTTCCAACTGTAATTTGCAGCGCATGCATACGTTGCAATTAAAGAGCCGCGCACGGCTGTTTGCCAGCTTGGACAATGTCGAGGCACTGCCTTCGCTAATCGAGCATGCAGATTCAAAAGGGCTTGCCGTTGTGCCTATAGGGCAGGGCAGCAACATCGTACCGGCTCGCGAGGTAGACGCCCTTGTGGTTGGGCTGGCCTTGCAGGGGCAGCGCGTGCTTGACGACAGCGATGATTTTATCAGGTTACAGGTACAGGCTGGCGAGAACTGGCACGCGCTGGTTGAGCGCTGTGTAGCCGAGCACTGGTACGGGCTGGAAAACCTTGCATTGATACCCGGCCTGGTAGGCGCCGCACCGATCCAGAATATTGGCGCCTACGGCGTGGAAGTAGCCTCCTGCGTAGAGAGCGTGCAAATCGCGCCGCTGGATCGGCGCGCAATTGCCGGGCTCGCCAGTGCGCGTGGCTGGCAATGTAACGCGCAGGGTATTTATTCACTGACTAAACAACAATGCGAGTTTGCCTATCGCGATAGCCTGTTCAAAGGCGCACTCAAAGGCCTGTGCATAGTTGTGTCGCTGGTGTTGCGTTTAAGCAAGCGCTACCAGCCTGAGCTTGCCTATCCCGCTTTGGCTAATCACCTTGGCATAGCTGGCCGCAGCAATGCTGCATTACCTTGCGCGCGCCAGGTATTCGACGCAGTGGTTGCTATTCGCCGTGAGAAATTACCCGACCCGGCGCGTGTGCCCAATGCGGGCAGTTTTTTTCACAACCCGGTGGTCAGCGCCGCGCTCGCCAATGAATTGCAGCAGCGCCACCCGGCATTGCCGATGTATGCGGTGCCCGGCGCTACCGACAAACGCAAACTGGCGGCCGCATGGCTAATTGAATACTGTGGTTTCAAAGGGCGCGAAGGCGCTGCGGTTGGCATGTATGCCAAGCAGGCGTTGGTGCTGGTGAACCACCAGCCTGGCCGGGCCAGCGCCGACGATGTATTGTCGCTCGCGGCCGAGATAGTGAAAGCAGTAGAGGCGGCGTTCGGTGTTCGCCTGCAGCGGGAGCCGGAGTTGATTGGTGCGTAGTGCTATTTGCAGCAAAGTTGCAAAGTAGTGGCGGTCGTGCAAAACAGCGGCTAGCGAAAGTGCCGCTCAATGCCGGTAGTGGCCAATATGCGGGTAGAAATTTCTTCAATCGAGACATCGGTGGTATCGATGTACGGAATATCATACTGCTCAAACAAGCGCTCAACCTCGGCCACTTCACGCCGGCATTGATCCACCGACGCATAGCGGCTGTTGGCGCGGCGCTCTTTGCGAATTGCGGTGAGTCGCTCCGCTGAAATGGTAAGCCCGAACAGCTTGCCGCGATACTCACGCAGTGGTTTGGGCAAGTCGAACACTTCCATATCTTCTTCAGTAATCGGGTAGTTAGCCGGGTAGATGCCGAACTGCAAGGCAAGATACAGGCTGGTGGGTGTTTTGCCCGAGCGTGAAACCCCGGTCAGGATTATGTCGGCCTGGGGGTAGCGGTTCAGGCGCGCGCCATCGTCGTTGTCGAGCGCAAAATTGATTGCCTCGATGCGGCGAATATAATTGGTGTCTTTACTGGCGACTCTAGGGCGGCCTACATCAGAGGTGCTGTGCGCACCAAGCTCCTGCTCCAGTGGCTTTAGAAAGGTGTTGATCACGTCAAAACTAAAGCCGTTGGCGCTGGTAATAATGCGCCGCAGATTTTTGCTGATCAGCGTTTCGAAGATAATTGGTCTGTTGCCGTCGCGCTCGGCAGCCAGGTTGATGGTGGCTACCGCTTCATTGGCCTTGGCTTCACTATCGACGTAGGGCAGCACTTGCTTGTCAAACTCGATGCCGGGAAAGTGCGACAGCAGGCTTTCGCCCATCACCTCAGCGGTGATGCCGGTGCTGTCCGAGATGAAAAATGCAGTGCGTTTCATCTGTGTTTTTCGCGTCTAATCGATTATCCTGCGGGCGGAGCGCCAGCGACTATGCGCAGTAAACCACACTGCTTGCCCGCAAGCCAAATATCGTACTGGCTCCATCATATTCTTCGGAGGTTTCCTTGCATTCTCATGTAGTCTGGTTTAGCAAATTGGGTATGGGTGACGTCGACTCGGTCGGCGGCAAAAATGCGTCGCTGGGTGAAATGATCAGCGGTTTGCACAATAAAGGCGTATCGGTGCCCGATGGCTTCGCCACCACTGCACACGCCTACCGCGAATTCATCAAGCACGAGGGCCTGGACGAGCGCATTCGCAAGGCGCTGGATTCACTCGACGTAGAAGACGTTAAGCAGCTTGCCAAGGTTGGCGCCGAGATTCGCGAGGCTGTTGTGGCAACGCCTTTCCCGGAAACGTTAGACCGCGCGATGGAGCAGGCATTTAGTGAATTGCAACAAGGTAATGCGCAGCTAAGCGTTGCCGTGCGATCTTCGGCCACCGCCGAAGACCTACCCGATGCCTCATTTGCCGGGCAGCAGGAAACCTTCCTGAACATCAAGGGCATCGACAACGTTAAAGTGGCGGTGAAAGAAGTTTTCGCTTCGCTGTTTAACGACCGCGCCATTGCCTATCGCGTGCACAAGGGCTTTGACCATGAAGGCGTGGCGCTAAGCGCCGGCATTCAACGCATGGTGCGCTCCGAAACGGGCAGCGCGGGGGTTATGTTTACCATTGATACCGAATCGGGCTTCGACGGCGTGGTATTTGTTACTGGCTCCTATGGTC